>DFDG01000105.1:0-5915 GCA_002367815.1 Opitutaceae bacterium UBA3033 | reverse complement strand
CGATCGTGTTCACCCGATATTCCTGGAAACACCCACCATTAATTACCTGCCGAGCCGTCCTTTTATTAAGACCCAAGCGAATCTAACAATTGCGATGCCGTCGCGCCTAGGGCAGGCTTTGAAGCGTTACATAGGTGAGAGAAATTCTTAATCCCGCAGATTTTATCCCCATGGCATTTGGCATCAAGCTCCCTGACCCCTCGGCCTTCCCGGCTGCGTATCGGCAGCAATTCAACGAATTGGGCTATGTGCGCATCCCCGGTTTTATCAACGCGGATGAAGTCGCGATGATTCATGAGAATCTCAATCGGGTGATTGCCGAGGTGGTGCCGACCCGGCCGGTCAACGATGTCTTTTACGATGACAAGACGGACAAATCTTCGCTCAAGCAACTCATCCGCTTGTATCAATACGACGATTTTTTTGAGCAACTTTATCTCAAGAGCCGGTTCTTTGAACTCGCCGAGTTTCTGCTCGGGCGTTTCGTGGTCGGCCGCAACATGCAGTATTTCAACAAGCCCCCGGGCGTCGGCCAGGCCACCCCACCGCATCAGGACGGATATTATGCGAAACTGGCCCCGATAGAAGGTATGACCATGTGGCTCGCGCTGGAGGATGTAGACGAAGAGAACGGCTGCGTACGCTACATCAACGGTTCGCACCAGCGCGGCATTCGCCCGCACGGCAAAACCGGCACCCTCGGCTTTTCCCAGGGGATCACCGATTATAGTGACGAGGATAGGGCTGCCGAAGTCTGCATGAACGCCCAACCCGGCGACCTGCTGGTGCATCATGCGCTCACGATCCATCGCGCCGATGCCAACCAATCCGCCGACCGTAGTCGGAAGGCGCTGGGTTTTATCTATTATTGGGCCCGTGCCCGGGAAGATGAGGCCGCCGCCAAAAAATATCAGGAAGAACTCACCAAGGAGATGATCGCCAAAGGGAAGCTGTAGCTATTAGCACACACGACGCAGGTTCACACCGCCAACTCTGCCAGTGCCTGATAGTAAATCCAGTGTCCGAAATCGTTCGGGTGATTGATGTTGTTGGCCAGCATATCCTCGGGGCGTTTGCGCGCGGCGAAGAGCGACCAAGCCGCATACACATCGACGAACGCGCTGCCGGTGCTCGCGGCGACTTGCGCCGTGGTTTGCGCGTAGGCTGCCATCTGGTGAGAGCCGTGCCTCCACTTGGGATTGGGGGGAAAGGTGGAAAAGAGGAGAGTCTCCGCGCCTGTCTGCTCGTGAATGCGGGTCACGATTTCCGCCAGCTGTGTCTTGAAACGCAGCAGCGGCACGCAGTCGCGGTTGTGGTCGTTCATGCCAAATCCGACCAACACCAGATCGGGTTGGTGGGACAGAATTTTTTCGTCGAGGCGCTCCAGGCCCTGAGTCGTGCAGTCGCCGCCGGTGGCGGCATTCACGATCTGTATCGTTGCGCGCGGATACTTTATTTGCAGTTTATCGGCCCAGCGTTGCCAGAAAACGAGGTGGGGCGCGCTGGTCTCGCCGCCATACGTGATGCTGTCGCCATAAGCTACCATCTTGAGCGGCTCTCCTGCGGATAGTTTGGCGCGCGTGGCCGACAGTGATTTTTCGTTGGCAATAGGTTTTGGCCAATTGATCGCGGCATCGGTCGAATAATCCGCGTAGGCAAAGAAGGGCAGATTTCCGTAACCCGGAAACGCGGTGTGATCGAAATCCTCCTGCCCATAGAGCACGTTGGTGCGAAAGTCCGGCAGGCGCGATCCGGGCAAGCTCGTGAGGGTGCCGGTGGCGGCGTCGAACTGATAATCGCGCCCCTCCGAGTAGTGGATAGTCGTGGGCCCAGGCTCGTAAGTGCTGCGCAAACGCAGGTCCGCATTGGGGGCAGGGAGCAAAGCCAGGGGAGAAGGCTCTGCTCCGATAAAAACCAGTGATTCACCAATTAGGCGCATGGAGTTGGGGTGGCAGGAAAGGCTTCCGCACGGTCACAGGCGGGTCAATCGTTCTGTTGTCAGAGCGGGGGCGAGCGGGTGATCGGTCGCGGAGATTTCGACATTTGGACCGCTTAAGTTACGGGGAGATTACGGACAGGTGAAACTTCTGTGACGCGCGTCCGCGTGCCTTGACCGGGTTTGTTGTCTTGGCCTCTTTCGGTTTCGTGGCGCGAAGGCGGGCCGCAAAGCAAACACCAAAACGACCATGAAACGATTCAAGTCCCTGTTCTCCTTTTTAACTTTTCTGCTCCTGCCTTTGGCTTTGGCGGCCCAGTCTGACGGCGTGATTTCCGGTAGGGTGACCGACGGGGTCACCAAACTGCCGCTGGCCAGCGCTCGCGTGACCATCGCCCATACGGCGCTCGAAACCTACACCGCGCGCGACGGCAGTTTCACGTTCTACAATGTGCCGGCCGGCGATCAGATCCTGAGTTACAACTATGTCGGGTATCCCGCCATGGCGAAGACCGTGACGGTCGTCTCCGGGAGCACCGCCACAGCGAATGTAGCCTTTGGCGGCGAGGTGGTGAAAATGGAAAAATTTGTCATCGATGGGGCCCTGGTTGGCACCGCGCGCGCGATCAACCAGCAGCGCTCCTCGAATACGCTGCGCAATATCGTGGCCTCGGATGAAATCGGCAACTTTCCCGATGAGAACGCCGCCGAGGCGTTGCAACGCGTGCCGGGTCTGGCGCTTTACCGCGACCAAGGCGAGGGTCGCTACATCATTGTGCGCGGGGTCAACTACGCGCTGAATTCCGTGACGCTCAACGGCGTCAAGTTGGCCAGCACGGAGCAGGGTGACCGTGGTATCGCGCTCGACGTCATCCCTTCCGACGCACTTGCCAGCGTGGAAGTGATCAAGGTCGCGACGCCCGACTTGGATGGCGAGGGTTTGGGCGGGCAGGTGAACATCAAGACGAAGAGCCCTTTCGACAGCGACGGCACCGAAGCGAGTGTGAACCTGCGGGGGATCTATTCCAACATAACTGGTGAGCTGGGCCAGAAATTCAACGCGAGCTACTCGGCGCTGAGCCAGGACGGCAAGTTCGGCATCCTGATCGCGCCGACCTGGCAGAAACGCAAATTTGGTTCCGCCAATTTCGAGGAGGATGGTTATACCAAGGAAACTTCCCCGACTGACAACCAGGACTACTACGTGCTCGAGGCGATGAATTTCCGGGACTATCAGATCGATCGCAAGCGTTACGGGGCGACCGTGGCCCTCGAAAGCAAACCGACCGGGGAATCCCATCTGTTTCTGCGTTCCACCTACAATCGATTCACCGACCACGAATACCGGAACCGCTCCGTGTTGGTCTTTTCCGAGGGCACGCTGATTGCGGCGGACGCCAATTCCGCCACCTTCAACAACCAGCGCCGCTGGCGCCGGGACGTGCGCTTGCGCGAAAAGGATCAGGAGCTCTTTGCCCTGCTCGCGGGCGGCGAAGCCCGCATCGGCGAATGGGATGTGGACGGACAACTGGCTTGGTCGCGCGGCAAGGAAAAGAATCCCGGGGAATCTTCCATTCGTTTCCGGCACAACACGCGCGACGGCTCCTTCCGTTACACCGCGAACGGACCCTACTCGTTCAACCTGGAGCAACTTGCCGGCGGAGACATCAACGATCCGACCACCTACAGTTTTCAACGCATCGACTACAGCAACGACACCGGCAACGAGGATGAATTCGATGCGGGTTTCAACGCCAAGCTCGACCTCAACCACGCCAACCCCACCACCGTAAAATTCGGCGTGATGTATCGGGCGAAACAAAAGGACAAGGAGGTCGAGGTCTATGAACTCGATAGTGCGCCGGCAAGTTTCACCTATGCCAGCCTGGCCACGGATTCAGGCGACTATCCCTTCACCAAGGTGCCCCGCGCGGATGGCGGCCGGGCCAGTGAGGCGTTTTACGGCAACTTCTCCTCGTTTTCAGGCGAGCGCATTTTCGAGGACAGCGAACTCGAGGACTGGGTTTCGCATGAGGACGTGTTGTCGGCCTACGTGATGGGCACGGTGAAAGTGGGGGCCACCACGCTGATTGCCGGCGCCCGCGTGGAGCGCACCAAGTTTGACACTTCCGGCAATGAACTCGACCTCGTCAATGAAGTCGTGATCGGCCGCAATAACGTCTCGCGCAATTATACCAACTGGCTGCCCGGCATTTATCTGCGCCACGATGCACGGGAGAATCTTGTGCTGCGCGCGTCGTGGTCCAATTCGCTGGCCCGCCCCTCGTTTGGCGAAAGCGCCGCGTTCATCGGCATCAACCACGACGATGCCGAAGTGGTCCAGGGCAACCCCGGACTGGAGGCCCTCACTTCGAGCAATTGGGATGCATCGGTTGAGTATTACCTGCCCTCGCTCGGCTTGATCTCGGCGGGGGTTTTCCTGAAGGACATCAAAAACTTTTCCTACGAAATCGACATCGCGGGCGGTTACTCTCCCTTGCCCACTTACGACCTCACGACTTTCCGCAACGGCAGCGACGGCCAGATCAAGGGCCTGGAGCTTTCCTACCAACAACAGTTGCGCATGCTGCCCGCGCCCTTCGACGGATTGGGGCTGTTGGCCAATCTCACCCTGAGTGATTCGGAGGCGACCTATCCCACGCGACCAAGTGAGGAACTGCCCTTCATCGGTCAGTCGGACCGCATCGGCAACCTGGGTATCACTTATGAAAAAGGCGGCTTCTTTGCCCGCCTCGCGCAGAATTTCCGCAGTGAGCGACTGCGCGAAGATGAGGCCATCGGCGGCAACATTTACGAGGACCGCTGGGTCGACGATTTCAAGCAGCTGGATTTCACGATGCGTTACCGGTTCACCAAGAACTTCGAAGGCTATGTGGAATTCGTGAACATCAACAACGAGCCCTTCCGCGTTTATTACAAATCACCGGCGAACCAGGGCCCGCGTCTGGTGCAATTTGAAGAATACGGCTGGACTTCCAACTTCGGCGTAAGCTGGAAACTCTGAGAGCATGCCCGTAACCTGACGAATCAACATGCCTTCGCTTTGCCGTCTGCTTCTGCCACTTGCCCTGATTGCTCCGGGCTGTTCCAAGGGGGTGGCGCCCGATCGGGATGCCCCGGTCGCGGCGCTTATGCCCCGCGTGGTGACGGCCCCGGTGGATCACGACACCGATGATCCGGCGATCTGGATCAACCCGACCAATCCAGCCCAGAGCCTCGTGCTCGGAACGGACAAAGATTCCGCGGGTGCGCTTTACGCCTTTGACCTGGCGGGCCGGGTGGTGGGTAAAGTCCCGGATCTGCGCCGGCCCAACAATGTCGACATTGCCTACGGGTTGATGCTGGGCGGCCAGCCCACCGACATCGCGGTGGTCACGGAACGCGAGGCCCAGCGACTGCGGGTTTTTCGCCTGCCCGATCTCATGCCGCTGGACCAAGGCAACCTGACCGTTTTCTTCGGCGATACGACCCGGCCCCCGATGGGCATCGCGCTTTACACCCGACCGACTGATCACGCGATTTTTGCCGTGGTCGGGGGCAAGTCTGGTCCGGCGGAGGATTATCTCTGGCAATATCAACTGGCCGATGACGGCACCGGAAAAGTCCAGATGACCAAGGTGCGCGCCTTTGGCCGTTACAGCGGACGCAAGGAGATCGAGGCCATCGCGATCGACAACGAATTGGGCTATGTCTACTACAGCGACGAACAGTTCGGCGTGCACAAATATCGCGCGGATCCGGATGCGCCCGCTGCGAACACGGAGCTGGCGCTCTTCGGCACGTCCGGCTTCGCGAGCGATCTGGAGGGCATCTCGATTTATAAATCCGGACCCGGCACCGGTTATGTTTTGGTATCAAACCAACAGGCGGACACCTTCCGGATATTTCCCCGCGAGGGCCGGCCGGGCCAACCGCACGAGCATCCCCTGATCACGGCGGTGCGCCTGTCCACCCGTGA
>DFDG01000090.1:3033-8474 GCA_002367815.1 Opitutaceae bacterium UBA3033 | reverse complement strand
TCGTCAATCCGATCCATCGGGCCATCCACCAAAGCCGAGAGGCATACTGCCCACCCACATCATCGTAGGCTACAATTTGGCTCGAATCCGTCACCCCACGGTGGATGAGAAAATTCGCAAAGTCTGCCGGATCAGGCAATGGGTGGCGGCCATTCTTACCGGTTTTGGCTCCAGTGAGGGCCATTTCAACCGGCGCGAACATCGCGCCCGGAATGTGTCCAGCTTGGTAGAGCTGTCCGCCGCGATGATGATCAATCAAGTCGTGCCGGCAGTCGAAAACAATCCAGTTGGGATCATTCAAGTGTTCACTGAGTTCAACCCGGGAAATCAGCATGCCATATAGCTTAGTTTGACATATCCACTGGTAAAGAAAATCACTTCCTCCCTATTTATATATTCTGCGCACCCATCTTCGCTCTACATCCATGTCCCGTCTAAATTTTAAACTGGAAAAAGAAACCACCGGCAGCAAAGCCCGGGCGGCACGGTTTCAAACTCTCCACGGAGAAGTGTTGACCCCAATTTTTATGCCCGTCGGCACTCAAGCGACGGTGAAGAGTATGAACGTGGAATCCTTGAAAACCACCGGCTCAAATGTGCTCTTGGCTAATACTTACCATTTGATGCTTCGCCCCGGTCCGGAGGTTTTCAGGAAATTTGGCGGCATTCATCGTTTCATGAACTGGGATCGCCCAGTGCTCACCGACTCGGGGGGCTTTCAAATTTTTTCCCTCGCAAAGGAACGGCAGATGAAGGAAGAGGGAGCCAGATTCAAAAGCTACGTGGATGGAACCATGCACTTACTCTCCCCTGAATCCAGTATCGCCATGCAAAAAGACATTGGCAGCGACATCATGATGGTGCTCGACCAATGCATCGCATCCACGGCCCCCCATGACCAAGCAGAGGCGGCCATGGAACTGACCCACCGTTGGGCGGAACGTTCGCTGAACGCCCGGGGAGATTCACCACAAGCATTGTTTGGCATTGTCCAAGGGGCATGTCATACTGACTTGCGAATCAAGAGTGCAAAATTCTTAAGCAAATTGCCATTCGATGGCATCGCCATTGGGGGACTCGCCGTTGGTGAAACCCATGCCGAACGATACGCTTTCACCGATTTGGCGAGCGATCATTTGCCTACAAATTTACCGCGTTATCTTATGGGCGTTGGCACGCCGATCGATATTTTGGAAGCCGTCCATCGGGGTGTGGACATGTTTGATTGCATTATTCCTTCACAATTGGCTCAGCGTGGAGTGGTTTTCAGTTCAGAGGGAAAACTTCAACTGCGACGCGGAGTCTATAAATTCGATGAAGCGCGGGTTGACCCTAAATGCCATTGTCATGCCTGCCAAAACTACTCCCGCGCTTATCTGCATCACCTATTCAAATCCGATGAGAATCTGGGTTGGCAATTATTGAGCATCCATAATTTCACTTTCTACCATCAATTAATGGCCGAAATGCGGGCCAGTATTTTGGCAGATGATTTCGCGCGTTTTTACGAAAAGAGAAAACCGGAACTTCTGCGCGTGGATGAAGCCAACCCAGCTCGACCATCCATCCCCACCAGGAAGCGCGTGACGACAACTTTGGGCGACTACGATATTCTACGCGCCCCCCAAGGATTCAGCAGTATTCGCCAAATCAGTTCGGGTGAAGTCATGCATTCGGTGAACCCACCTGAGGAAGAAGCCAATCGACTTTACATCGAACAGTCTGCCCTCGCCTTGCGATTGCACTCCGGCACGGATGAATTGGTGATATGGGATGTTGGCCTCGGGGCAGCTTCAAATGCCATGGCGGCGCTGGCATGCTTCGAAAAGGAACTGCCGTCCCACCCAAATCAAGCGATTCGTCCGGTAAGATTGATTAGTTTCGAACGCGATCTGGACCCGCTGCGATTGGCAACAAAAGATGCCGGCGCCTTTCCACATCTGCGTCACGCCGCACCATATGCCTTATTACAGGATGGTTCCTGGTCACATGATTCAGGTTTCTTTTACTGGGAACTGCATGAAGGTGATTTCCTGGAAAAATATGCTGCGACCGCGGTGCCAGATTTGATCTTTTATGATCCTTTCTCAGCTAAAACCGATTCTCTGCTCTGGACCATGGAAGCATTCCAGCGTTTGTCCGCTCACATTTCAGCCAAATCAACCGAGCTCTATACCTATTCTTCCGCTACTTCTGTGCGGGTGGCATTGTTGGCCGCTGGATTTAACGTCGGTGAAGGTATTGGCACCGGACCCAAGTCCAGCACCACCATCGCTTTCAGCCAAGCCGGAGGTGCGGCCAACCATCCTAATAAACCTAGACTTCTCGGCGCTGATTGGCTCGGACGCTGGAGCCGTAGCGACTCGAAATATCCTGCTGATTTACCGGAAATCGAAAGACCTGCTTTTGTCATTCGCATCACCACACATCCGCAATTCGTCGAACTTGATAATCGCCCTTAACTGACTTACTAATGACCAATCCTCCCTGTCCAACCTGTACCCTTGATGATGTGCTTAGTCATGCCGAACTTTGGGAATGCACCATCTGCGGTCATGAATGGCCAAAAAAAACTACTGGTGAGCAAACTCGTATCGTGAAAGATGCTCATGGCACGCCATTGGTCGACGGGGATACCGTCGTGTTAATCAAGGACCTGAAACTGCGTGGTGGCTCTGGGGTGCTCAAGGGTGGCACTAAGGCCAAGAACATCCGTTTAGTTGAAGGCGATCATGATATCGACTACAGAGTTGACGGAGTCGCTATGGCCTTGAAATCTTGTTTCGTTAAGAAAGCCTGACTTCCTCCGCACTCACTATTTCCAATCTGAACACTTCACAATTTATGTCCAACTCACCCAATCTCCGCACTTACGCTGAATTCTACATCAAAGGTCTGACTGAAGGCTTTATCACCGCCGCCGAAGTGATTGGCTGGGCCGATGAGGTCATTGTAGCAGAAGCCAAGACCGAAGATTGGATGCTGGATATCTCTACGAGTGATGCGGAAGACCGCATGGGTGTGCTCCATCACCTCCATGCCGTAAAAGGTGAAATTGATGAGCAGGCATTGGCAGTTCTCGTCGCCACCAAGAACTAAGCATTTATTTTTTATTCCGTTTCCCGGATTTAGGACCTTTGGCAGCTTTCTTAAATTTTGGCAGGCCCACTTGCTGTTCTTGAAAGCGTCGCGAAGCCTTCAAGTCTTTGATTGAAGGTAAGTATTTTGCACCCATGGGAACCATGCCGGTCTAAATCGCGACACTTGCAATCATGATCTTATCCGTCTCCAAGAAACCTACCTGGTTGTGATTTGTTTCTGCGCCTTGATGAATTCGAAGCACGCTAGCAAACCGCCACCGCATGCCATTATCGGAAAATATGACTCCATTACTGATCAACCACTCAACTCACTACCGATACTGGGTCCGGTGACACTTGGCCCCCACCGGCTGTTGTTGAGACCCAGAGCGGGTTATGGTCTGCATATTGCCAGATCACAGCTTACGATTACGCAGAGCCGTTGAAGACATCGTGGTTTCGCGATGTATACGGCAACTCCGCCGCAGTGATCACTTTCGATGACCATCCCACTTCGGAATTGATCTTCAACCGCGTGACCCAGGTGGAATACTTCGACCACCAACCGTTGGACTTTGTCGTGGATCGCCACGCCATCAATTTCCCCTATCTGCTTTCTGCTACGGAACGTATCGAACTCGAACCCTATTTGAACCCAAGCTATCTTAACGACCGGATTTTTATTCGCGGAATGGGTGAAGCAACTCTGGCAACCCGGTCAACTGGTGAAAACCTACGGTTTATTGGACCAGATGAATCGCTTCATCGCCAATACTTTTACTTATCGGGCAAGGGAGGAGCCCGGAGTGCAGCGGCTGGGTCAAACCTTGAATATACAGACCGGATCATGTCGTGATTTTACTGCCCTCTTGATTGCAGCGTGTCGCTTTTTCGGGATACCTGGTCGTTTCGTCAGCGGTTACGCCATCACCGAGGATATACCCGCAGCCCTGGGTGCAACCCATACTTGGACGGAAGTTCACTTACCGGGTGCGGGTTGGAAAGGTTTCGACAACACCAGCGGAGATATCACCGGCATAAAGCATATCGCAGTTGCGGGGGGTAGGGATTCCGAGTCGCTGCCACCGATAGCCGGCTCCTTTACCGGTCTTATTGATGGGGTTACCTCTGAACTGATGGTGAACGTTAGTGTTACACGACAGAGTTAATCGGGTAATCGGCTCACTCGTAATTTACCACATGTAAGACCGGTTTTGCTTTGGGGTTGCACCCTATGGATTGATCACCCCTTCTACCCTGCTGCGCACCACCCTATCGGTAGTTTGAAACTTCCGCAGTGGTGTATATATCAACATTTACCATTTTTTTGTCCGAGGCGTCGACCCCACGTCGGCGCCTTTTTTGTCTCTATTTTAAACCATGAAAAATCCATTCGTTAAAAAACGCGGCAATATGAAAGATGATGTCCTCTCGGGCATGACGGTCGCGTTCGCTTTGGTGCCTGAAGCCATCGCCTTCGCTTTTGTGGCCGGGGTTCCTCCTCTAACCGGTATGTATGCCGCCTTCATTGTTTGCCTGATTACATCCTTGTTTGGTGGACGTCCGGGCATGATCTCGGCCGCAGCCGGTTCTTTGGCGGTTGTGATGGTCGCGTTGGTGGTAGAGGGAAATATTCGTGGAGGAGCGGGTGCGGGGCTGGAATATCTGCTCGCGACGGTTGTGCTCATGGGGGCCATCCAAATTCTGATCGGTTGGCTAAGATTGGGCCGTTTCATCCGACTCGTCCCCCATCCCGTCATGATGGGCTTCGTCAATGGATTGGCTGTCGTGATATTTCTGGCTCAACTAGGCATGTTCCGTGAGCGACAGGGTGCCATCGTCGGCGATTGGTTAGTGGGGTCCGCTATGTTGACCATGTTGGGTTTGGTTCTACTCACCATGTTGATCATCCACTTTTTACCCAAATTCACCAAAGCCATCCCCTCTTCACTCGCTGCCATTCTTCTGGTAACCGGAGTAGTCATGCTCGGTGTGAATACCCAGACAGTCGGTGATTTATCATCGGTCGCAGGTGGATTCCCCATGCCCCATCTGCCCCACGTGCCATTCACTTGGGACACATTGGTATTCATTTTTCCCTACGCGGTGATCCTCGCCGCCGTGGGCCTGATCGAATCACTGATGACTGTGCAATTGGTTGACGAACTTACTGAAACGCGGGGACGTGGAAATCGAGAGGCAGTCGTGCTTGGGTTCGCCAATGTGGTGGCGGGTTTCTTCAAAGGCATGGGAGGCTGCGCACTAATCGGTCAAACTTTGATCAACATTCGCTCAGGTGGGCGGGGTCGAACTTCCGGCATTGTGGCCGCACTGTGCTTGATCGCATTCATATTGGTGGGC
>DFDG01000090.1:1820-2888 GCA_002367815.1 Opitutaceae bacterium UBA3033 | reverse complement strand
CATATTGGTGGGCTCACCATTCATTGATCGAATTCCCATTGCTGCACTTACCGGGGTTATGTTCATTGTCGTTATCAGCACTTTCGAATGGGCAACATTTAACACCGTGGGCAAAGCGCCCAAGAGTGATATCCTGGTGATCGCAATTGTGACCGGCGTGACCGTGGCTTTCGATCTGGCGATCGCCGTCCTGGTCGGCGTCATCGTCTCGGCTTTGGTCTTTGCCTGGAAAAGCGCCAAACACGTGCAGATCAAAATCTCCAAGGATGAAGATAACGAACGCACTTACATGTTGGAGGGACTGTTGTATTTCGGTTCGGTGCGTGAATTTTCTGAACGATTCGACCCGTCGAGCGATCCTGATAATGTAGTGGTAGATTTTCGGGACTCGAAGGTCTGCGATCTATCGGGATTGGAAGCGCTCAACGCGCTGGCGGAGCGTTATCGCAAACTGGGCAAGACCCTGCATTTGCGTCACCTATCTCCAGATTGCCGGGATATGTTACAGCAAGCCGGAACTCTCGTGGACATAGAAGTAATGGACGACGATCCGCACTACTCGGTCGCTCGGGTCTGAGGCCGATATTTGGCGGGTGTTGCTGGGGTCGCTCAGAGCGACCCGCAAAACCGTGCCAACCGCTCCACGCCCTTGGCAATGATCTCGTCTGAGGTCGCGTAACTGAGACGTAGATAACCTTCAGCGCCAAACGCGCTTCCAGGCACGGCCGCAACTTTTTCGGTTTCCAAAAGTCGTGCACAGAAGTCGACATCCTTCAGGCCGAAGGTTGATATATTGGGAAACAAGTAGAATGCACCTTGGGAAAGCAGACACTTTATCCCGGGAATTTTATTCAACTCTATGTGCAGGAATTTTCGACGGCGATCAAAAGCGGTCAGCATGGTTGCAATTGCAGCCTTGGTCTTTTCCCTTTCGGTCAACGCGGCCAACGCTCCGTATTGCGCAAAAGTGGTCACATTGGATGTAGTTTGGCCTTGGATCTCGCTGACTGCTTTAGCAATCACTGCTGGTGCGACGCTCGTGCCAATGCGCCAACCGGTCATGGCATA
>DFDG01000090.1:1251-1613 GCA_002367815.1 Opitutaceae bacterium UBA3033 | reverse complement strand
CAACCGGTCATGGCATAAGTCTTGGAGAAACCTGCAACCACAATAGTGCGAGCCTCCACTTCAGCTGACAGGGTAGCGACACAAGTAGGTTTCGCATCATCATAGACCAGATCCTCATACATCTCGTCCGAAAGTGTGTAGAGGTTATGCTTTATCGCCACTGCAGCGATACCCTCCATCTCCGAACGCGAATAGACCACACCCGTAGGATTGGATGGGTTGCAAAGAATTACCAGTCGCGTCCTGGGCGTGATGGCAGCCTCCAATTGATCCGGCGTGAGTTTGAACCCAGTCGTATCATCACAGAGCAGGAACCTTGGCGTAGCCCCGGCCAGTTTTACCATTTCCGGATAACTCACCCA
>DFDG01000090.1:754-1035 GCA_002367815.1 Opitutaceae bacterium UBA3033 | reverse complement strand
ATTTCCGGATAACTCACCCAATAAGGCGCCGGGATGATGACTTCGTCGCCCGGCGAGCAAACCGCCAATATGCTGAGGTAACAGGAATACTTCCCTCCCGGTGATACCACCACCTGACTCGGTTTGATCTTCAGGCCATATTCCACTGCATATCGATCAACGATTGCTTCGCGTAATGGCATGATGCCGGCGGCCGGTGAGTATTTGGTTTCACCACCATTAAGTGCGGCAATACAGGCCTCTTTAATATGCTCCGGTGTGTCGAAATCCGGTTCGCCGGC
>DFDG01000090.1:0-504 GCA_002367815.1 Opitutaceae bacterium UBA3033 | reverse complement strand
TTGGCTTTGGCATCGACGGCCAAAGTTGGTGACGGCGAAATATTACGAGCCCAAGTGGATAATGGTAGTGGTGTAGTCATGGCGTTAAACTACCACGTACTAAAGGGCACCCCAGTCAGACATGGCAAGCACGCTGCGTGTCAAAAGATTACCATCCACAATATCACTTAGCAATTCGGCAAAAATATTACGAAAGCGGCGAACTGATCACCGAATCATTTCTTTAAGGTTTTGCTCCGTTTACCGGCCGGTCGGATCGTTTTTGAACTCTTTACGGGCAAATCCTCAACTGCCATGCGTAACAAAACGCCGACACTTACATCCTTAATTTTTGCGTAGCGCTTTAACGCATTGAGCTGATCCGCTGTCAGGCGAACTGATACCTGACGATGGGGAGTCATTACCGGATGACAGCCAGCAAAATCAAATTGACCCAATGCGGCTCGAATTACTTCACTGGCAGAGTCGGCACCCAACCCCTTTCTGCAGGCTTCAATTTTTGCC
>DFDG01000169.1 GCA_002367815.1 Opitutaceae bacterium UBA3033 | reverse complement strand
CGGCAACTTGGGATGCAACTCGGGCTCGACCTGAAGTTTCAAAGTAGTGGCGCGCATCACGCCGGGGATTTCATCGAAACTTAATTTGACCTGACTGTTGGCGAGCACGGCAACAATCACACCCTTGACGGGATAGCCGCGAGTGGCGTTGGCATCCTGCTCATCACATGGTAGGCAAGGTTTGCGTCCTGCCAGAGTTGAGCGGTCGGGCAATGTCACCAGGAGGCTCTCCATACCCGTGGGCTTTGTGATGTGGGTGTAACTGAGAATCAGTTGAGCCGGAGTGGCATCGTAATCCTTGACCAATACGATTCTCGGCAAAGCAGAAGCGGTGTCGAACAACCGCATGGCAGGGCCAACTTCGTCGCGGTCCGAAATGCGTCGCAGATAAATACCGGTGTGATCTTGTCCTCCACCTTCTACCCAAGTCACAATCCGCGATCCATCATGCAATTGCACGGTGTCAACTCGACCGAGGGGTTTGCCGAGATCTATCCGTTGTGGCATCAGGAAACGCAGGCCGGCATCCGGTGAAGTGGTGGCGTAAACACGGGAAATATCTTCCGCGCCGGTGAACCATACGGCCGCAACGTTGCCCCCATTACTGTCGAGTTGGGGACCATTGACCGGGCAACCATTGATCCGCCACCCGTCAGCACTGAGAATGCGTGGCTCGGTCCAATGACCGTCCTGAAACAAAGTCGTGTAAATGTCGCGGATCTCACCTTCCCGCCGGGCTCGATAGGCTATTAACACATCTCCATTGGGAAAAGATGTGAGGCTGATCTGGCAGCAGTCGCAGACGGAATCGTCGATCATCACATCGGGTCTTTCACTCCCAATGATGCGGCCGTAGAGTCGGGTGGGTTGGCTTTCTGCATTTCCACGACCGTCTAGCCACACGGCGAGAATTTCACCATTGGGGAGCACTGCGATCGTGGGAAATTCGACCAGGTCACTTTCCGATGTCAGGGCGCTGGGTATAGTCCAGGTGATGCCAGCGTCGTTACTTCGACTGGAATATGCCATTGTTCCGCCACCCTGAGTTTTCTCGAGCCAGACGATGGCGAGAGTTTGGTTTCGTCCGGCTGCGAGGTTTGGTGTATCGACGGTGGAAGAGCCAGATGCTGTGATTATCGTGATTAGCTGCGACTGGGACCACCTCTGTTGGGTTCGATCATATCGAGCGACGTAGAGTTTGGCGTTTTCTTTGGTGGGTGTGATCCACGAGAGGTAAGTGTCGCCATCGGGGCTGGAGGCGAGAGCAAGTGCATACGATGTTGAAGTCGATGGACTTTCAAGAACTGCCGTCGTGATTGGATACAGTTCCGGTTCAGATTGGGCGTGCAGGGTCGTCCCTATACTCAGCAACAGTAATAAAAACGCAGTGCGCATCAGGGTAAGATGGTTGATGTTTATCCAGCCAAAGAAGAAATTTTAGACTCCCGGCGCGCTTGCCAGATGGACAGACCCAGCGCGGAGATCAGAAATGGCAGGCAGGCGAACATCAGCCCGCTCCAACCAAAGGTGAAGACGAACCAACCCGAAGAAAGCGACGCCACCGCCTGCGATCCGAAAACGAAAAAGTCGTTGGCGGCCTGGGCCTTGAAACGCTCGTTGGATTGATAGCTTTGCGGAAGGAGGGCAGTGCCACCCATGAAGAGGAAATTCCAACCAATACCCAATAGAATGAGGCTGCCCCAGAAGTGCATGAGTTGCTGACCACCCAGCCCAATGATCACTACGGCGGCATAAAGTGCGGCTCCCACCGCCATGACGTGACCAACCCCGAATCGCTTCATCAGCGCAGCACTGATCAGACTCGGTAGAAACATCGCCACGATGTGGCTTTGGATGACTTTTTTAGTGTCACTCAGTTCAAACCCACACACCTCATACATCGTAAGTGGTGTGGCGGTCATTACAAAGCTCATCACGCCGAAACCAATCGCCGCACAGAGTGAGGGGATAAAGAATTTCGGTGAACGGATAATCTCTAGGAGCGGACGTCCCGGGGCCGCGGTGGCATCCACCTTTATCGGGATTTCATGATAGAACTGAAAAATGATCACCGCGATGAGGATCAATCCACCCAGTAACAGAAATGAACCGCCGTAATGTGGCAGGTGGGGAAAAATCTGATCACCTCTGGCTCCAATTTCGGGGCCCAGAAATGCCGCGATCAAGCCTCCGCCCATCATGACAGAGAGGGCCGGACCGTAGAGGGCCGGATCCGAGATACTTTCCAAGGCGGCAAATCGGAATTGTTGCCAGAATGCGACGGCTATGCCCATGCTTATTCCTGACGCGACCAACAGGGAAAACGAACTTTGGGCGGCGGCCAGATAACCGAGGCCAGCAGCCAACAGTGAAAAGGCAAAGCCCACGTGGCTGCCTCGCTTGCGCCCGAATCGTCTTAACAACATGGCCACCCAGATTGTGGAACTCGCCGTGCCGACGATAATCATCGCCAAAGGTAGGGTGGCCAGTTTTGGCGAGGGGGCGATCTTGGCCGCGAGCAAACCGCCCACCAGAATCATCATGGACCCGGCGGACATCCCGAAGGCCTGACAGGCCGACAGAATCCAAACGTTGCGGGGTAGTTTGGTGGTGAGCGGGGTAGTCAAGGAAGGGGGAGATTTGGCCGCGCTTTACAACCGCTCACGGTTGTGACGTTGCAACAGGGTCACGATGAACAACAGGCAAAAGGACAAGACAAGCAGGACGGCAGCAAAGGCATGAGCGGTGGGGTAGGACAATTTTTGCACCTCATCATACAGCGCAATGCTGGCGACTTTGGTCACCCCGGGGATGGAACCGCCAATCATCAACACCACGCCGAATTCACCCAGAGTGTGCGCGAAGGCAAGGGTCAGTCCGGCGGCGACTCCGTTTTTCGCCAAGGGCACATGCACGCGCCAAAATACCCGTGTTGGGGGCGTGCCCAGCGAAGTGGCGGCATCAAGCATTTCCCGGGGAACGCTGCG
>DFDG01000039.1 GCA_002367815.1 Opitutaceae bacterium UBA3033 | reverse complement strand
GAGTGGTGCGAAATGAAGGCACCGTGCGGTTGCCCAGGTCATAATTAATCGTGCCAATCAATCCCACGCGCTTCTCGCCATCCAAGAGGTGCTTGATCAGATGCGTCACGGTGGTTTTTCCATTTGTGCCGGTCACGCCAACCACCTCGAGATCACGATCGGGAAATTTGTAGTAACGCTGTGATACGCGGGCAAGCATGGCGCGCGGATCAGCCACTTGGATGAAGGTGACTTTTGTCGGCACCATGGCAGGCATTTGGTTGGTCACCACCGCCACCGCACCGCGGGAAACAGCCTCATCCACAAAGGTTGCCCCGTCCGCTCGTCTGCCCGGTAAAGCAAAAAACAATGCGCCCGGTACCACCCGGCGACTGTCCATCACCAAACCGGAAATAGGTTGGTCGAGCGAGCCCTTGACGGCTAGGATTTCGGATGAATCAAAATAGTCAGAAAGTTTTGGTGCCATTTTAAATACGCGGTTACGCAGCATGGTTTCACGACGGGTGCGATGCATCGGTCGCGGCGTGAAGGCATGAATCAAGGGAAAGTCTTGAGTCAAATAGCCGATCACTTTGGGTTTCCTTTCATGGCCAGCATATTGCGGCCGCTAATATAGGGAGGCTTGATATCGAGATATTGGATCAGCTGCTCGCCGAGGCGTTTGAAGGATGGGGCACCCACCACCCGCCCGTAGGCATTGCCCGTCTCCACTTTCGCATTGTCCACAATTACGGAGATCACTACCTCGGGCCGGTTCGCCGGAAAAAATCCCACAAAGGAGCCGACGTGGTGTTTATTGGAATAACGCCCGTTGATCAGTTTTTGCGCCGTTCCGGTCTTGCCGGCGACTTCGTAACCCGGGATGGCCGCCTCAATGGCGGTGCCACCCTCCATCACGACACCTTGCAACATGCGGGCCACTTGTTGGGCGGTCTTGGTCGTGATCGCCCGGTGGCGCGAAACGGTATCGAAACTATATACGATTTCACCCGATGCATCCCGTACTTGTTTGATGATCTGGGGACGCAACAGCAGCCCACCACTGGCAATCGTGCCCATCGCGTAGTGGATCTGCAAAGGGGTGGCCGAGATACTGTAGCCGGCGGGGATACGCGTAATGTCGATCCCGCTCCACTTACTAACGGGATTTAGCAGGCCGGAAATTTCGCCACCGAAAGGAAACCCGGATTTTTCCCCAAAGCCAAACAACCGGGCATAATCATAAAGTCGCTGTTCCCCCAGCACCATGCCCAACTGAGCCGCCCCGACATTGCTCGACCGGCTGATGATCTCGGACACCGGTAACATATGATCGTAATGGTGATCGTCGGGCATGAACCGCCGCACGGCACCTTTGTAGAGGATGCTCTCAATGGAGCAGTCGAACCGCGTATTTGGCTGCACCAGATTTTCGTTCAATGCACCCGACGCAGGCACAATCTTGAAGGTTGAACCAGGATCGAGCTGATCGGTGATGGCGTAGTTGCGCTGCAATTCCAACGGCGCCGTGTTGTATTTGTTGAGATCGAAACTCGGATAGTTGCCCATCGCGAGGATGAAGCCCGTCTTCGCATCGCTCACGATGATGGTGGCTTTGTCGGGATTGAATTTACGGGCAATCGCCGCCAACTCCTCCTCCACCATGTGCTGGATGATAATGTCCATCGAAAGCATGACATTGAAGCCATCCACGGGTTGAACTTCACGCGTGCGAAACTGCGCCAGTTCGCGACGCAATCCATCGCGTTCACCCTCACGCCAGCCATCCTGCCCGCGCAGGTAAAAATCGGCATAGCTTTCCACCCCAGCCGCCGCCACACCGGCTTTGTTCACGTAACCGACCAGATGGGCGGCGAGAGAATTATGCGGATAAACCCGACGAAAAACCCGGTTGCCATAAACTCCCTTGATATCGAGGGCCGTGATTTTTTCGTATGTCGCCTCGTCAATGTCCTCCTGCAGTTTCGCCCAACGAATCGGCCGCTCTGTTAAAGTCTCATCACTGTCATCCAATTCCACACTTTCCTCTTCCAGCTCATCGGAAACACTGGCTGCCGGAATTGGCGTGATATTGAAAACCACGCCCACTGGTGCAGGAGTTTTCTCGCTCCCGGCGGGAGCATTAACCCGGACCTGCCGCGTCTTGGTCGTCATGAGGCGCTCCAACTTCGCCAAGGGTATATTTACCAAAGCCGCCAGTTCCGGCCATTTCTGCCGGTCCTCCGGGCGGAGCGCTTGGGGATCCACTCCTACGTTATACATCGACTGATTGGCCGCCAATAAATGTTGATGCGTGTCGTAGATTACTCCCCGGCGAGCAGGCTCCACGATCACTTGGCGGCGCACCTGGCCGATGTATTGCAGCAACTTGCCGCGATCAATTACGTGCAAAAAAACCAAGCGGGTGCCGATGCCCGCGAGACATACGAAGACACCGGCGGAGAGCAGGAAAATGCGATAGTTGGATGCAAAGCCTTTGGACATTTAACATCAGCGCCGCAGCGCTACTTGAAAGGAGACCGTTGGAACTGTTGCGTCTGAGAACAGACCTTGATTATGTTTGGCCGCGAGGCGCATGACCGGATCCTCATCGATGTAGGCGGTCCGCTGAGGCACCGGCGGGATCAGTCCCAAGCTCCATTGATCGTTCAGCAATTTTAGCATCGCCGGATCCTGCGCTCGTTCGATGGCCGCGTGGGTTTCATTGATCAGGCGCTCCATCTCGTTGAACTTGCCCTCAAGCACTTTGGCGGAATTGGCCGTGATCGAAATTTGGTGCCGCATCCAGACCGTGCCGAGGCCGATCGAACCACTGAAAAAAAACATAACGAGCGTATAGACCAACAATTGGTTTACAAAGGCATGGGTGTCTTTTTTATGCATGATGGGGATGGGTCAGAGCTTGCGCAGCGCGCGAAGTTTCGCGGATCGGCTGCGGGGATTGGCGGCGATTTCCTCGTCGCCAGGGGTGATTGGTTTACGGGTCAATGGTTCCGCCAACTTGACCCGCTGGTCTTGGGGACGGGAGTCATTGGCCGATTCGGGCTGGCCACACATACGGCGAAAAAAGTGCTTTACCGGTCGGTCCTCGAGGGAATGAAAGCTGATCACGGCTAAGGTGCCCTCGAGGGCAAGTTTGTCGAAAGCGGCCGGCAAAGCACGCTCGATGGCCCCGATCTCGTCATTCACCGCGATGCGGATGCCCTGAAACGATCTGGTGGCCGGATGAATCTTCATCGTGTGGCGCACCCGCGCCGGAATGGCATTGGCAATTATTTCAGCCAACGATGACGTGCGGCCCAACGCCCCGGTGCCACGAGCAGCGAGAATGGCATGCACGACGCGACGCCAGATTTTTTCTTCCCCTAAATCACGAATGGCGCGCACCAACATTTCCTCGGTCGCAGTTTCCAGCCACTGCGATGCGGGCACCCCGTGTCGAGGATCCATCCGCATGTCGGCGGGAGCATCATGCCGGAAGGAAAATCCCCGCTCTACTTCGTCGAGTTGAAAAGACGATACGCCGAAATCAAACAGGATACCGTCAAAGCCGGTTTGCGGCAGATCGGCCAACCGACCAAAATCCTGATCGATCAATTCGAATTGTCCGGCAAAGTCCGCCCGGATCTCCGCTGTGCGGGTTTGCGCGGCCGGATCACGATCAAGTGCGACCACCTTCACCCCTCCGGCCGATTCAAGGATCGCGCGGGTATGCCCTCCACCACCAAACGTGCAGTCGAGGTATCGCCCGTTTTCGCGCGGCGCCAGCAGATCCAGCACCTCGCGCCGCAAGACAGGTTGGTGCCCGGGGTTCATCGTGATTGCAGAGGCCTCAATGAGCACAGCGCACATCGGACTTTCCCCGGGTTGAAATTGGTAAAAATCGACTGCGCGCCATTTGCGCCCGCAGACGCGGCATGAGCGCCTCGGCTGAAAAGGCCTCGCCCTCGCTGGTCGCATCGACCCACGCACAGGTGCTCTCGCGCGACCACAAAGCTTGGGTCGCCTTTCGCAAGCCCACCCGCGAAATAAAGATTCTTGGTGTGCAGCGCATCACGGTTAAATCCCGATGCGACGCATCAGGTCGCCAAAGTTTTCCCCGGAGGTGCGCGCTTCGACCTTCGTCCAGCGTTCCGGATTATAGATATTAAACTTGGTCAGTCCTCCGACGAGGATCGCCTCCTTGGTGATGCTGGAGTGCTCGAGCAACTCCGCGCTCAAGTTCATGCGGCCCGACTTGTCGAACCACAGCGAATGAGTCTGGGAAAAAAAACGCGCCACGAAATCCTGCCCCGAGCCATCGCTCAGCGCCATACCCGCGATTTTAGCGCGCAGCTTGTCCACTTCCGCGGGCGGCAGGACCGCGATGTAACCATCCGGATGCGGTGTCGCCAAAAACGCATCGTCTGAACCATGCGCATAACGCCACGCCGACGGAATCGTGAGCCGATTCTTGTCGTCCAATGCGTGCCTGAAAAGGCCCGTATAAAGCGGTGGTTGGGACTGCGACATGGGAGATGAAGGGGCGCAATTGCCCCAAAGTGCCCCATTTCATTCCCTTTCGTCCCACTTTTGTCAAGGATAGGTGCGCCATTTTTGCACTTAGTTACTCACATCTTATTCATGCCAAAAATGTAAGATTCCGGAACTCACCCCGATTTGAAGGACTCATAACGACCAGAAAAATCAAAAAGGTCCCCGTTCCCCAACGTAGAAAGTAAGTTCCAGAATAATCTCCATGGACTCGTGCTGGCGAA
>DFDG01000170.1:1106-12340 GCA_002367815.1 Opitutaceae bacterium UBA3033 | reverse complement strand
TTAAAATGGCGGAGAGGGAGGGATTCGAACCCCCGGAGCCTTGCGGCTCAGCGGTTTTCAAGACCGCCGCAATCGACCACTCTGCCACCTCTCCTATAGCACTGGGACAAGTTTTGCGAAAAGCGGCGCTTGTCCAGCTTTCTTAATTGAGACAGCCTATGATCATGAGTGGGGTGGATCCAAATTTGTCGGTCGCTGAGATTCAGGGAATCTATGGGCCATTTACTTTTTCTGAACAACTTCTGCAGGAAATCTGGACGCAGGGTGCCTATGATCAGAGTCAATTACTCACGACGGATGGGCAGCGCGTGGTCGTGAAAAATCCAGGCAAATGGAACCATTTAGCCGGCCCTAATTTTAAACATGCTCGACTGCGTTTTGGCGAGTCCGGTGAGGTCATCGGTGATGTGGAGTTACATCTGAGGGCTGAAGATTGGGATTCGCATGCTCACGCCCGCGACTCCGGTTATGATGGGGTGGCATTGCATGTCGTATTATTTCCACCGCGACATGAACATGTTACTCGAAACCGGAGCGGGAAATCAATTCCAACATTGGTGCTGCTGCCTTGGTTGCAGCACGACTTGGAAGAATATGCGGCCGAAAAGGCAGTGGAGATATTGGCCAATCATGTTGAAAGCCGAGTGCTCGAATTGGTGCAGCAATTACCCGAGGAAGATTTGCGAGCGCACTTGGTCGAGCATGCGAAACTTCGTTGGCAACAGAAGCGACATTTTGCGCAGTTGCGTGTTTCAAAATTGGGGTGGAACGAGGCCTGCCACCAAACGGCGTTGGAGATATTGGGGTTTCGATTTAACCGGGTGCCGATGATTAGGCTGGCATCGCGTTATCCATTATCGGCCTGGTCTCCGAAGTCAGATCTCGAGATCGAAACACTTCATGCGGAAGAAAAAGAACGTTGGGTTAGGTCGGGCGTGAGACCGGCTAATAACCCCCGCCTGCGTTTGGTCCAATATCAACAATGGGTGGAGGCATGTCCCCAGTGGCCGGATCGATTGTTGGAATTGGGCAAAGCATTGCCCTTATTGCCTGTTGGAGGATCGACTAGGACATTTCGACGCGAGGTCCGGATGCGTGACTTGCGCTATCGAATTGCGTCTGAGATATGCGGCCAAACGGTGGGAGGAAGCCGGTTGGACACGATGATATGCGATGGTTTTCTGCCATTATTGGTCAGTCGGATGGATGCCAATGATATGCCAAGTCTATGGTATCACTGGTTTTTGGGCGATATACCCAAAAGTCTGTTTTCGGCGTTACGGCAGTACGACAGCGTGAATGGCAAACCTGAACCGATCTGCCATGGAGCGTTGCAAGGGCTGATTGGCTGGATACTTACGCAAGAAAAGCAGGGTTAACGAGTATGCACGACTGGGGTGCTTGGGAGGGCTCTTGACATGGGTTGAAGTAAAAATAGGTTTTCCCTTCTTAATCTCACTCACTTTCTAAAAGGTGGGCCCTTCGGCCCGCTTTTTTTTTACTATTTAAACAAGCACTATGAGCAGCGAAATACTATCCGTCCTGGAATACATGGAGAAGGAAAAGGGTATCGGTCGTGCCGACATGATATCCACGATTACCAATGCCCTGAAGACGGCAGCTCAAAAAGGCGTCAATTCGGGACAGGAACTCAAGATCGAGATCAACGAAAAGAATGGCCAGATGCATGCATGGGCCATGTTGAAAGTCGTTGATTCTGTTAGTGATCCCAAAACCGAGATGCATATCGAGAAAGCCCAGGCCATTAAGCCTGGAGCTCAATTAGGTGATTTCGTGGAAAAGGAAATCGATCCATCCACTTTGGGACGAATTGCTGCACAAACAGCGAGGCAGGCCGTGATGCAACGTTTGCGCCAATTTGAGAAGGACCGGATTTATGATGATTTCAAGGATCAGGTGGGAGATATCGTTTCCGGCACAGTAAGACGTCGCGAACGCAACGATCTCTATATTGATCTGGGCAAAGCTGAGGCGATTATGACTGCGCGCGAGCAAGTTCCGGGAGAGGAATATCAACCCGGCGAGCGGATTCGCTGCCTGTTGCTGTCGATTGATTCCACGCCGCGCGGCCCCGAAATAATTCTCAGCCGTTCAAGCCCCAAATTTGTGCGTCGCCTGTTCGAATTGGAAGTCACCGAGATTGCCGACGGCACCGTAAAGATTGAAGCCTTTGCCCGTGAACCCGGATATCGCACGAAAATTGCGGTGACGAGTGCGGACAGCAAAGTTGATCCCGTCGGTGCTTGCGTGGGTGCGCGCGGTGCACGGGTTAAGACCATTGTGCGTGAATTAGGCGGCGAGAAGATCGACATTATCCGTTACTTCAGTGATCCTAAGGAAATGATACTTGAGGCCCTGAAACCGGCCGTGCCGCGTGACATTATTATCGATGAAAAAAGTCACCGCATCCTGTTGATGGTGGCCACGGATGACCTGGCGGTTGCCATTGGACGCAAGGGGCAAAATGCCCGGCTTACTTCCCGTTTGATTGGCTGGCGTCTCGATATCGAGGAATTTAAAGTGGTGGATGATGATCCCGTTAAGACGGCCATCGCCCTTCTGGTATCGACTTACAAATTGGACCCGAAAGTGGCTGGTCGTTTGGTGGAAATGGGTATCAATTCACCCGGTGCATTTGAAGGCGTGGAAGCGAACGATCTGGTCGACGCCGGTTTCACAAGCGAGGAAGCACAGGCCGTTATCGAGCGTGTTTCTGCGTAAAACGAATAACTAAAACCTACAACTCTACCGACCCGCACGTTACGACTATTTACTGATGAGTATCCGCATTCACGAACTTGCCAAGAAGATCGGCATCGACAACAAGGAGTTGTTGGCCCTGCTCAAAGAGCGCAACTTCGATGTGAAGAGCGTTTCCAGCACGATCGATAATATTTCGGCCGAGGCTTTGGTGCAGGAGTTGAAAAAACCTGAACTGGAAACGGCTGCAACCGTCGAAGAGAAGCCGGCGGAAAAGCCCACGAAGGCAATTACTCCAGGAGTCAATGTTCCGGTAGGTGCGTTTGTTAAGTCGGTTGGAGATATTGCGCGCGAGAAGGCCGAGAAAACCACCGAAGTGACTCAGGTATCATCTCCTGCGGTTGAGGCAAAGAAGTTAGCTCCACCTCCGCTGCCCAAGACACCCGCATCCACGGCTTCCCAACCATCTCCAACCGCACCCTCAATAACAACGGTGCCGACTGCGAAAGCGCCGGTTTTGTTGCCACCTCTAGTGGCCAGATCAACTGGTCCTGCTCCGGTGGCACCTCCAGTGCCTGTGGTCACTTCAGGCCCCAAACCCGCACCGGTAATTTCCGGTGCGGTAAAAACCGCAGTGACCGGTGACGTCAAACTCATCCAGATCAAGCCTCCGATTATTGTGCGGGATTTCGCGGTCGAGTTGGGCATGAAGCCTTTCAAGCTGATCTCTGAACTTAATCAGGCCGGTGGATTTGCTTCGATGAATTCGACCATTGATGAGGCGGTGGCGATTTCCGTGGCCGAGAAACATGGTTTTATTTTGGAGATCAAGCACCGTGGCGAGGCTGCAGCGCAGCAAGTCGCCCAGGAGGAAAAAAAGAAAGTGGATCCAGCGGTGGACGAAGAGAAGAATCTCGAATCACGGCCTCCGGTGGTGTGTATATTGGGGCACGTTGATCACGGTAAAACTTCACTGCTCGATTCTATACGCAAGACCAAGGTGGTTTCAGGAGAAGCGGGTGGTATCACGCAACATATCGGTGCGTATCAGATCGAACGCGAAGGTCGGAAAATCACCTTCTTGGACACTCCCGGTCACGCTGCCTTCACCAAGATGCGGATGCGCGGTGCCAATGTGACGGATATCGCGGTGCTGGTGGTTGCCGCCGATGATGGATTCATGCCGCAGACCGACGAGGCACTCAAGCACGCCCAAACTGCCGGCGTTGCCCTCATCGTGGCGGTCAACAAGATGGACGTAAAAGGTGCCAATCTGGATCAAGTCAAAACGCAGATGCAGCAGCGCAACATTGCTCCGGAAGATTGGGGCGGTGAGACCATTACGGTGCCAGTATCAGCGCTGAAGGGCGAAGGGGTGGATGTACTGTTGGAAATGATTCTGTTGCAGACGGACCTGCTTGAGCTCATGGCCAACCCCAAGGCGGAAGCCAGTGGTATCATCGTCGAATCTGAAATCGATTTTGGCCGTGGACCTTTGGCCACAGTGATTGTTAACCGAGGCACACTCCGGGTGGGGGACGCTATCGTCAGTGGATCACAGTTTGCCAAAGTCCGAGCGATGTATGACGAGGATGGAAAGAACGTGAAGGAAGCTCCACCCTCGACCCCAGTGCGGGTGATCGGCTGGTCGGGCACGCCGGAAAGCGGGGCAACATTCAAGGCCGTAAAGAACATGCGCATGGCCGAAGATTTGGCCGAAGAAGAGGAACTGCGACTCAAGGAAGTGGTGACCAAGGCGGCATCAACTCCGAAGGAGCTATCCGTCGAACAGCTTTTTGCCAATATCGCGGCCACTCAGGCCAAGACCCTGAAGATAATTCTTAAAACCGATGTATATGGTTCAGCCGAGGCGGTGCGCAATATACTTGAAGGGATCAAAAGCACCAAGGTATCGCTGGAAATAATAGCGGGCGAAGTGGGATTGGTGACCAAGAATGATGTGCTCATGGCCAGTGCTTCCGATGCCATGATTATTGGATTTCACACCAAATTGGAAAATGGGGTCACTCCTTTGGCGAAGCATCATGGGGTGCGTATCGCCACGTTCGACATCATCTATGAATTGGGTGACAAGGTTAAGGAGACTTTGGCCGACATGCTCGATCCTGATCTCAAGGAGATCAAATTGGGTGGGGCAGAGATTCGACAGGTGTTTCCGTTGGCCAAGGGATTTGTGGCTGGCTGTCTGGTGACAGAAGGCAAAATAACGCGCAATTCCATGGCTCGTGTTCGGCGCAAAAAGGATGTCGTTTATGAGGGAAAAATTGGCACCCTCAAGCGTTTCAAGGACGATGCCAATGAAGTTCGGGCCGGTCTCGAATGTGGTATCAAGCTCGATGAGTTCAACGGCTATGAAGCCGGTGATTCAATTGAGTGTTTCGAAGTTCAGAAAGTGCGCGCTTCACTCTGAAAAATTCCGCAGCGCATTCCATGGACTAAGCCGTACAAGCTAATTTTTAATTGAGACCACCGCTGTAATGAGTAACCGCACCCTGCGAGTCAATGTGTTGATACAGAGAGAAATCAGCGATATTCTCAGACAACAATATCAAGCGGAATCTGTTACGGTTACGATCACCGAAGTGAGGGTGTCACCTGATTTACACGATGGGCGGGTCTTTGTTTCGATTGTGGGGGAGGAGGATTTTGTTACTGAAAAACTACGTTGGCTACGCAAAAAATCGGTGGTCATTCGCCGCGAACTCAGTAAACGAATCGTCCTGAAATTCCTGCCGAAACTCGAATATGTGCTGGATCATGCCGCCGTGCGTGGCACCCGAATTGTGCAGTTACTTGAAGAGGTGGGAGAAGGCACCGAAGCCCAGTAATCATGGAGCAATTCTATCCCCTGTTATCTGCCCGTCTGAAGGCATTAATTCTGGAACTGAATGGTAAGAAAATTGCTGTCGTGGGGCACGCTCGACCGGATGGTGATTGTATCGGCTCGCAGGTTGGTTTAACCCGCGTTCTTAGAGCATTAGGTCTGGATGCGGTTTGTATAAATGCCGATCCGGTGCCCCGTCGTCTCCAATTTTTAATCAGAGAAACCGAATTTATTCGAGCGGAGGATGTATTGCCCATTGCATCGGACTACACTGCAATTTTTGTTGATTGCGCCGATTCGGAGCGCTGCGGCAAACGATTGCAGGGGGCGTTTCCCCGACCGATCGCGATGTTTGATCATCATATTTCGAACACGGGATTTGCGGTGCATGATTTTATCGATGTGGGATCTGCCGCCACGGCAGAAATGCTCGCAGGTATGTTTGTCGATCTGGGATATCCCATTGATGCAGATGCCGCCCAGGCTCTTTATACGGGAATTCTGACTGACACAGGCCAATTCATGTTTCCTTCGACCACGCGTCGGACATTTTTGCTGGCGGCGGAACTGCTGGTAAAAGGGGCGCATCCCAGTGAGGCTGGTTTCCAACTTTACGAACGCGAAACAATGGGCAAATGGCGCCTGGTTGAAGCTTTTCTTAAATCACTCAAATTGGAATGCGCCGGTAGGCTTTGTGTCGGCATATTGCCCAGGAGTGTATTTGTGGACACGGGATCAACTTCGGAGGACACTGAGGGATTGGTGGATTATGCGAGATCGATTGAAGGAGTGGATGTGGGTGCTTTGATTGAGGAGCGTGAAGACGGCACGCTCAAAGCCAGTTTGAGGGCCAAGGATTCCGCCTATCGCCTGGATCGAATTGCAGCCATGTTTGGTGGTGGTGGTCATGCCTGTGCGGCCGGCCTCAGTTTGCAGACCGACACTAAAGAATTTTACGGCAAATTGGTCACCGAGATATCGAAGCAAATCGAGATTGTGAACGGTGAGGGTTCAACCTGACTATGAATGCCCCAGTTAAAGAAATGTGCGGCGTGTTGCTGGTTGATAAGCCGCCCGATCATACCTCCCATGATGTCGTAGCCCGGCTGCGCGGGAAGTTGAAGATGCGCAAAATCGGGCACGCCGGAACTTTGGATCCGATGGCCACCGGCCTGCTCATCATGTTGATTGGCAAGGCGACCCGAATTTCACAATATTTGATCAGCCTCGATAAGGAATATATCGGCACGATTGAATTGGGTAAAATCACCAATTCCCAAGATGCAGAAGGGGAGGTCATGGAGACCCGACCGGTGCCGAACTTTACACAGGCGGAGATTGAAACTGCGATGCAATCATTCATGGGCGATCAATACCAGATGCCGCCGATGTTTTCCGCGATCAAGATCGGGGGAGTGCCGCTTTATAAAATGGCAAGAAAGGGCGAGGAGGTGCCTCGTGAGTCACGTTTCATCAGAGTTTCCAAGTTTGAGCTTACGCGATTCGAACTCCCCCATATTGATTTTCGATTGTGCAGCAGCAAGGGCACCTATGTGAGGACGGTGGCCCATGATCTGGGGCAAAAACTTGGCTGTGGTGCACACCTGTCTTCCTTACGACGGATTGCCACGGATAATTTTAATGTTTCGCAGGCCTTGACGATGGATGAGATCCAAAATTTGTCGCTACCGGAAATCGAGCGACGACTCATCCCCATACACGAGGCTGCACCGAGTGTAGCTTTGTGATCTCCTTGCTCCAGTTCAGCAATCTGGGTGAAGTGCAATTGCCTGCCAAGCCACTGCATCTCGCGGTCGGTATGTTTGACGGCATGCATCGCGGGCACCAATCGGTGATTGCATTGGCGGTAGAGGCGGCCCGACGTGACTGCGGGATTTCCGCGGTCTTAACTTTTTGGCCACACCCGAGTGCATTGTTTCGTCCTGAGGATCCGACACGCTTAATCATGACACCCGAGGCCAAGGCAAAAGTTCTGAAACGGTCAGGGGTCGATGTATTGATAACCCAGTCATTCACTCTGGAATTCGCGGCGATCAAAGCGGAAAATTTTCTGCCCGAATTGAAAAGGCACTTGCCCCATCTGGCAGTGATCTATGTGGGGAAAAACTGGCGATTTGGAAGGGGGCGTATTGGGGATGTTTCTTTGTTGGTGCAGATAGCTGCCAGTCTGGGTCTAACGGTGATTAGTTTACCTCGAGTTCGTAATGAGGAGGATGAAACCATTAGCAGCACGAAAATCCGTTCCTTGATAGTGGAAGGTGAGATCGCTCAAGCAAATCAGATGCTGGGCTACCCCTACTTTGGAGAAGGGGAAATCATTCCCGGAAAAGGATTGGGCCGCACGATTGGCTTCCCGACGCTCAATCTTAATTGGAAACCCGAATTGATGCCGCGATTCGGAGTATATGCGGTCAAAATATTCGGCGGTGAGCAGATCGGATCCTTGTCCGCCGTAGCGAATTATGGGGTCCGTCCAACGGTCGAGGATACGCTTGAACCTCGCCTTGAAGTTCATGTCTTGGCTGATTGTAGTTTTAACGCGGGCGATTTGGTGACCGTTGAGTTTCTACAGTTTCTAAGACCTGAGCAGAAATTTAAGGATGTTGCTGCCCTGCAAGCACAAATAGAGATAGATCGTGATTCAGCAATGCGTTGGTTTGGCTCAGTCCGGCAATGAAAATGCCTCGTGACCGAACGGTTGTGTGGCAAAATGGTGGACCCTACTGGGCTCGAACCAGTGACCTCTTCGATGTCAACGAAACGCTCTAACCAACTGAGCTAAGGGTCCAAAAATGGAGTCGGAGAGTAAGCACGAGCCCAACCCCTTTGTGCAAGTAAAATTGCATTAACCGTGTTCTCGGGACGGGTAACTGCTAATGGGTGAACACATCGCTTGAAAGGTGACGAGTTTTTGTCCCGTATGCTCCCATGTTGCAATCGCTACGAATCCGGAATCTCGCCTTGTTGGAGGAGGTCGCGCTGGATTTTGAGGCTGGGTTTACGGCGGTGACTGGAGAAACGGGTGCGGGCAAAAGTATCTTACTGGGGGCATTGAGTCTTTTGGCGGGGGAAAGAGCGGACAAGACGATCATCAGGCAAGGGGCCGATACGTGTGAAGTCGAAGCAAGTCTTTATTTCGCAAATCCCAAAGGAATGGATGCATTGCTGGCGAAATTGGATCTACCTTCATGCGAGGAAGGTCTGTTAATTTTGAAACGCAGTCTGTCACGCGAAAAAGCACCCAAGATCACGGTGAATGCCAGTCTTGCGACCTTATCTGCCCTGCAACAAATCGGGGAAAGCTGGATCGACTTTCACGGGCCGAGTGAGCCACGTCGCCTATTGAAGGATAGCTGCCAGTTGGAATTGCTCGATTTATTCGGCCGCTGTGCCACCCAGTTGGCCACTTATCAGTATCATTACCGGAAATGGGTGGATCTGATTGAGGAGCATAAACGTATCAGTTCAGGAACGAAACTGTCACCGGCCCAGTTGGATTATTTGCAGACTCAGATTGTCCGACTTGATGCTCTGGAATTAGCCGATGAATCGATTGGCGCCCTCGAGCGGGATTTTCAAAGAATGTCCCAAGCCCAGGCATTGATAGAGATCTCCGGAAGAATGGCTGAAGGCCTGAGTGGGGAAGAAGGTGCCCAAAGTAAACTGGCAGCAGTGCTGCGTGAGGCCCGGCATCTACAAGTCCTTGATTCTGCCAGTTCCGAATTGGTTGATCGATTGACGAGTATTTCAGTCGAGATGAATGATTTGGCAGGTGAAGTCACGTCGCTGGCGGAACAGTTGCAGTTCGATCCGGAAAAAGCCGCACAATTGCAGAACAACATGGACGCTTGGTTGGAGATGAAGCGGAAGCATGGCGGGGACTTGGTTGCAGTCATAAAAGCCCGGGATGAAATGCGTCATCAACTTGAGGTGCAGGGTGATATTGAAGGGACTTTGCTTCGCCTCGAAAAGCAAATCGCCGATGCCTATCGTTTGGCAAAAAACGAAGCGAAGTCATTAAGCGACCAGCGGGGAAAAGCCTCGAAAAATCTGGCGAAAATAGCCGCCAAAATGATCGCGCAGCTGGGCTTTGAGAAATCCGAGTTTCTGATTCGGGTGGTGCCCGACTCCGCCCTTGGTCCCATGGGGGATTGTGGCGTGGAGTTTATGTTTTCGCCTAATGTCGGTGAAGCGCCGCTGCCGCTCAATCGCATTGCCTCAAGTGGCGAACTTGCTCGGGTGATGCTGGCCCTGAAAACCGTATTGGCTGATCTCGATCAAGTGCCGCTGCTCGTCTTTGATGAAGTGGACGCCAACGTGGGCGGTGAAATTGGCAATGTCGTCGGACAGAAGATGGCGGAGATCGCGCGCGGTCATCAGGTGCTCTGTGTCACCCACCTGCCGCAGGTGGCCTCGCAGGCGACCTGTCATCTGGTGGTGGACAAGGATCAGTCAAAAACGCGCGCAGTGGTGACGATCGTCCCGATCCAAGCCAATCGAAAAACGAGAATCAGTGAACTTGCGCGGATGCTGGGCGATCGCACGGGGAAAAGTGCGATGGCCCATGCGGAAAAACTTTTGGGCAAGTCAGGTTAGCCTTCCGTCTCCGTTAGTTCACACACGGACCAGACACGTTCCAGTGCCTTGCTCATCAGATCCTTCGCGGCCACGTTGGTTTTTACGAGCTTGTTTCCTCCGACTTCCATGCGTCCCAGGCGGTTTGCGAGGATTTCAGCATTGTAAGAGTCAGCGACCAGGCGCACGGCCTCGCTTTTGCCTACACATGAAACGATCTTCTGCATGAGCTGCTTCCTAGTATCCATACCGGTTTGTATAGGGGCTCTTGGTAAATTGTCGAAAGCGAATTTCAGCCCGAAAAAAACCAGTTTGGTCGCGAACGGGACTGACGGAGAGAGGGATCTATTTAGGCAGGCCTGCGAAACTGCGCCAATTCCCCCGTGGCTGACTGGCCAAGGCAATTACGGCGAGTTGGCTGATGACAAAGGCCGTCAACCACCAGAAAGCCGCCGTCATGAAACCGTAGCTGTGCAATCCGACCCCCAGCATATTGGTGCCGAACCAGCTCCAACTGGTGACGATATTGCCGAAAACGGCGAGGCTCATGAGGCCGCGCTGTTTGACCAAGCCGCCCCATCGGGCGTGCAGGATGATGGCATTCCAGATTACGATTATCAGTGCGCCATTTTCTTTTGGATCCCAACCCCAGAATCGCCCCCACGATTGATCGGCCCAAATACCCCCGAGGACGGTGCCCACCAGACTGAAGAGCGTGGCAAAGCAGACGATCCCATAAACCATGCGCGCGAGGGCGTCAGCGGTCGCTTTATCGAGGGAAGTGGTGAAGAGGCCGCGCAGGATATAAATCAAGGCCAGAAAGCCCGCCAGAAAGGTGGCCGAATATCCGATCGTTATCACCACGACATGGGTGCTGAGCCAGAAGTTGGAATCGAGCACTGCGCGCATCATTTCCATGGTGTCGCCGCTCAATGATAAATGGTGCGCAATCAGAAGAGTGGCGAAACCAATTAGTCCAGCGGCTACGCTACCGATGGCATTTTTGTAGATTAGCTCTAATACCAGACAGAGCAAAACCGCACCCCAACCGACGAACAAGGCGGAGGAATAG
>DFDG01000170.1:0-908 GCA_002367815.1 Opitutaceae bacterium UBA3033 | reverse complement strand
GGAGGAATAGAGGTTGGTAACGGGGGGGCGTCCCTCGAGCCACATTCGTGCGCCGATCCCGGAGGTGGTGGCGACAAAAGCGAGGGTGACCAGCCAGAAAGCTGAGCGACCCAATATATTCGGCCATTTAAGCCAAGACAGGAAGGCAAGCAGGAAAGCGAGCACGTAGAGAATCATGCTGGTGTAGAACGGTTGGGCATAGTTGAAGCGCACTTCTGCGTCAGTCTTGACCAAATTACTCGATAGCCGCTTGCCGAGTTCCTCACGATAAAGCTTCAAAATTGTATTAAATTCATCCGGTTGATGATGGCGCCACGCATGAGCGAGTCCGGCGTAGGCGAGGGCCGTGGAATCAATCCGACCAGTAGCGAAAGATTCAAGAAGGGCGTGTCCCGTGGTGTGCCAGCCGGATTGATCGGGGCTATCATCATAGGGGGGGATCGTCAGAATCTGACTACTGTTGGACATGCGGTCATAGCGCTGCCCCATTACGATCATGGCTTGGAAAGCTTCTTCGGCATGGGGCTGACCTTGTTGCTTGGCGCGCACTGCTGATATTCCAGCCGGGAGGGCATCTTGAAAACGCAGGAGTTCACCGAGGAAGTCTTCAGCGTCGGGCAGGATCAAGGTATGCTTTAATTCGTGGTAGCGCGCGATCTTGAGGTGAAGTTGCACGACACCATTTTGAAAGGGGGTGCGTTGTTGCGCTGCGATTGATTGAGCCAGTTCGGATTGTCGCATCAACTCACCGAGGCCGTTTTTCAGCTGATTGTAAGAGAAGCGAACTTTGCCCAGACCATCTTCGTGGATGAGATTAAAGAGGGTAAGTACATCTGGGTTATCCACCCGAAACATGCGGTATGTATCGGCTTTCTCGGCGTTATACAGCACGTCGAGCAACCAAAGAA
>DFDG01000138.1:6606-7501 GCA_002367815.1 Opitutaceae bacterium UBA3033 | reverse complement strand
AGTCTGCTGCTCAAAGCAACGGGCTAAAATCGGATCAGCAATCAACGCTGAAAGCATCCGCACCTGACAAGTGAAAGCACTGAAGCAACGCAGTGCTATGCCTACTCTGCGGTTTTAGCGAAACGCATGGCGCTAACAATGGCATCCAGTCTCGCCCTTAAAATCGCATCCTCTTCTTCCGTGGTCTTACGATACAGAGTGCCTTCGAGGGTTCGCTCCGTCAGCTCGACGCTGATGACAAACACCGTGTGATTATGCACAAAAAGGAGGTTGCCGCGCTTGGCGACCGGTGGAGGAGCCTCGGTGCCCATATCGCCGACTTCCGGCACAAACATACTGCCGCCAGGCATGAGCGTATAACAGATTAAAGCCCCATTCAATCGATTGGGTTGAAACACCGCATTTTCCACCCGGCTACCCGGAAACATCTGTTGGAAATCCGGCATCACGAAACTGGTGAAAAACATCGGCAAATATTCCTTTATGCCCCGCGTGGAAAGCTCCCAGCGTTGCGTGGCATCTTGAGGAAAGGCGCCCAAGCTGACGTGTACATTATAGTCATCACGAAATACCGCAACTGTCGGGGTATCGGATACCGTGCCGCCCAATTCGGGCAAAACTGGTATTACAACGCTGTAGTCGCCATTGGGTCCGATGTAGGTGCGGTCCTCTATCCGGCCGACCAATTTCCCGGTCTCTTGCGCGGATGTCCAAACTGCGGACAAGACCAGAAACATCGAAAGAATTACGGATGAGCAAGACATGAGGGAATTAATAGCGGAGTTTGAGGGAATTATCAAGACAGCGATGAATCCAATGTCAGTTCCTGCCATAAAGTGACCGGGATTTGCTCGGGCCTTGATTGATGGGAGAATCCTGCATTCGAAAGATGAGC
>DFDG01000138.1:0-6433 GCA_002367815.1 Opitutaceae bacterium UBA3033 | reverse complement strand
AATCCTGCATTCGAAAGATGAGCCAACCATTTCGCGCCATCGTCAGGCAATCGACCACGCAAGAGTGATCCGATTTGCTTCCGGCGTTGTTGAAAGCAGCCCCGAATCAATATTTTTACAGCTGCCGGAAAAACGAAAGGTTGCGCCCGTCGCACCAGATGCAAGAGGGCGGAATCAACCTCCGGTCTCGGGTAAAAACAGCTCGAACCGACGCGGTGCCCTGGGGCAATGGCGTAGGCTGATTGCAGGAAAATGGAGATGGCGCCAAATATCTTGGAACCGGGGTTGGCCGCATAACGCTCGGCGGCCTCCAATTGTAACATCAGGACCATACGGGCCGGGAGGGGGCCGCTGAGCACACTATCCATCCATGGCGTGGAAATGGCATAGGGCAGGTTGGCCACGATTTTGAATTCCGTTTTTTCGGCCGGCAACATGGCGAGCGCGTGATCGACCGCATCACCTTCCGAAAGGTGAAAGCGTTCCAATTCGGGGCCGGTGATTTCTGCACGTAGATACGCGTATAGCTTGGGATCCCTTTCGATGGCCCATATATCCGCTCCGGTATCCAACAAGGCCGAAGTGAGGGTTCCCAGTCCGGGTCCGATTTCAACCACGGTGTCGGCTGAGGATACTTCCGCCAATTCGACTGATTTCCTCACGATGTTGCCATCAACCAGGAAATTCTGTCCCAGATGGCGTCGAGGCGCATGACCTAAACTGGTCAAAAGTTCGCGGGTATCAGAAGGGGAAAGTGGCATCGATGCACCGCAACACAGAGTGAAATTCTCACAACGTCAATTCAGCCCGCAACCGTTGACTCCCGCAGTGATCGGTTCGCGGGTCTTTCGGCAGGGTTATCGCCGATACACAAGCAATGAATGAAACCATAGAATCCTCAAGATTTGGCTCGTCACAGAAGGTCTTCTTTCGGGCTGAAACTGTTGGGGGCAATCGCTATTTTGTCGTAGGCAAATTGACGGGCTCGGGTGCTCAGTGGCGGGCTCTCCTGGGCATTGAATCGCGCGAAATTGGACGAAACCTTGACGCAGTTCGTCGCCCGTATTGCCCACCGCCGAATCAACATGACATTCGGTGTCGCTTACGACGACAATATCAGCGTGGACAAGAAAGCCATCAGGGAAGTGCTCAATACTGATGAACGCTTCCACAAGGATCCCGCGGCAATGGTCGGGATTCAAGGAGCTGGCCAACAGCAGCGTAAATCTGATTGCCTGGCCCTGGGTGATGCGTTCCGACTTTCTGGCGGTAAAAATGGATCTGAACGAAAAAGTGAAGGCCGTGTTTGAGAGCTCAGGCTGCTCGATACCATTCCCGCAACGCGATGTGCATCTGCATACCGTGAAAGCCACCGGGACCTGATCTGGCGGAGATCAGCTGCCGGTGGTGGAATCGGCCTCCGGCAGGTCCTTGCGCATATTCCAGTCGGTGATCCGGTAACCCGCAGACAGGTAGAGGTCGCGTGCACCCGGGTTATCACCGAATACGTGCAGGGCCATGCTGGTGAAGCCCCGCTCTTTCGCGGCGGTTTGAAACAACTGCATAGCCTGCCGCCCATGGCCTTGGCGTCGGAATTCCGGTGCGATGTAGAGATCGTAAAGATAGGCCGTGTTTTCGTGCCGGGCGAACCAAAGAAAACCGACCCGGCCAGTCCCCGGCGTGAGATGCAGGGTGAACAACCATTGTTCCGGCGTGGCCAGCCCTATGGGGAGTTGGGCCGCCAGTTCGTTCTTGGATTTCTGCAAGGATTCCGCCTCCGTCCACGCGCCACTAATGACTTTTTCCTGAGCGTATTCCGGCACGATGATGAGTCGCCAATCCTGGTAATCCTGCTCGGACATGGGCTGAATTGTTAAAGCCATGTCAGGCGGTGGCCAAATCGTTGAGGAGGGCCTTCGTATCGGTGGCCTTCATGAGGGCTTCACCCACCAACACGGCTTTGGCACCTGCCGCCCGAGCTCGCGCGGCATCCTTGGCGTTAAAGATGCCACTTTCACTGACGGGAATCACATCCCGGGGCATCAGTGGAATAAGCCGCTCACTGATACTCAAATCGGTGGTGAAGACAGCGAGGTCGCGATTGTTGACGCCAATGATCTGTGCTCCTTGCGCGACTGCCCGCTTTAAGTCGGCTTCGTTATGGATCTCAAACAGAGTATCCAAACCGGTGGCGCGGGCCGCATCGTGCAAATCCTTGATCTCATCGTCATTCAAGGCTCGCACAATGATCAGGATGGCACTGGCCCCGGCGGCACGCGCTTGCAGGACTTGAATGGGGTGCACCATGAAGTCTTTGCGCAGACAAGGTATCGCAGGTGCCTGTTGGCGAAAGAGGTCGGTTACGGTTTGCAGATCATTGAGTTCGCCCCCGAAAAATTTAGTGTCGGTGAGAATCGAGAGTGCACTAGCTCCGGCGGCGCGGTATTTAACCGCTTGATCGCAGGCGGTGACGCCTTCCGCAATCACTCCGGCTGAGGGGGAACGACGCTTGATCTCAGCTATGACGGCCAACCGGCCATCGGGGCGTTTGAGTGCATTGGCGAATGAAGCAACCGGGGGTAGGCTTTGGTTGAGGCCGACCAATTCCGACATGGCAACTTCTCGCACCAGCGGTGCGATTTCCTGCCGTTTCCAAACCATGATTTCGATAAGTTTGTCCATGCGCGAAACACCACGAAACACAGGAAATCCAGTAAAGGAACAGGAAAATCATTCGACCACCGCGCATGGGATTGAATGCCTGATCACAGTCGAATGACGGGTTTTTTCGTGTGTTTCGGATATTTCATGCTAACCCCAAGCCAATGAGCAGCGCCATTGACGAACTTCGCCGCACGATTTCCAGACTCCGGGCCCCGGATGGTTGCCCCTGGGATCAGGAGCAAACTCATGCCACCCTGGTGCGTTGTCTCATCGACGAAGTCAGCGAACTCATCGATACGATTGATCGGTTGGATTTGCCCCACATGCGTGAGGAATTAGGTGATGTCCTGATCCAGGTTCTATTTCACGCCCAATTGGCTGAGGAGGCCGGTCAATTCGATCTCGATGACGTGGCTCGGGAAGTGAATGAGAAACTTATCCGGCGACACCCCCATGTCTTTGGCGACCAGGCCTTGGCGACTTCCGAGCAGGTGTTACACCAATGGGATAAAATAAAGGCGGAGGAAAAGCTGAAATCCGGTCGGGTGGAATCCGGGATGTTCAAGCCCCAGCCTCCACGATTACCGGCATTGATGTTTGCCGAAGTGGTTTGGAAGCAGATTGAAAAAAAACAACTGCAGGGCTTCACCAATGTTAATCCGCAAAGGATTGCCGAAATCGGCGCGACCCTCACAGAGGAATACCTCGGACGGGCCCTTTTTGAATTGGCCGCCGCCGCCAAGCTCCGTGGTTTAGACCCGGAAGGGGCGCTGCGCCTTGCAACGAATCAGGTAATGCGCGATGTCGAATCCCACCACAAGACCAGCACCAATCCCTGAAGCGATTGTCCAGGATTGGTGGCAACCCTTCGCCGATTACTTGGCGAAGGAAAAACGCTACTCCGACTACACTCTGCGCAATTACCAGCAGGCGTTTGATGACTTTTACCGCTGGCTCGTCGAAAGTGATTTATGGGCAGAGGGCTTTGATGAGTTGGGGGCTAGGGAGATGCGTGACTTTGTGATCGAGGCTCAACGGCGCTATGGCCGACGAACGCTGCATAATCACGTCTCGGGCTTAAGGGCGTTGATGAAATTTTGGCTGCTGCGGGGTCGATTGCGTCGAAATCCGCTGGTAGGTATTCCGTTGCCGAAACTTGAAAAACGACTTCCAAAGTTTTTGACCGAAGATCAAATGAAGCTGCTGCTCATGGGCCCCTTGTTGCTGTTGGAAAATGGCAGGATTGATGCATTCACGGCCTGGCGCGATCGACTGGTGATGGAATTACTCTATGGCGGTGGACTGCGGGTCAGTGAATTGGTCGGATTGGACTACGGCTCCATTGATTTTGAATCCGGCGTGGCCCGGGTAATGGGTAAGGGGAGAAAGGAACGACTGTGTCCGTTGGGTAAAGTAGCAACGGCGGTTTTGGTGAAATTTCGCGATGAATTCGCGCATAACAAAGATGTGAAGGCCCCGATTGTCATCACGGTGCGGCAAGCCAGGTTGCCGGTTCGTCAGGTGCAGTTATTATTGAAGCGCTATCTTAGCTTGGCGGAATTGCCTCATGATTTGACGCCGCACAAATTGCGCCATAGCTACGCCACGCATCTGTTAAACGCGGGGGCGGATTTACGATTGGTGCAGGAATTGTTGGGTCATGTGCAACTCTCGACCACGCAGATTTATACTCATGTCAGTGTGGCAAGACTGCAGGAGATCTATGCCAAGGCTCATCCCCGGGCGTGAGATTATCGGTTGGTGGGTTGAAATGCTTTGTTATTAGGGCGCCTTTCAAGAATAGATGACACGTGAGTCTTAACGCCCATACTGTAGCCGACAGATACTGCAGCCTGCATGGCATTACTACCGAACAATATCTCGACCATATCCGGGGCAAAGTTCTGTATCCCCATGCGCGTTTTCTACTGCCGTTTATTCTCTTATGGAAACGTGACTATCTAGCGGCGGATGATGACTTTATCCGGGATGTCGGTCGGATCACCCACTACAGCGAATTCGCCCATGCCGTGATGGAATATTTTCACCATTCCGCCAACACGGGCATGCTACGGGAGAAATATAGCGTGCGCGTCTCCTCGGAGCGTATGCGGCGTTTGGTCAAACAGTTGTTAGGTATGATTCCCACCGTTGACCCGGATGGACGTAAAACCCGAACACCGTTCGGCGCCGATATTGAAGAAGCCCCTGATTCGGCCACCCCTCGCCAAAGAATTTAGCTGATCATTATTGAAGCGATAGTCTGAGGAAAATCATTGATCCAACGGCAGGGTCAATCGACGGGCCGAACTGTTGCCAGTCGCATCCAGCACCACAATTTCGACGGCGGTGCTACCGCTGATTTGCTGAGCCGGAACAACCATGCGAAAGGTTTCCTCCCGGTTATCGAGAATACCATCAACCGGATCTTCGAGATCAACCCCGAGGCCATTGTTGAATTTTACTTCAATCCCCCTCAAAAGGGAGCGATCATCCCGGGCCCGGAGCTTCAACTCCAAGCCGCCTGACGATTTACTGACACTCGCTTCAAGAATTTCAGGTGAAGTGCGATCCACCACTAAATTATCAGTTTCAAAGGTCGTGCTTAATCTTTGATCCGGTGATCGCGGCTCTGTTTCCTCAATTTTCAGTCGGGTTCGATAGAGACCTTCTGCCAGATGGGAAATTTCAAACTGGGCATAATGGTCAGGACTGTCGATGACGAGGTCGGTCCAATCGGTTGAATCGCTCGCCTTGATGGAAAACGTGCTCAGCAGGTTATCACCATCGGAATCGTTCGCATCCCAGAAAACAATCTGCGTGCCCGGTTGCGGGATCACTTCGGAATTCAGAATTTCATCACGTTCCTTATTCTCTGGAACTCCACTGCCTTTAACGATCTGTCCCAATTTGGTGTTCTGGCGTTGAGGCCGTGATGCGGCGGGAATCAAAGCAAAGTTCGGGGTCAACACTTGAAAACTTTGTAACTGAGGACGATGATTTTGCGGCAGATAATAGAGTTGCGCTGAGGCCAGCTCAAAAGGTCCCGATGGTAGGGTGAATCTGACTTGGAAATACCGCCCATGCAGATCGGGCACTTGCCAGGAATCGTGATTTGGTTGGGCGCTTTGCCATTCTCCCCAACCTTCCAGTTGGTCACTGCTGAAACTGGCGCGTAGTTCGACGCCAAAATTTTCAACGGGAATATTTACGGGACCGTCGAATCGTAAACTGCCGATTCTTGCCGGAACGCCCAAGTCCAGTCGTTTGGTTTCCATGACCCGGTTTTGGGCGGTCGTGAAGTCGATCTTCTCCAACGATGAAGGATTATTGCCGATCGCATAGAATGCTCCGGTCGGGTGCTGGGCCGGAAGCATGGCATTCAATTGGGAGGCAGTCACTCCGGGAAAAGTCAGACTTTGCCGGGTGCGCGGGTCGTAGCCAATGAGTTCTCCTTCTTCGCCACCGGCGATAAGGATGATGTTATCGTGCCGCACTAGACTGTAGAAAGCGGTATTATTTTGAGTGGCTACCACCTCCGGATAGCCCCCATCAGGAAACCAGATCAATTGGCCGCGTCCGCGAAATTGAGGTGCTGGCGTCGGTTGGTTGAGGGCGACGGGTGCAGTATCAATTTTCACTTCCTCCCCAGTGTCATTCGATTTAGGGGCGGGTTTTCGCGCAGGATTTACCCGGGATTCGCGTGGGTCTAAGGTAAAGGTGATGGCGGCATAAAAACCATTTTCCCACGGTAACAAATCACTTACCT
>DFDG01000089.1:2829-8031 GCA_002367815.1 Opitutaceae bacterium UBA3033 | reverse complement strand
CATGTTGCGTAGAACCGGCCAAGCCGGCCGCACGGCTTTTTTCATGAGCGCCGACAAAGTGAAATTCCGCAAGCCGGTGCGACCGGGTGACCAGATTATCATCAACGCGAAAATAACTAAGGTTCGCGGGGATAAACTGGCCGGCGCCCAGTGTAATTGTTCCGTGGCCGGTCAGGTAGTATCATCAGCTGAGCTGATGTTTGCCATGGCGGATGAAGGCGAGGGATAATCGTCATATCATGGCCCATCGTATTCATCCTACCGCCATTATTGAATCAACGGTCGAACTCGGCGACGACGTAGAGATTGGTCCGTTTGCTTACGTCGGAGGTGCAGCGAAATTGGGCTCCGGCACGCGCCTGCATCATCATGCCTCGGTCGAGGGCAACACGGTGCTCGGCCGTGAATGTGAAATATATCCTTATTGCAGTATCGGCGCCAAAACGCAGGACCTCAAATACAAGGGAGGTAACCCCGGTGTTCGCATCGGCGATCACAATGTCTTTCGCGAATACGTCAGTGTGCACGGCGCGACGAATGATGGCGACTACACGACCATCGGTTCGCACAACACGATTCTCGCATCCTGCCATGTCGCGCATGATTGCCGGCTGGGGAATCACATCATTGCTAGCAACTCGGTGGGACTCGCCGGTCACGTTGTGGTTCAAGATTATGTGGTGCTGGGTGCCGTTTGTGGAGTGCATCAATTTTGTCGCATCGGCACGCATGCGATGGTGAGTGCCTACGCGAAAGTGGTGCAGGACATCGCGCCCTTTTTTATCGCCGATGGGCAACCCGCCATTATTCGTGCCTTCAACAAGATCGGCCTGGAGCGGCGCGGATTCACACCGGAACAATTGGATCGGGTGAAACAAATCTATCGTATTTTATTTCGCGAAGGCCTGAATCGAACCCAGGCTCTGGAAAAGTTGCATGCGCACGCAGATGCGGGGAGTGCTGAGTTCAAGCACTTGTTGGATTTTGCCGCCAAGTGTGAACGCGGGCTCGCGCCGGGCAGCAACTGTTAGATCACGTCATTTCCTCCTTCTTGATCCCAAAGCTAGCAATCTATTGATGAGCGACCCATTTCTCCTTTCTTCGAGCGGCAGTGGCCGGGCCACGGCTTATATCGAGTCCAACAAAATTATCACCGCGAAGGGAAAGACCCATGTGGCGTGGTTGGACACACCGTCGGAAGGTTTTCGCGTAAAAATGCGCTGCCTTGATCATGCCACCAATCATTGGTCCGATGAAGTCACAATTGGTGAGGCGATCGATAATCATGGTGGACCGTCCCTCACCATCGATGGTGAAGGTTACTTGCACATCGTCTATTTTTCTCACCATCACCCTTTCCGTTATCATCGTTCGGTGCGTCCGAATGATTCCTCGGAGTGGGGGCTGATGGAGCAATTTGGTCTCGACTTGACCTATCCGACACTGCTTTGCGCGAAGGATGGCACGTTGATCTTGTCAGCCCGCCGCAGTCACAACGATAAACCGTGGGAGTTGGAGGTATGGAAGAAAGCCCCGGGGGCAGAGTGGGCCCGACATTCCACGATACTGCGTTCGGATCGTATGAACTACAGCCAGTATGCAGCCTCGATGGTCTGGGGACCTGATCACAAGACGCTTTATCTGGGATACCGTATGTCTCAGATCCCTCATATTGTTTCGCTGGAAAACATGTTTTCTTACACAGCGTTGGGCTGCATGTTGAGTCCGGACGAAGGCGAAACTTGGACTAAACTGGACGGCTCGCCGTTGAAGCTTCCCGCCGTCGAAGCCACGTCAGACATCATTATGAGCACGGATTCCGGTCAGGGCCGGGTGATCGAATCCGGTGCGATTGCGATCAGCCCGGATGGGGTGCCGTTTATCGGCTACAGTGTGAGGATGGATAACAGCTCGGAGGGCTACTTGGCCACCCCCCTGCCTAGTGGTGGATGGAAGCATATCCACCTGAACCGCTTTCTGCCGAAAGAGAATCGGGACGAGGCATTGATCATGTCGGGCGGTATTACTTTTAACGGAAAAGGGCAACCGGTGATCGTTGCGCCTTTGTTAAATCTTGAAGACGGTAAATCGTATTGGGGGCACACCTCGACCAAGCTCGTGCGTTTCGATTCCGAGGATGGCGGCCACACGTTTACAAGTGAGCTTGTTGGCGGGAGAGAAGCTGATCAACCGCAATGGATGCCGAGTATTGAACGTCCGACGGGTTTTAACGATGTGCCCGATAATCCAAGTATGATCTTTACTGATGGCGGCCGCGGAGCCGGTTGCGACGATGTCCTGAAAAACAAGGTGTTTTGGACTGTGCTTGATTGATCACGCTGGGCGAAACGATAGGCATCCGCTTTGGTTGCTTTCGTGTAATATTCAGGGGCTATTTCTTTTTGTAAAGTGTGGCGGGATCGATCACCCGGCGGGCGGCAAATTCCAACTTGAGGCTGGCCTCATCATCAGGAATAGCACCAGCAGCAAGCTGCCGGTAGAAACAGGATTTGTATCCGTTGTGACAAGCGACCCCCCCGACGTTCTCAACTTTGAGGAGAATCACATCCTGATCGCAGTCGGTCAGCACCGCCTTGACCAGTTGCGCATTGCCCGACTCCTCACCCTTTGTCCACAGCTTGTTGCGCGAGCGACTCCAGTAGGTGGCCTTGCCACTGAGCAAGGTGTGGGTGAGTGATTCCGCATTCATGTAGGCGAACATGAGCACCTCGTTGGTAACGTGATCGGAGGTGATGCAGGGAATCAGCCCATCGGGGCCAAACTTGGGCTGCAAGGTGGTGCCGAGTTCGATCTCGGCATTGGTAGTGCGCGCAGGAAATACGAAAGTGCTCATAATAAATTTATTTTTGTTCGGCCAATGCTTGAAGATAATCGAATGAATATAAACCGGTGCGGTGCCCGTCACTGAAATCGAAACGGACGGCATAATTGCCGACATATTGCCAGCCGACCACGGTAACACCGTTAAAATTTCGGACATGGTCACCGCCGTGTTTTTGCCCGAGAATATCACGCTCACCTTGGGTCTCAGCACTGGGGGACGCGGCGCGCAAGGCATCGCATGGGTAGAAACTCTCGGTGCCGTCATCCCAGGCGATGCCGATTTCCTGTCCGATAAGCTGGATGTTGGCGGGTTTTTTCATCTGCGAGGGACAATCAAGAAATCAACTCGACCGATATGAACAGCATATTTCTCCGCCAGTTTGGTGGATGGTAGCAAGTAGTGGTCAGTTAGCTGAATTCGCTCGTGCAGGATTTACCCTCCAGCACCAGCACCCAGTCATGATCGATACCAGCGGGTGCGGCGCATTTCCAAATGCCATTGGCCCCTGATTTGATCACCCCAATTTTATGCTCTTTTCCTGTAACCGGATCGAAATGAATAGCCTTATGCTCAGTGCTACTCGCCAAATCGCGAACGATAATCGATTCCGCATGCGGCACGTAGATGACCCGTAGTTTGCCAGGAATTCCGGCTGACTGCGGGCCGTGCAAGCTCATGTCAGGCGAGTTGATTTTCCCCCAAGGTTTGCTGCCATAGTTACCTACCACAGTTGCATTGTTCCACCCGCGGTCGTCGTATTCGAATGCATCCCAGCCACTGATTTTTTTGCTCCATGTTTTCCAGGAATTGTCGGTGACAATTCGCTGGGTGGGACCGCTGGCGAAGCGAATTTCCAGACACGCGAGCAGACCGGGTCTGTCGCCCGAGGCTGGTCGGTGTTCGCACCAAATTGAGAGCACATTGCGACCCGGTTTGAGCAAATGCGACCGGTCATTGAATTGCGGGCCGGTTTTCCATTCCCAGCCCACACCGGCGGAAGCCCCATTGATCTGCGCTTCCACGTGGGTCGTTCCGGCGAAACGCAGACGGGCGTTTATTATTTTACGACCCTTGGGTAGAGTGAAGATATTACGGAAATAGCTCCGCTTGGCTGGTGCGTCCTTGGGTGGATTTACTTTCGAGTTCCAAATCCATTTGGCATCGGTAAGCGGCAACCAGACATCTTTTACGTAGGAGGCCCACTCGGAATGAGGTTCGAATTTTGTCCAATCGAACCGGGTGATCAGTTTTTTACCTATGGCACATTGGGCCGAGCCGCTGTAGTTCATCGCTTCCTGCCATGGGGTGTTGCCGTAATTGCCACCGTGGGGTGAGGCACCGTGCGGGATGCCGGGTTGGTTGCATTGCCAGATGCCGTTGCCGCCGTAGGTGTGGCCCATCGCGCCATTGAGCACGCATGACCAAAAAGCATGTCGCGGCCAGGGGGCCGTGATGGTGCCACCGAGCATTTCGTAGCATGGCTCGCCGTTGATAATCGGCATACGGGGAGTGGCCGCGTAGGTTTCACGCACGGCCTTGGTCATGATCGCGATCGCCTCGTTTTGCGCATGCGAACATTGCATCAAATCGAAGTCCAACAGGGATTCATCCTCCGTGGCGTTGCGCGAGGTGTAGCGGTTGATGGCAGTGGGATGAATCGAAATCGGCCGGTGATAGGGATCCGTGGCTCGCACATAGCGCATGATTTCAGTCCAGCTTTTGACCATGGTGCGGTCATCTTCGGGGAAGTTTTTTGCCAGATACCAAGGCAGGTTGGCTTCTCCGGCCGTGCACCATATGACGGGCCACGCCCCATATCGGGCGATGAGGTAACGCCAGTGTGCTTTCAACTGATCTGGGGTCATCCACGATATAAAGTAACCCCAAGCGCCGACGATGCAGGGAGTGATGCCCTGCGAAACCAAGTGGGCCAATTTTTTGTCAGCAGCGTCAAAATATTCCGGCCGGATGTGCGCATAACCTTCTTCCCAAGGAAAGCCTGCTTCATTGGCGCCTCGCGGATCGAAGGCGTGCATATCCGGATAAAGCCCCGCAATGATCTGCACGACATTGTAACCCTTTTTCACCCGATTGGCGGTGAGTTGTTTGAAGCCCTGCGGCCACTTCAGGCGATGGCAAAGTCCCATCCACCAAGTATCACCGAGCCAGAAAAAAGGTGTGCCATCGGCATGTTCGAAGTGGCGCTTGTTTGCTGCCACCTGAACTGGACCGTGGGCATAGAGTGGATTCTTGCCCCGGTAGGATCTGACTTTAATTTCGCCGGTTTTCCCATGTAGATCGACATCGGCAGTCACAGAGCATTCGGTGCGATAGGTGTGGGTGCCAGGCAACGGGGA
>DFDG01000089.1:1662-2656 GCA_002367815.1 Opitutaceae bacterium UBA3033 | reverse complement strand
GGTGCCAGGCAACGGGGAGGCGTAGCGAAATTTCCAAATTTTTCCGCCCGCGCAAAACGCGGGGACGCGACGCTCGAAGCCTTCCGGGTCAGTGCAGACCACGTCGAGCACGACTTGATTGCAGGGGTCAGCGTAAACAATTCGCGTCGTTAAGGATAACTCGACAGGCACATTGGCTTGGGTCGAGTGAGCTGCGGCGCCGTTTCGCGAGGTCGCCGTGGAAACAGGCGAGGAGCGTGATTTCATGGGGAAAGCCGGATGTTTACGGACGGCTTGTCATGCGCGAGTAAAATCACGTCGATTTACCTTCCTAAATAGACCTTTTGAGGCCCTGAATTTATGCGGCTATGAGGCTTGTATATCAATAAGTGATGGTCACATTAAAACTAGGTGAAAACCCCTAGGCAAAGTGATTCACCTGTTAGCTGGGTGATTAGCAGTCGTAACTTGACACGGTTGCGAGGGGGGTGCTGTGGTTGGTTTTGTTGTCATTATTTGCTTTTTTGGTTACGACAACACTGGCATGGGCGTTGACCTTTGTTTGGGATGGCGGACACGCCTCGCAAGATGACTGGGCACGGCACCAGAATTGGAATCCTAACAACAATCCGCCGACCAGTGATGGCACGGCCGACCTGATCTTCAGTGGTGATGTCCGCTTGACTCCCGATTCAGGGACCTCGGCGTGGGACATAAATTCCATCCTATTTAACAATCTGGCCGGGTCCTTCGTGATCGGAGGAGCTGCCCTGACTTTGGAGGGAACATCGGTTACTTATGCCATCGCCAATGACGATGGCGATTTGCAGACCATCAATAACGCCCTGATTTTGGGAGCGTCGCAAACTTGGAACGCCAATAACGGCCAGCTTTTGTTCGGCGGGACGATCGATCTGGCTTCATTCACACTGACTGCAACTGGAGCCAACAATACCGCTATGACCGGTGTTATTAGCGGCACCGGTGGTGCGCTGACGAAGACGGGCACGGGCAC
>DFDG01000089.1:0-1382 GCA_002367815.1 Opitutaceae bacterium UBA3033 | reverse complement strand
CACGGGCACCAACAGTTACACCGGCGGCACCACCGTTTCGGGTGGGACGTTGCAGGGCAGCAGCATCTCGCTGCAAGGCAACATCCTGAACAACGCGACCGTCGTTTTCGACCAAGCCTCGAGCGGCACCTATGCCGGCGTGATGTCCGGCAGTGGCAGTCTGACCAAGCAAAACGTTGGCACGCTCACGCTTTCCGGCGTCAACACCTACAGCGGCAACACCACCGTCGCCGTTGGCACCCTGCAACTCGGGGCCAGCAACGCCTTGGGCAGTTCCAGCGATCTCACGTTGAATGCTTCCTCCACGATGGCCCTCGACGGTGCTTATTCAGTGTTGGTAAATAATTTCAGTTATACTGACGCGGTGCTGGACTACGGCACCACCGGCACCGCCAACGCTTTTCTTTTCAACAATGCGGGCACGGGCAGCGGAATCCTCACGGTGACCAATTGGGAGTCGGGCACCGACATCCTGGCCTTTGCCAGTGGCAATACTCCGATGACCAGTTTCCTCCAAAATATATATTTTTCCGGTATCGGTTCCGGCATCGTCGGTCTGACAGACCGTGTCCGGCTATAGTGGCGGAGGCGAGACTTGGGATTATATTACTGCCAATGTCGGCACCACTTACACGTGGGATGGGGGAGCCACTACCGGTGGCACACAGAATTATTTGAACAACAATTTGAACTGGGCCGGCGATATTGCCCCCACTTCCGGCACCAGCACCAAGATATCCTTCGACGGCTCAACCCGCCTCTCACCTGACCTCAATGTGGATTTCACGCTCAATGGGGCGCTGGTCAACAATTCGGGCACCAACAGCTACGCCGGAACTATCTCTGGCACGGGCACAGTTACCGTGACCACCGGTGGATTGACCCTCAGCGGCACCGCCGCCAACACCTACACTGGCGTGACCACCGTCAACGATGGCACCCTGACCTTGGCAAAGACGGCCGGCCTCAACGCCGTGGCCGGCAATCTCACCATCGGTGACGGCAGCGGCGCGGCCAGTTCCGCCATCGTGCAGCTNNTCAATGTGGATTTCACGCTCAATTCTTTGAAGTTCGCCGCTACCGCGGATGCATTCACCATCAATCCCAACAATAACAAGGATTTTATTTTCGATGGCATCGTCCCCAGCTTAATCCAGCTCTCGGGCAATAATCAGGTTATCAATGCGCCAATCACCCTGAACAATTCGACATTCGTCGAGACCACCGGAGCGGGCAGCCTTACGCTGGGCGGCGTCGTTTCGGGCGTTGGTGGTTTCAATAAAATAGGCACCGGCGGCTCAATTATTCTCGGTGGTTCCAACACCTACACGGGCAACACCCTGATCAACGAGGGGACTGTCATCCTCACCAACAGCAGCGCG
>DFDG01000158.1:4918-5726 GCA_002367815.1 Opitutaceae bacterium UBA3033 | reverse complement strand
TTGCAGTGTCGGATTTTTGCATGGGGGTGAAAGCGTATTCAAGTTTCATACCGGCCGGATCCTGAAACCAAACGGCATAGTAACTAGGACTATAGCTCACCCTCACAAGGTGGATCTAGCACAACGGCTTTAATGCTTTTAAACCGTTCGTGCAGAGCGTCGACTTCCTCTCGTGAATTCGCATTCCATGCTAGGTGGCAAAACCGGGGGCCTCCTTGTCGTAGAACTTGCCCTGACCAGCGGTTCGGGTTCGCTTGATAATCAGGTCGCCAATCCCTTCTTTGCTTCGGTATAGAATGGATGCACCTATTCTGTGGTGCTTGTAATAGCCCAGATGCTCACACAGTGGGTCATGGAATTTTTCAGAGGCGTCTACACTGGCAACGCGTAACTCGATGTGGTTTATATGAAAACATATTTGTTTTTTGAACCGTGTTATTCGGCCTAACTCAAAGGCCTGCTTGGGGTGGAGTTCACCCGAGGATAACATGGCTCGAATTATGGCCGGGCACTATCTGATTTAGCACAAACCTTGGTCCAGGCCCCGAGTGCAATCGAGGGCGGTTAGTGATGACCGCCCCTACCTTTTTCAAATTTGTTTCCTGCTTTCCACATTCAAATGGGTTGGCTGAGTCCGTATGCTGCTCAACATCTTTTTCCAATGTGGAGAAAGAGAATGATTACGAGAAAGAGGCGGGAGTGAATATTTCATGATCAGGGGTTGATGCGGTCTCGTCTTCCGTTCCCTATTTCCAGACTTCCACATCGCATATTCCACTGGAGCGTTAGGGAAGCGCTGATTAAATCA
>DFDG01000158.1:0-4648 GCA_002367815.1 Opitutaceae bacterium UBA3033 | reverse complement strand
GCCTTTAATCAGCGTTTCCCTAGTGCTTTAAGCTTTCCGCATAACACTTTGTGCTTATCGCTTTAATCCCATGCGCAAGGTCTTCGTCTCAGGTTGCTACGATATCATCCACGCCGGGCATATTCAGTTTTTCCGCGAGGCCCGGGCTTTGGGCGATTTTCTGACGGTGTGCTTTGCGTCGGCGGATGTGCTGTGGCTGCACAAACAGCGCAAGAGTTCTCTGCCCGATGAACACAAACGCGCCCTGCTGGCCGGCCTACGGGTCATTGATGAGGTGGTGGTAGGCGAAGGCACGGAGGAGGGGATCGATTTTCGGGAGCATTTTCTGCGGATTCGTCCGCAGGTGTTGGCCGTCACGGAGGACGACAAATATGCGCCTTTGAAAAAGGCGCTGTGCGCCGAGGTGGGCGCGGAATACGTAGTCTTGCCCAAGACACCGCCGGAGTTTCCACCGATTTCCACCAGTGAAATTGTGCGTTATATCCGGGCACCGCAGGCAGCACCATTGCGGGTGGACTTTGGGGGCGGCTGGTTGGATGTGCCGCAATTTGCCCGGGTCGGCACCTACATTGTAAACTGTGCAATCTCGCCCACGGTCTCGCTGCGCGACTGGTCCTACGAGCGCAACGCCGGTTTGGGTGGCAGTGGCGCATGGGCCTTGCTGAACGGGAAAAATGGCGTGACCGCGGAGCTTGATCTGGGCGTAGGCTGGCAGGATCCTGCGGTGATTGCCGAGACGGGTTTGTGCGTGTGGTACAGCGGTGCGGTGCCGAAACTCGAACTCAAGCACAACGCGGATTTTCTGCGGCGGCGCATGGCCCTGTTCTGGACGGGAACTCCCCACGATACTCCGGGCAATGTGCACAACCCACGCAATTTTGACGCCGTTGAACGCGCAGGTAAACTGGCTCGTGACGCGGTTTGGGCATCCGATCTTGAGGGGCTGGCCGCGGCGGTGCGTGAATCCTATGCGATGCAATTGGATGAAGGCATGGCGCCATTGCCCGGAGACCCAACCGGGACGCTGGCCTTACCGACCAATTCTCCTGAGTCGGTGTTGTCGTGGAAATACTGCGGCGGTGGATTTGGCGGGTATGCCGTTTATCTTTGCGCCAATGGGGAAGTGCGGGATGAACTGTGTAAGGCCGAGGGTTGGCGTGCCGTCGAACCCTACGTGTTGTCGGGAGTTTGAAGATAAAGGGGTGAGGAAATTACTGATCGTTATGGGATGAGTTCCCCACCTTGGTCGGCTAATGGCTGCATTTCCTCGACGCGAGTTAACCCCCTGTGCGGTGCTGTCTCACCTCGGTTGCAATTGGGCCAACATTTATTCTGCTAATAGGTCCCCCTTCGATCCCACGGGGCATATGCTAGGGGTGGAAAATGCCGGATTATGGCGGCGCAAAACAAGAGGTCATCACTGAGCTAATAATTGCCCCGCCGGGGACATTCATTTTGACTGATCGGGCCGCGAGGCGGAGTTTTTTTCGTCATGCCGCTTCGCACCATCGCTGTCGATTTCAACTCCTTCTTCGCCTCGTGCGAGCAGCAGGAGCAACCGGCATTGCGCGGGCGTCCCGTGGCGGTGGTGCCGGTCAATGCCAGCACTACCTGTTGCATATCAGTTAATTACGTGGCCAAGTCGCGCGGGGTGCGTGCCGAAATGGGCGTGGGCGAGGCGCAGCAATGCTGCCCGGAACTGGCCTTGGTCGAAGCCCGGCCTGAGGTTTATGTCCAGTATCACCGCCGGCTGCTGGAGGTGATCGAATCCTGCATTCACATTACCGACGTCAAATCGATCGATGAGGTGGCGTGCGAACTGACGGCGACCTTTTCCCCGCGCGAAAAAGCCCTCGGGGTGGCGCTCAAAATCAAAGCGGAAGTCGCACATCGGGTTGGTCCCTGCCTGGGCAGTTCCATCGGGATCGCCCCCAACTGGTTTCTGGCCAAGCTGGCCAGCGATATGAAAAAGCCTAACGGGCTCGTGGTAATCGATGATGATGATTTACCGCAAAAACTGTTGGGTTGTAAATTGCGTGACTTCCTCGGGATCGGCAGCCGCATGGAGGCGCGTCTGAACCAACAAGGCATTCACACGGCCAAACAATTGTGCACTGCGACCAAGGCGGAATTGCGCGGGATATGGGGAGGGGTGGAGGGCGAGCGCATGCATGCGCGATTGCGCGGCGAAACCGTGCCCCTGGACGTGCTGCAGCACCAGACGGTGAGTCATTCACATGTGCTGCCACCTGCCTTGCGCACGGAGCCCAAGGCCCTCGCGGTTTTGCACCGCCTGCTGCAAAAGGCCGCGCTGCGCCTGCGCCATATCAACCACTATGCCGGGGGCCTGTCGGTCTTTGTCCGGTATCGCGATGCCGGCACTTGGGAAGATGAGCTCCACTTCAACGCTACGCAGGACACCCTGAAATTGACCCATGCTTTGACCCAACTTTGGACCCGTCGTTCGGCCGGAATTCGTCGCAGCAAACCTATCCAAGTCGGACTGGTGCTCAACCACCTGCTCGCGTCCGGTTGTTACACGCCCGATCTCTTTGAGGAAAAGCATGAAGTCACTCGCGGCCGACTGCACGAAGCGATGGATTTGCTCAATCAGACCTACGGTAATGGTTCGGTGTATTATGGCGGTGCATTCGGTGCGACGGAAAATGCTCCGATGCGCATCTCCTTTACCTGCATTCCCCGACCCGAATTGGAAGAGATTGATCCGGCGCGCGACCGCCGGGTCCGGCCCCTGAATGTTCAACCGTCGGCCGATTGGGAATATAACTAACCCAGCGGACGAATGTGTACATCGGAGTTTGAATGCGAAAGCAGGATTGACCCCGCCACGGGTCTGATAGGATTACCGTGATGCTTACCCCCGATCAAATCCAGTTTTATCGCGATCAAGGTTATCTTGGAATCGAGAATGTTTTCTCAGTCGACGAGATGGATGAGTTGCGCCGGGTCACCGATGAATTTGTTGAGAAGTCTCGAGCGGTCACCCGGAACGATGCCGTGTTTGATCTGGAGCCGAGTCACACCCCGGGTAAGCCTCTACTGCGGCGCCTGAAAAATCCCATCAAACAGCACGAGGTTTATCGACGGGCACTTCGTCACCCCTTGGTATTGCAATTCGTCAGTCAGTTGCTTGGGCCGGCCATCACGAGCAACGGCAATAAGCTAAATCTGAAACTTGCCAATGTGGGCAGTCCCGTTGAATGGCATCAGGACTGGGCTTTCTATCCCCACACCAATGATGACCTGCTGGCGGTGGGGATTGCGATGGATGAATCCACCCTTGAAAACGGGTGCCTCATGGTGATGCCCGGTTCACATCTCGGACCGGTGCTCGATCATCATCAAGACGGGGTGTTTATCGGGGCGGTCACCGATCCTGATTTCAAAGCGACCAACGCCGTGCCGATCACACTCAAAGCCGGTGGCATATCGATTCACCATACCCGACTTTTGCATGGATCTGCACCTAATCTTTCGACGAATACCCGACGGTTGCTGCTCTATCAATATTGCGCCGCTGACGCCTGGCCCCTTTTGCCCAGCGTGGATCCATGGGGCACTTACGCGGCGTCGGTGGTGCAGGGAGAGCCGGTCAATGTTCCTCGTCTCGCTCCCGTCCCGGTGAGACTGCCTTTGCCTGATCCGAAATTCGAAGGCTCAATCTACGAAATCCAACGCGGATTGAAGAATGTGAAGTTTAGTGTCGGCGTTAAGACGATGTAGGATCGGATGGAATTCGCCGTGGATCGCTTGGATTGAGACTGGCTTAACTGATTCCGTCAATTTGGGATGGGGGCATGAATCTTCCCGAAGCTGAACAGGACTTTTTGCGTGATCTGGTAAAAACCGCGCGACAACGATCGCATGTGGTGCGTTGGGTGGATCGGGATGGCAGTGATCGGGTTACTCCCTTGGCCGCTCCGGAAGTGAAACAACTCAATCGGATCACGGGACAACTCGGCATCAGCCAATCCGCCGTGATGCAGCAGGCGGCATTTCTCCCCGTCAATCGCAAGTCCATCTAGTGGTGGGGGCACGCGACCGTGATTTCGGCACATGTCAACTTGCCATGAAACCAGCAGTGCCGTTAGTTACGATGGTCTGGTAACCCCTCCACAACATATGAAGACTACCGCTGCCGAGATATTGGCCACCTTTTCCCCGCAAGGCATCATCATTGAAATGATTGGGCCGGATCAACCGGTTCTGCGCATCGCACCGATCGAGGATTGTGGGCCGGGCGATTTGGTGTTCGCGGATAAGCCGGAGTTTGTCGCCATGGCCGTAGCGAGTCACCCGACGGTCGTGGTTACTTCGGGAAAAATGAAGGCACAGTTGAGTGCCGTCGAGGGTTTGACTTTGTTACTGGCTCCCAATGTGGGCCTCGCCCATGCCTTGATCAAGCAGCGGTATGCTGGACGTCAGTTTGATGACGCCGATTGGCCGCAGGTTCATCCTTCCGCCGTGGTGCACGAGACCGCGGTGCTGGCCGCTACGACGGTGGTTGAGCCTCGAGCAGTGATCGGCCGCAATGTGCGGATCGGTGAGCGCACGCGCATCATGTCCGGGGTGGTGATCGAGCATGATGTCCAGATCGGTAATGACACGGTGGTGCACCCCAATGCCG
>DFDG01000210.1:32575-36529 GCA_002367815.1 Opitutaceae bacterium UBA3033 | reverse complement strand
AAGAAGCAGGGCAGAAAAACCATGGTTCAGTGTATTGAGTTTGGAGGCACCACATCCTCCCTATGATCAACCGGCAGCAGGAATTCCTCCGGCCGCTCCCTCTTCCTTGCAATTGCGAGCCAATGTTCCTTTGGGTGGTGAAGTGGAAGCGCGGCCCCGTCGCGAACTATCCGGATACTATGCTCATATTGCCGCGACCGATCGTGCAATCGGTCGATTGCTAGAGGGAATTAATTTGGAGAATACGGTAGTGGTATTCACGAGCGTTCACGGCGACATGCATGGTTCACATGGATGTTTTCGCAAGGGATGGCCGCACGAGGAAAGTGTGCGCGTGCCGATGTTGGTGCGAAATTATGCCGAACCGCCGAGAAATGATGAGTCGCCGGTTTCGCTACAGGATTTACCCGCCATGACGCAGGCATGGGCTGTGGGTATGGCCTGGAAATGCGATCGGGAATACGGGTCGATTTCCATGCCCAGTGTGGTTGATTTTCCCCTGCAGTGTGACCGGATGTGGCGGGGAATCAGAAACCGGAAACGCAAGCTCGTGATCAATGCCGATGGATCAACCTGGCAATATTATGATTTGGCGAACGATCCAGATGAACTGCGTAACCTCGCCCACATTCCTGAATACCAGGCAGAGATTGAAAATCTGAAAGGGATTATTCAATCCTCTCAGGTTTCAAATTGATCGCTGGCGTCATAGTTGGGGATTATGGGTGATTTGTAATCTGCTCCAAACATCCGGCGAATAGCGGCGTCCAACTCGTGAAGTTTAACCGGTTTGCTGACGTAATCATCCATGCCGGCGGCCAGACACAGTTCGCGATCACCCTGCATGGCATTCGCCGTAAGGGCGATAATCTTGGGTTGCCGATCCGCGGGCAATCGTCGCCGGATTTGGCGACTGGCTTCGAACCCGTCCATTTCAGGCATCTAAATGTCCATGAAAACGAGATGGAATTTACGGGCTTCGACCGCGGTCACGGCTTCAATACCGTTGCCCACGGCGTCGGCCCGATAGCCAAGGCGTTCCAGAAAACGCAATGCAACCTTTTGATTAACGGCGTTATCTTCCACCAAAAGGATGTTCAACGGAAACTCTTCCGCCAGAACCATGCGTTTTTGCTTTTGCTCGGCAATCCGATTGCTCGCTTTTCGGGGATTGAAAAGCTGGGTAATACTGTAAATCAGGTTGGCGGTTTTTAATGGTTTGAAGACCACGCCAAAAGGATGTTTGTCTTCCGTTTCGGTTGGTGATGACTGCCCGAATGGCAGCATCAATAATCGTGGGCAAGGCACAGATTGGAGTATATTTCGGGGGGAGTTTACCGAGGTTTCATCAATATTGAAAATGAGCAGTGCTGGCGGGACTGCCATGCTGGTCGCTATTTGCAACGCCTCGGCGGAGTTGCCTGCCATGGTGCAGGGGACTTTCCACTGTTTGAGTATGGCCGCCAAATGTTTGCGGGTGGTTTCATTTCCTTCAATGCACAGAACCGTGCCTTGTTGCAGGGCGACGGGTGCGGGTGACAGTGCGTAGTCTGAAGGCAAGTCAGCTGCGGTGGTTTGAATGCTAAAGGTAAACGTGGATCCTTTCCCGGACAGACTCTCCACTTTGATATCGCCACCCATGAGTGCGCTGAGACGTTGGGAAATGGCCAAGCCCAAACCGGTCCCACCATATTTGCGGGTAGTGGAGGAATCGACCTGAGAAAAAGCTTGGAACAGGCGGTCCAACCGGTTGGTCGGAATGCCGATACCCGAGTCACGCACGGCAAATTCAATCTTTTGCATCTCTGCGGTGCTCTTGGTCAGGTTGGAAACCGTGATCGAAATGACACCGCTCGGAGTGAATTTAACGGCGTTGTTGACCAGGTTGACAATGATTTGGCGCAGGCGGGTGGCATCGCTGATAATCCAAGGCGGCACTCCGGATTCCATGTGGTAGGTTAGCTCAAGTTTTTTGGCCGAAGCCTGAAGGGCAAACAGTTCGAAAGCTTCTTCGATGCAGAGGGCCAAATCGAATGGCACCTGCTCCAACTCCAGCTTTCCTGATTCGATTTTTAGAGAAATCCAGAATATCATTGATGATCGTGAGGAAAGCTTCTCCTGAAGTGCGAATCGTATTAACAAAGTCCCGTTGTTCCACGTTCAACGGTGTCTCCATCAAAAGACTGGTCATGCCGATGACGCCATTCATGGGAGTGCGAATCTCGTGCGACATCGAAGCGAGAAATTCACTCTTAGCCCGGGAGGTGGCATCGGCTTCAGTTTTGGCCCGACGAAGCTGATTTTCCGTGGTCACCCGCACGGTGATATCGGCAAGAATGACGATGAAGTTTTCCAGTTTTTCCGTATCGTTGTAAACAGGCTGGATCTCCAAATGCAGATTATATTTCCGACCTGATTTGGAATAATTGACCAGATCCGTGGCCAAGCCCTGACCTTGGCTCATCGCAGTCCGGATTTGCATCACCGTGCGTGGATTGGTTTCAGGCCCGACCAGAAATTCCGTGGGATTTTTACCCACGACCTCATCCATGTTGAATTCCATTACCCGGGTAAAACTTTCATTGACCCACTCGATCGAACCAGCCGGTGAGCTGATCATCACCGGATTGTCGGTTTTGGCCGCAACGAGTGATAGTTTACGTGCTTCGGCCTGACTGGTGCGAAGGGCTTGTTCTGCTACCCGCCGGTCAGTGATATCCTGCACCGTGCCGATGATTCGAGCGGGGTGGTTGTTGGCGGTAGCAACCACTTTCGATCTGGTGTAGACCCATCGCCATGCATCTTTTAGGTCCCGCACTCGGTATTCGGGTTCGATAAAAGCGGTTTCGTTGTTCAATTGTGAACTGATTCGTTCTCTGTATGCCGGCAAATCATCCGGATGGATGAGTGATTGCCAGGCTTCAACCGTGGCCGGCATGCGACCATGATCATAGCCCAGCATGGCCCATAAACCTGGACTGTAGTAGACGTGACCTTCCCCGACATTCCATTCAAAGATACCGATTTGGGTGGAATCCAATGCCAGGCGCAGTCGTTCATCGGATATCTTGAGGCGTCCTTCCACCCGGCGACGTTCCTCGTTTTCACTGATCAGTTTCTGGTTCGAGAGTTCTGCCTGATGTTGGCCAGTGCGGGCGCTGCGGGCCAGGTGCACACTAAGTCCAAGTAAAATTGTGATTCCCAAACCGGATACCAGGGCGAGTTCAGGCAGATAACGCCGATCTTTTTTCAGAGCTTCGGTGGAAGGGGTCAGGCTCATACGCATTCTTCGATCAAAGATGGTGTATGAACGATCCAAGGTCAGGTCGTCCCGACGCGCTTGACTGCCCGAAAAGGTGTCAAAAATGGCGTTACCGCCGATGTTGATGGCCACGTAATAGTCGTCAGCCAATTTTACGCGGTTTGCGATAATTGAGCGGAAAAACTTTGCATATAGATACACACCAGCGACGTAACCGATGATCTTGTTGTTTCGGGCGATGGGCGCATAGATGGCCACGCCTTCGCCCTTGGTCCCAATGGAGGTGCTGCCAGATATTACCGCTTCCGTTGTTTTGGTTGTTTGCAAATCCCCCGCCTTGATTTTTGCCAAGGTGGCGGCGCGCACAGGGTCCCGGGTGTGGTCGGAGGAAATTTTATATTCGTTACCGGCGTCAGGGAAAACCCAGGTCGTGCGCAGATCGGTATTCAGGTAAGCGATGGAGTCGCAGCCATAAACTTCGGAAGTTGACATCAGGGTGACTGCATCAGCTTCCCATATTACCTGATTGTTCTGCTCTGCATCCCCCCAACGCCGGGCGATTTTTTCGATAGCATTGGCTTGGCGCTCAAGTTCTGAATTGATCGAAATGGCGAGCGTATCCATCGCGGATTGAGTCCTGACGCTGAGATCAACCAGTTCACGTTCGCGCAGGCCGACCCATAGAATCAATT
>DFDG01000210.1:0-32414 GCA_002367815.1 Opitutaceae bacterium UBA3033 | reverse complement strand
GCCGACCCATAGAATCAATGTCAGCGTGACACATGCAATGACTGCTGGCAGAGGGGACCACCCGGGCGGGCCGCCCGCCAGTCTGATGGTTTCACGCCAAGCCAGAATCAATATGGCCACACCGGCTATCAATAAGCCCAGTGCCGCGATTGGCGCCGTGGCCGTGCCGGTGCCGTGCCGGTGCCCCAAGTGTATACTGCCGGAAGATCAGCGGCGTATCCGACCAAGGTGGAAAATCCCGCAGAACCGGCAATCGAGCCAATGATTGCCTCCACCGTGAGTTTGAATTGGTTTGGCTTGCTGAAACCTTTCAGCAGCAAAGCCGAACTGATCAGGAAAAAAACAAGCGATGTTGTGAGTGAAACCCGCCCCGGATACATGGTATCGATGACCTGCAGATCACTCATGAAGAGCTCATCGATATGCCAATTGGCATTCATTACATATTGACCGAGAGTGATCAAATTTACTGCTATCGGGACCAAGACAAACCAGATGGCGCGTTGAATCTTAAACTCCAAGCCCAGCATCGTGATCCCAATGAACAAAATGGATATCGCGCCGTTGAATTTTATCGGTGCCAAACCGGCCAGTGGATGGAGGAGAATATCACTGTGGGTCAGCCATCCCAAAATTGACAAAGTACCCAGTAATGTAAGTGCACCCGCCAAAATACCCGAAAGTCGCTCCGACCATGTTGTTTGGGGTAATGTTTTTAGCGAATCCATTCAGGTGTTTACCCTAAACTAAGAATTACGATTATCTCAGTGCAATGCGTTTTGTCCTACTGAATTGTAAAAATAGCCGGATCCCTAAGGATTTATGGGGGATTAAGGAGCCACCAATCTGTCTGGGATACGCAGCATAATTAGCGCGATGTCCATCAATTCATTTCTGCTGGTCCACTTTTTCCACCACGGATCCCTCGGGGGCTATTTTCTTGATGATTTCAATTTCAGCTTGGTTTTTGGGAGTAACGTCTTCCGCGCTGGGTTGGGTTAAATTGCGCAGGAAATTGGTTGGGCCCATGACGAAGCTCCACTTGGGGTTGTCCAACTTACCGGTCAATTTGACCTCAAGCGCATTTGATAGCGGTGTCAGCATGGCGCCCACCAGACTTTTAAAGATGAATTTGCTCTCTTGAAACGGGAAAATGCGGGCCTTGAAATCGAGCGTATCCTCCTTGAGGGAATAAATGCCATGAGCGGCGACGGCGGCGTTGGATCCGGTAACGCTGACTTCCGGAAAGACGAGTCGATCTTTATCCACATCAAAGCTGGTGCGCAGATCATCGAATTGGAGGGCGGTAAAATTGAGCAATTCGGACAACAGGCCCAGCAACCGGACTTCGCCCAGTCCTTTTCCACTTATCTCAGCATTGCCTGAACCGGAAAAACTGAGGGGATCTTCAACTTTACCTTCAGCTGACACATCAAGGTTCATAAAAACCTGATCGGTATTTTGGATGTAGGCACTGGTTGCCGGTGGCGGTTCGCCCCGGCGTTCCGCAAAGTAGGTCGCGAGGATGATAGATGCCTTGTGCAGGTTGCCATGTTTCAAGCCGAGATCAAACCCAAGGCGCTGCGGACCGGTGGCCCCCCAGGTTTGTAGTTGGCCCGTGGTTTGGCCTTCTGCGAAGCCTGCTTGCAGGGGCTCGACCAGCAACTTGTCATCATTCATCTCTGCGGTGAAGCTAAGATCGCTCAAGGGAAACTTGTGATAAGTGAAATTGCCGGTTGAATTTCCCTGCACATTTATTTTACGAAATGGCTTGATCGCAGGATCAGCGACGAAACCGGTTACTTGCATTTGAGGCGGAGATGAAAATGTGAATGGAGCCACAATTTCCTGTAGTTCAGGTCCAATCAATCCGGCGGCAGCGTTAAGATCCAAACTTGATACGAAATCAAAATCCGTGCGGAAGACCGATTGTCCGGCATCGGGTAGTTGGCGTATGAATGACCCCTTGGCGGTTCCTGTTTCACCCGCGACATTGATAGCCATTGCGTCAAAATAGTGAGGTCTCAAGTATATCAGAGTGTTGGCATGTTTGAGGGGCACGCCCTTGATCACTGGATCGCGGCTGTCGGCATAGACGAAAACGCTCGTTTCATACCCTTTGCCCCAGGTTCCCTGCACGTCCACCGACGCATCAGGTGCGGCTGCAGTGAAGTCGAAATGTTGCCAAAAATTCGGCCACCAATCGCTGAACCATGCTTGGATATCCGGCGGCCGTAGTTGTCCCGTTAGCAAAAATCGAAATTTCTTGGTGGTGATATCGTGGTCGTAACTACCCCGGACAAAATTTGTCCCGACAATGCCGGTGGCATCAGTCGCGATGAAATTAACACCATCAAACGCAATGTGGCCATCCAGATGATCGAACGTAACTTTGAAACCATAGACATCTTTGGCCGTGATCCGGCCTTCGAGGAGGTTGAATTTTCCTCCGGGGCCCAAATGTAAATTCAGATCAAACTCAGGAGAACTTGAAAAATTCAGAAACGGCCTTATATCATGTCCGATCTTTCGTCCGATTGGGATTAAAAGTGCTGGGTCAAATTTACCAATCATATGTAAATCTGCGCTTCGCTCGTTCAGATTGGTCGTGCCGGTTATGCGCACGGTCTCCTGGCCCAGTTGGGCCAGGATGGTGGCCTTCACTGCAGGGATTTCATCGAGTTCCAGATCTGCTGACAGGGCCTTAACCACGAAGCCTTGCCCTATCAACCGGTCAATTTCTAGTTCGGCATGCTGAGGCGTGATTTCGAAGTTATTAATGTTCAAGCGGGTCAACAGGGTTGTGCGCAACCCGACCGCCTGAAACTCGTTCTGGTATTTGACTGATTTGGCCGCAACGGCAACCCGCGCAAAGATGGGAGTATTCGCCCATAATGGCAGTCGGGTGTTGATTTCGATTTGCCCGGTTGAGAGGGGCAATTGATCAACATGGTCCAACCGATTGGCTCTCACGGTTACGTGCGCGATAGCGCCCAGATCGGGTGAAGGCATCAGTTCCAACTCTGCTTGGGGTGAGTCGAGTCCAGCGAGTAGACGGGAAATTTGGATAAGTCTTTGGCAGATGAGGGAGTAATTTTTACTCAGGAATTTGGGCAAGGGGAGCGTGCCGGTATTTACTTTTGGGAGTGAACTGGTATCGATTGCGCCCCGGGCAGAAACGACCAGTCCGGCTAAACGGGCATTTAAATAATACAGTTCAATCAACTGATCATGAGGAGTGAGGGAGAAATTCATATCCCGCAGGGTTTGCTCCCATGTGCCACTGTCTGACAGCATGCCCGGAACCCACAAGTTTACTCCACTGGCGACAAGTTTTCGCGGCTCAACATCTCCTGCGATCAATGCCCATGGATTGAGTTCAATATATAGTGACTGAACGGTCGCCACCGGTTCATCAAAGCTGGTCAGTGAGAGTTGGAGGTTTTCGATCAATAAGCGGCCGTTTGGATCGATTGAGGTGTTGCCGAATGTTGCGCTAATGCCCGATGTCGCGAGCCGGGACTCCAATGATTGGAGCAAGAATTTGGGTATGGGCATCTTTTGCGCAAAGGCGATGTAGACTTGGATCCCCAAGAGCAAGGCAAGCCCAAGCCAGAGTGACCAACGACAGAAAGATACCAGACTATGTGCACAGAAAAATGTGCAACGCTGGCAGAGTTCTAGCCAAGGTTTCATGGTAATCGGCGGCTGTTTCTCAGGTCCCAATCACAGGTTCCCGGTTGCAATGTTTCAGGGGTTGGCGGGCTCCACTTGCACCAGGGGACCGGGATCTTTTTCTCCGTAGGTCAATTGCCACATGGCATCGAGCAAGGATTGCTCGATTTCGAAGACCACGGCCAGTTCGGGTGACCCGGCGTATTGCATGTTTCCGCCCACGCGTTCGGTAAAGAAGAGCTTCAGTGATTCCGTTTGCTCACCGCCGCCACCCGGCAACGTGATTGTAGCATCAAGCAGGTAACGCCATGGGCGCTCCTCACCAGCCACGATCAGCAATTCGGGGAATCCAACCTTGGTGAAATTACTGGCTTGAAGTGTCCTCAAATTTTTAAACACGGTTTGCAGCGCGGCATTGCCGGGATTTTCCTGATCGATGGTTTGTTCCAAGATCTTGGTGTTGGTTTTTAGATCTGTAATCGAAAGTGCACTGAATTTGGCCGCAGCTGGGATTTCTCGCAGCATTTTCTGTCGGTAGGTGAGCGGGTAAGGTAATGTGCGTTCGATAACATCAGCGGCGACCAGATAGACAAACCGGGCGTTGCCCAGTCTGGCGTAGGCCTTGCCATCCCGATCACTGCTCACGCCAATTTGCAGTTTGATGGTGTTGGTGGCTGCCCCGCGACCCACGGTCAGAGATATTTCACGTTCGGGGCGATTGAATCCCCAATTTTCAAGGTCGGCATCACTAGGGGCATCGCCGATGAATTTTTCCGCCGATAACAGGCGCAGTTTATCGAGCAGATTATTGATGACTTTGCCATCTGCAGTTTGAGTTTGCGGACCCCCTTGGGTATCGCGTCGGACGATTTGCCAGTTACTGTTTTCAGGTCCGGTTGTCTGGCTTCCGCCTTCAAGTTTCTGAAGGGTCAGGTCGGATTGATTGGGAGCGGATAATGTGATGGTAGTGACGGTGGCTGGATCAAATTCGAGCACCTTGGTCTCGCGCAGGACTACCTGGGCATTGCGCAGGGCATAGATCAACGGAGCGGGTAAACTGACGGTAAATAAAGTGGATTTCCCTTCGAGCATGGCATTGAACTCGATGTCCGGAGTGTTGCTGGTTTGACCCGTGGTCGTGTTGACTGATTCATTGATTGCCGTGGTCCCGATCTCATTGCCCAGAATCAGGGTTTCCCGGCGATTGTTGCCTTCGATGGTGATACGCAGGGAGGCGTTGGTGTTGGGATTGATCTCAGCCGTGCCACTGGGGATAAAATCTCGAACGCGTAATGCATTCAATGCATTGATGGATAGTTCCACTGCGGTTTTGCTGGCCCGGGCTATAATGGGTGCTTCAAATGCCCAACGATTGTTGGTTTCGCGGCGGACCCGGACTCGCAGGTTGGCGGCATTCTGCAAGTTGAGTGAACGGGCTTCAAATACGGGAATTGAAAACACGGTGTCCGCGCGCAGATCGTCGATCGGGAGAGATAGGCTGCGCGCGAGACTGAGGTTCACCACGTGCACCCGTTTGCCATCGGGTGAAAGAACGTAGAGGCGATTACCCACTTTGGTTTCATCACCAATGGTCAAGGTCACTGGCGGGCTTGAATTTTGGTCCGACCCGCTTTGGTTGCTGCCCGACGTGAATGAGATGGTGAGGCGAGGTTTATCCAGCCCGTAATCCGCCAGCGACTGCTGGTTTTTCTCCAAGTCGGCCACACTGAAACTGGTTTCGTGTTCAAGATACTGCAGTTCATTGATGATGCGGTTGACCGCGTGCGGATTGGCGGGCCATTCAATGGGTTCAAGCAATGACCAATTGTCGCCCTCGCGAGTGAGACTGATGGTGGTAACATTGGGTCCGGAAATATGAATCGATCTGATATCCGCTGTCTCTGCACCGAGCACGCGACGGCGGGCTTCGAGCGATGCCTGTTCGGTGCGCCAGCCGCGCTCAAATTTAAAAATAAATAAAAAGAGGGCGACGTTGAGAAAAACGAGGATGAGCGTGACTTTGGTGCGCATGATGGGTGTGTCCTAGTTGCGACGAGACCAGTAAACGAAAATACCGAGCAAGGCGGCCGCGAGCGGCAAGGCAAAGATCAGACTGTAGCGTAGCTTCGTTAGTTCCGCCTGGCTGAGCGAGAGCTGAAATCGTTCAATGGGCCGGGTGGGGATGTTGAGTTTGGTATCCCGATCAATGGCCCAGTTGACTGCGTTGAGGAACAGATTCTGGTTGGCGGCAATAGCTAAGCGGTAATTGGCCACGATATCATCCGTGCCAATAACGACCAGTTGCCCGTTTTTCACCGTGAATGGGAGATTGTTCTTCGTCTGCACCTTTTCCGAGGCCACGACTACGCTGAGACGATTGGCCGGGGGCATGTTAGGCAGACCCTTGAGATCGACCCCGAGATTGAATTCCGGCACCTGACGTTGGCGGTAGTTGACTTCACCCCACGCGGAAGTGGAGGTTGCGGCGAGACTGACTACTTGCAGACCACTGCCAACGACCCGTCCGGGGTCGGGTCGAACACTGCGACTTAACCCCAAACGTAGCGGAATTTTAAAATCGATCAGGGTTTGCGTGATTGGGTGCGGGAATAAATTCCATACAATAAGATCTCCATTGTCGGCAAAGCTGTTGGGGTCCGTGTCGTAGATCACGACATCATCAACCAGCACGCCCCAATCATAGAGTAAGTCATCAAGTCCGTGCGGGATACCGGGTGCGAGCATCACAATCAGGCGGCCCTCACGTTTGTTCAAATACTCTCTTAGTTGCTCCTGCTCAAAGGCGTCATAACGTCCTTGCGGGGCGGCGGCTATTACCAGATCTGCATCCTCCGGCACGGTGCGCGCCGTGCTGATTTGCAGATACTCGACATCGAAATTCCGCATCTGTAATTCGTTGCTCAATGCCGACAAGCCCCGAGCAGGATCCACGTCATCCGGGCGCAATTCTCCGTGACCTGTCAGGAAATATATCTTTTTCTTACTCGGATTGGATACGCTGAGGATTGCGGCCGTGATGGCCTGCTCTCCGCGAAAATCGGTTTTTTCGCGGTCCTTCACCCCATAGAGTTCGCCGAGATTTAGGCTTTGACGCTGCTCACCGCAGATCAACATCACGATGTTGGGTTGATCGATACCAAGCTGGTCGGCCGATCTTCGCTCTTGGTAGACGTCAATGAACTTAACATCAATTTTGCTATTGGGATTGTTCTCCGTGACGAAACTGTATTCGCGCAAAAGGCCTTTGAGATCGCGATAGGCCTGGGCGATATCTGCACTGTCGTCATTTTCAGTCAACGTGACCACAATGGCGACGGGACGTTTCAGGTTCAGGAGGTAGGATTTGGTCTCGGGCGAAAGTGAGTAGCGTTGATGGGCGGTCAGGTCTTTGCGCCAGGAGTGATTGCGGGCCAGATAATTGAGACCGCTGAAAAGTGTGAGAAATAATATGGCCTGTAACACCAGATTGATGGTGCGAATCCAGCGGGCGGTGCGGAAACTGTCAGGCGATAGCATGGTATCAGTTGTGCAAGAGTTTTGCTTCGACGCTCAGAATGCTGAAAATGAGCGTGAGAACGGTGCCACTCAGGTAGAACAGCAGTTGCCGTGTATCCACCACGCCCCGGGTGAAGTCTTCGCGGTGTTCGATGATCTGAGCATAATTGACGATCTCTTTGACGGGTAGCAGCACATCCCGACTCAGCCATGAGGCTTCCTGAAGAATCGAAAAGCCAAAGATGAGGGCAAAAAGCACGCTGAAGCACATGATACCCGCGACCGCCTGGTTGCGGGAAAGTGAGCTGGTGAACACCCCGATGGCGATGAAGAGCAGTCCGGAAATCGCGATGAACAAATACCCGCCGATCAAAGGTGCCGGATCCATGAAACGAACATCACCGGAGAAACTGTTCAGGATATAGAAAAACCCGGCGGTGGAACCCCACATGAGAATATACAAAAGGTAGGAGGCGAAATATTTGCCGAGCACCACTTCCGTGGTCGTCACGGGAGTGGTCAGCAGGGTCTCGATGGTCCCGAGGCGGCGTTCCTCCGCCAGGCACTTCATCGTCAGCAACGGCACGATAAACAGGACGGGAAACCAGAATATTTGAAAGAATACCTGGGCGGGTGAAACTTCCTGAGAAATCTTGCTGTAGTCATCCAGAATGGTGGTGAAGAAAAATCCCATCACGGCGAGAAACAGGGTCGCCGCAATATAGGTGCTCGGATTGACGAGCAACATTCGGACTTCGTGACTGAGAATGGTTAGGAAGTGACGCATGTCCTTAGGATTTTTTCAGGTCCTCGGATTTTACATCCCAACTGCGGCGGGTGGCAGCAAGAAATACGTCCTCCAAGGTGGGTTGGGCACGGCTCAGGGCCCTCAAGCGGAATCCCGCATTGGTCAGTTCTCGCATGAGGGTCTCGCCCAAGTCTTCGTCCCGCTTGGTGGTTAGCGTGAATTCGCGGAAGCCATCCTGATTGGGTTCGCCGGTCTCACTGATCTGCAGGCTGTCATCCACCTTGAGCAAGATCTCGCTAAGTTTGCCCGGATCACCCGCCAACTCGATTTGATAGGTCGAATGGCCGAACACTTCGCGTCTCAGTTCTTCCGGTGTGCCCTGGGCCACGATTCTTCCTTGATTGATAATGAGCACCCGATCGCAGGTCATCTCAATCTCAGGCAGTATGTGGCTGGATATAATGACGGTCATGCGTCCCCGCAGACTGGCGATGAGGTCACGCACAATCAGGATTTGATGCGGATCGAGACCAATCGTCGGCTCGTCCATGATAATAACCGGCGGCTCCGCCAGAATCGCCTCGGCAATCCCAACCCTTTGGCGGAAGCCCTTCGAGAGTTTGCCGATGATTTTATGGCGCACCCGCTTGAGATCACAGAGCTCGAGCACTTCGTCGATCCGCGAACCGAGCTTGCTGCGAGGAATTTCCTTCAACCGGCCGCGGAAGTAGAGGTATTCCGAAACCCGCATATCATCTGGCAGCGGGTTGTTTTCCGGCATATAGCCAATAAATTTTTTCACCTCATCCGGTCGGGAGGCGACCGGCACGCCACAAATGCTCACGCGACCGGAAGTTGCGGGTAGGTAGCCAGTGAGAATGCGCATGGTAGTGGATTTCCCCGCTCCATTGGGACCGAGAAACCCCAGAATCTCTCCGCGCTTCAGGGTGAAGCTGATCCCGTTAACCGCAGTCATCCCCGCATAGGATTTGACGAGCTGGTTAACTTCGATTGCAAGTGCGGGTTCGGACATACGGTGAATCTATAGTGGGTGGGGTGAAGGGAAGCTCAATCTACTTTCTCCAAGGTGACATCGCCGGCCGAGAATCGTTGTGATCGGCCCTTGGTGTCCCGAATAAGGAGCGACCCCGCGTCGTCGATTCCGGTGGCTGTGCCCTCAATGCGTTGGGTTCCATTTAGCACCACCACTTGGCGTCCGTGCAAAACATCGAAGCGCTTCCAATCATCAGCCAACTTGGAGGCATAACGGCCATCGATGAACTGATTGTAGGCGAGGATCACGCGTCCAATCAGGGCAGCCGCAAAATGATTGAGATCGATGGGTTTTCCGGTTTGCGCCGCCAATGATGTGACCCGCAGCGAAAGCTCCGGCGGCCAGGTGTTGGTCGGTTGGTTGACATTGAGGCCTAACCCAAAAACCAAGTCGCGCATTTGATCGGAATCGATGCGTGCTTCGGTGAGCATGCCGCCGGCTTTGCGGCCATTAAAGACAATGTCATTCGGCCATTTCAACCCGGCGCTTACCGAGCAGAAATTGGTGATCAATTCACATATATTGACTCCCATCCACAAGGTGAAGGTGGGCATCCGTCGGGGCGATAAATGGGGCCGAAAGGCAAAACTCGCGTAAAGATTGTTGTGATCATCGCTGTGCCAAACCCGGCCGAAACGCCCCCGTCCCCGGGTTTGTTCGCAAGCCAGCACGACAAAGGGATCAACCCGGCCCGCGGCAAGTTGTCGGGCAGCCTCGTCGTTGGTGCTGTCGACTGTTTCCAGCACGGTCAGAGGGAATTCACGTTTTCTGGATTTTAGCAGCGCTTCGATCAAGGTGCCATGCAGGCCATCGGGCTTTTTGATCAAACGATAACCACGGGCGCGTTGGGTTTGAAATTCGAAACCTTGGCCCCGTAATTTTCCCATGTGTTGCCAGATGGCCACCCGACTGATGCCGAGTTTCGTCGCCAAGACGGCCCCCGAAACATAGTTCGGCGCTTGGGTGGTTAATTCGCGAAGAATGACGAGTTCGGCGTTGGACATGCGGTCAGAGGGATTGCCACTAGAAGGCCGGTAGGTAGGTTGGTGCAAATGTCATTTACGGAATTTCAATCGTCTCTGCAGGAATCGACCGTCCCCCAAGGTCTGGGTTCCCCCTTGCAGGGCCTTTGGCATGACGGAAAAGGTGAGTGGGAAAAGGCCCATCGCAGGGTGCAGGATGATGCATCGACCGAAGCGGCATGGGTTCATGCCTATCTGCATCGCAAGGAAGGGGACGCCAGCAATGCGGCTTATTGGTATGCCCGGGCCCGTCGGCCAGAACCCAAGACGACGCTGGAAGAAGAGTGGGCGGATATTGCCCGTGAATTACTTGAAGTCTAGTCCGGAGGTTAATCCTTCTTGCGATAGGTGTAGTCGAATCCGCGTCCGTAGGTATCGCGAGTTGCCGCCTTGATTTCCTTGGCATTCTCCGGATTGACCAGACTGATATCCTTGGCGGTATCGTTCAATTCCGAGATATTTTTCAATCGTTCGTCCTCGGCATAAAGCATCAAAGCATAAGCTTCTGCACTCATGCCAAAAAGCGGGATGGTGTAGCGATTAAGCGCTTGGACGGATTGGGAGAGGTAACGCTTCTTGGCGAGTTCGCTCAGCCCTTTGGTGGTGTAGATATCGCGTTCGCGAAACACCGGAGGTTTCTTTTCCCTGACCACGTATTCTGGCAGACGGATGATCTTGTTACGGGGTTGGTCGATTTCACGCATATCCACCGCTTCCTCTTCAGGCTCTTTCTCAACCGGTTTGGGCGGATCGTATTTTGGCATACCCGCGGCCAAAGCCTCAGCCACACCTTGGGAAACGGCCCGTTTCCTGACAGGGGGTTGATCACTCTTAGCGTCCGTAGTCTTCTGTGCCGGCAATGCCACCGCCGAAAGACAAAATGACAGAGTAATGAGATTTAGGGTGTATCGGCCTCCGATGGACATGTGATAATGGAAAGCGTCGGTTGAGTTCGGTTCCGTTCAATCCCAGAATAATGCTTATCGCAACATCAACGAAGCAATCGAAGGTTACTGCTCCGTTGGTGCTTTCGCTAAATGATCATCACTCAGTTTTGACTGCTCCGGGTTTGATGAATTTGCCAAACACTAAACCCGCTACCGTAAACGTGAGGGTGCCATAAAGTAGATTTATCAGGCTCCAGCTCCAAATATGGTGCCACCAAATGGATTCGCTGAGGGCCAACAGCAGTGAGCCGGTCAATCCGACGAAAGTGCTCAGTTTTACGATGCAGCGGTATCCTTTGAAACTGTTGGCAGATTTGCGCAAAAGCACACCCAGTAAAAAGGCTACTGCAAAGTAGTGAATATATCCTTTGGCGAATACCATGGGTCCATCATATCGAAACCTTCCTTGGTGAAATGGACCATGGCACTGGGTCCTTTTTTGTAAAGTTCAGCCGAGACTTTCGGATCTAGATGTGGCCCCGGCACCACATATATTCCCGTGGCAGGGAAAACGGCGTCCAAGGCAGCCACCGTAACGCGATCATCGGCGGTGGTTTAGAGGACTTTGTAGGGGAAGGGGCTCATCCAGAAAATGGCACCGAAAACAAACATGGCAACTGCGGCAAGCGCAGGCACGAGCAGATTGTCTTTCATGGGAGGTAGTGGGGTTGAGGGTAACTAGCCGGGGTGGCAATCTGAGCCCGGAATCTAGTTTGAAACTTAAACTGTTTTCAACCCCGCACCTGGCCCGTGCCGGTGCCGAGCCATTTGTAGCTGCAAAGTTCCCTGAGTCCCATCGGACCACGTGCATGCAGCCGATCAGTCGAGATACCGATTTCAGCCCCCAGCCCGAATTCAAAACCATCGTTGAAACGGGTGCTCGCGTTCCAAAGCACCGCCGCACTGTCCACGGCAGTTTGAAACTTGCGTGCTGCTGTTTCATCCTCGGTCACAATGCTTTCTGTATGTCCCGAACTGTCACGATTGATCGTGGCGATAGCCTGATCAAGTGAATCCACCACCCGCACGGCGAGAATCTGAGCGAGGAATTCAGTCGTGTAATCGGCGTTGGTTGCAGCCACATGGGCGATCTGGGCCGCGCTGAGAATGGCGGAAGACTCAGCATCGCAACGTAATTCCACCTTGGCTGCAGCGATGAGTGCCCGCGCGGCGGTTGGGAGAAAATTTTCGGCGATTTCGCGATGCACGAGTAGTTGCTCGGCAGCGTTGCACACCCCGGGCCGAGAGGTCTTGGCATTGACGATGATTCTTTCCGCCATGGTCAGGTCGGCCGCGCGATCCGCATAAACGAAACAAACACCCTGATAATGTTTGATCACGGGTATCGTGCTGTTTTGGGCGACGAAACGAATGAGACTTTCCCCACCGCGCGGGATGATGCAGTGCACCAGCGTGTCGAGTTTCAACAGGGTGGTGAGTGCGGCCCGATCCGTCGTCGGAATCAATTGCACCGCGTCAGTTGGCAAGTCTGCTTTGGCCAAAGCTAGGGAGATGAGTTCGGCGAGCGCGGTGTTGGTGTGAAAGCATTCCTTGCCGCCGCGTAGGATCGCCGCGTTGCCGCTTTTCAAGCAGAGCACCGCACAGTCGATGGTGACATTGGGCCGCGCTTCATAGACAATGCCGATTACGCCAATGGGGACACGAACGCGACGCAGCAGCAAGCCGTTGGGTCGTGTGCTCTCGTCCAACAATTCGCCCACGGGATCAGGCAGTTCAATTACCTGACGCACACTTTCCGCGAGATGATGCAATCGTTCTGGAGTCAGGGTGAGTCGATCGATTTGCGCGCTGGTCAGATCGTTTTCCGAAGCTGCGACCAGATCGCGCGTGTTGGCGGTTAGAAGTGCCGCGTTATTCTGGATCAGCAGTTCAGCCAGATGTTGCAGGGCAGCATTCTTCTTCGCCGTCGATATCGTCGCCAGCACGAGGGAGGCAGCGCGAGCGCGTTGGGCGAGGGAAGTGATATGGTGCTCTAGATCGGCGGACATGGCGGGAGTTCAATTTCATGCAAAGCGACCACGGCGCAAAGTCAAAATACGCATTCCAAGGTTTGAAGGGAAATACCAACTATCCGGTATCACTCTGAAAAGTGTCACGTATTACGTGACACTTTTACCTCCGTCTGTTCAGCAAAACGACTTGAATTGAATGTCACCTATTAAGTGACATTCATAGGGGAAATGGCGGTTTTAAGTGTCACTTAATAGGTGACATTGTCTGGTTGGAGGGGAGTTACTCGAACAGTCGGCCTTTGTTGAAGCGCCAGATGGCGATGCTCATGATCAAGGCCGTGATCCCGGCAAGGATGCCCAGGATGGGCAGAATTTGGACCAGACCATGACCAGACCAGAGAACTGAGCTGAATCCTTCCATGGACCAATACACCAGGGTGAGTTTGCTGAATTGTTGGATGAACTCGGGCATCAAGCTGATGGGGAACCAAGCCCCGCCGATCGCGCTCATGAAAAGAATCAGGAATGTCGCCAGACCACTCGCGGCTTCCGCGTTGGGAGAAATGGCGGCCAAAAGCATGCCAAACGCAGTGCAGGATCCTGCCGCAAAAATACACACTACGAGCAATATGCCGATGTGCGGCATTACTTCGATACCGAACAGTATCTGTCCCGCAAAGAACAGCACGGTAAGTTGGATCAGGCCGATGCATACGCCGTAGAGGAATTTACTCCAGAGAATGTGAGCCCGAGTAACGGGAGCGGCGAGGAGCCGTTGAAAGAGTCCGGCATCGCGTTCACGAAACAGGGCAGTCGCCGAGGCACTGAGAGCGAAAAGTAAAAACTGCATCGCCCAACCACCGACTATGCGGGTTGCGGCCGGGCTTTTCACATTGGTCCCGACCACTTGTTCGGTGTCGATTTTTACCAACTGGGGAAAAAAGTCAGGGGAGGCCGCCTTCTTCTCTCCATCAACTTCAGTATCATCGGAATCGAGCCGTCTTAGGGTAAGGTTACCCGCGGCAATTTCTTTTTCTATTTGGTCTTTGTCGCCTCCGAAACTTTCGGCAACGGCGCTGGCGATGCGGCTATTGAACGTCTTCAGTTTGGGCGTGCCAAGGTATTGCTTGGCTTGGGCCTGCAACGATTGGCTGAGCAATTCGGGCACATTGGAGAATATGGTTTTTTGGAGGATGCCGTTGATAGTCTGGGTTTCGATTTCGTTGCGTGGGTTGGAGAGAATTTTGAGGTGCAGCCCCAAAGTGTCCACGCGCACGACATCCTGCGGGATGACCAATGCGAATCGAAAGTCCGGACTGGTGGCTTCCATCATGGGTCGAAGATCAGCTTCAGTGAGCGGTCGGGTAGGCTCGTCAGGATTCGTGAAGTCAGTCAGCACGCGGAAGCTCTTTTCCGCTTTTAATGCATCCACCAGTTTGGCCGCGGCGGGATTGTCACTCGCATTGACCACCGCCAGAGGAAATCCACTTGGGCCGGAATCGGTGCGATTGATCCCGAAGATTTGGCCGAAGAGATAAATCAAAGCAAATGGCACGATGAAGGTCAGGCCCACGGCGGCTTTGTTACGAAAAAAATTGGGGAAGTCTTTGCGGAAGAGAACGAAAATTGAGTTCATATCGATGGGAGTTGGGTTTCGATTTCGCTCAGGTATCACGCAAGGTGCGGCCAGTCAGATGGAGGAACAAGGCTTCGAGGGTAGGGCGTTGGCTGGTGAAGAGTCGGGCCGGCAGGCCTTGCGATTCAGCGAGGGCGTAGAGGGCAGAGAGCTTGTAGTCTGGTTTAGGACGAAAACGGTGAGTGCCATCACTGGTGTCGATTTCTCCATGGATGGTAAGCATGGCCGCGAAGGTGTCTGTGTCGGCGTTAGAAGGAAATCGAATCTCTTCCTCAAAAGGCAGCTTAGCCAATAATTCGTCGAGCGTGCCAAGCGCATGGAGGTTACCATGATCGATGATGCCGATGCGTGAACAGAGTCTAGTGGCTTCCTCCATGTAGTGGGTTGAATAGATGATGGTCAGACCTTCGCGATTAAGGTGCTCTAAATATTCAAAGATCGCATTGCGCGATTGGGGGTCGATGCCGACGGTCGGCTCGTCACAGAGCAAAAGTTTTGGGCGATGCAACAAGGCGGCGACCAGGTTGAGACGGCGTTGCATGCCACCGGAATAGGTTTTGACGGGGCTTTTACGCCGGTCGGTCAATTGCACCGCTTCAAGGGCGGCATCGATACGATTTTTCAGTTCCTTGCCGCGCAGCCCGTAAAGTTCGCCAAATATGCGCAGGTTCTGGTCGGCGGAAAGTTCCTCATACAACGCGATGTGTTGAGGCACGAGCCCGAGTTCGGTGCGAGTGGCGGCTCCACGGTCGGAGAGAGATTGATCGTTGAGGGTGAGCGCTCCAGTATCGGCGGCGCGTAATCCTGCTACGAGGGACATGAGGGTGGACTTACCCGCGCCATTGGGGCCTAGCAGTCCGAAAAATTCGCCCTGACCAATTTCAAGTGAGACATTGTCGAGCGCGACGATGGAGCCATAACGCTTGGTGACGGAGTTGAGAGAAAGCATGGACTAATAGGGTAACTGGGTTCGGAGGTAAAAGTTACCAAGTCAATGGGCTGTGACCTGCGGGCAACTTATAACCAACTGTCACTGACAGCCGTTTGTTATAAGGCAACTGACTTGGCCATGGATCACTTATTGTCGGATTCTTGCCTTGAAGGGCTTGAAATCGGGGGTATCTCTAAGGGCGTTCGATTAAGTGTTTTTATCCACCATGGCTGACCCGATCAAACCACAGTTAAAAGCCACGGCACCGGTATTGCTGGTCAAAGATGTGGTAGCCGCGGCCAATCATTACCGGGATGCGATGGGTTTCAGATACGAGAAATTTTGGGGCGAACCGGCCGCCTTTGTTATGCTGCAACGTGACGGACTGTCGGTGATGCTGAGACAGGTCGAGGATCCCAAACATGTAGTGCCCAATTGGACTGTCGTGGACAAGCTGTGGGATATCTATTTTTGGGTGTCGGATGCCGATGCGTTGCATGCCGAATTCGTCGCGCGAGGCGCCAAGATTGATTATGAACTCTGCAATCAACCCTATGGTTGCCGGGAATTTGGCACACAAGATCTCGACGGCCACGATATCGGTTTTGGTCAGGCGATTAAGCCCTGAAAGACCGACCTGATAAGGGGGTGATTTCTGTTCAGAAGATCGGTCCTACTGCTTGAGGAGTTTGTCGGCTTCTGCATTTATCCTGGGCCAATGCATTTCCGGGATGGCGGCACCGAGGTGTTGCACGGTTTCAGCACCCAGAATTGAGCCGATGGCTCCCGAAGTCGACAGGGATGCACCCCGCAGATGTCCATAGAGGAATCCGGCAGCCCACGAGTCGCCTGCTCCGGTTGTATCGACGAGGTTGCGCACTTTAACCGGCTCGATGCGATGCAGGGCACTGCTCTGGGCAATCCAAGCACCCGCGGCACCCATTTTAACTGCGGCAATACCGCCGAAACCGGCGAACTCCCGCGCGAAGTTTTCGTAATCGTCGCTGCGTTGGAAAAGTGCTCTCGCCTCGTCCTCGTTGGCGAAAACGATATCGATGCCTTCGCGCAACTGGGCGAAGATCCAATCGCGTGCGACATTGACGACTTCGAATGAAGCGAGGTCGATACTGAGCGTGCAACCTGCGGCCCGAGCGGAAGCCATTACTTTGTCAGCGAGGGCAGGGTTGAAGAGTAGATAACCTTCGATGTGGGCATGACGTGATCCTTGGAAATCTGCGACCGTTACTTCGGCGGGATCCAGAGTCATGGCTGCGCCCAGATGGGTGCGTAAAGTGCGTTGGCCATCAGGTGTGACCAAAGACAGGCATCGGCCGTTGGGCATTATGGCACGTTTGAAACGTGAGCCATCACCACCGGCCTCGGTGAAATTTTTCAGATAATGCTCCGCGGTGATATCACTACCGATTTTGCCGAGGTAGGTTGTGCTCAGGCCGAGGTTGGTGGCGCCCAGGGTGGTGTTGGCCGCAGAGCCACCCGGCATCGTCGCCACGTTTCCGTTAATTAGCTGCACCAGTGTTGCGATATCGCTATCGTCCACCAGCACCATGCCGCCTTTGACTCCCGCGACGTGTTTGGTCAGAAATGCGTCATCCACGTGGGCGAGCAAATCCATGATAGGGTTGCCCACGCCGATAAGTTCAAATTTTTGTTCAGATGTCATGGGTGTTTTCAAGTGATCAAGGTTAAAAGCAGCGACTGCTTTAGCCGAGGACATTCATGCTGGTGGCCAGAATGAGTTCATCATCAACCTCAATGAGTATTGAATATTCGCCGGCTGCTGGGAACGAGAGGTTGCGGATTTCGTTGATCAGGTTGATGCGCTGGAGGGGATGGGGAGATTCGAAGGATCGTTGAAGCAGTGGTTTCATCTGGGTGGGGTCGCGGCCCATGCAAATGCGGATTTCATGTTTGCCGGTTGAGCAGTCGGTCAAAGTGAGAAACCAGACCATAAATGGGTGGGTGACGGGAAACTGCTTGGCTTGGATATTCGAAAACACGCCGAGTATGGTGTGTTTGCCGGTCGCCGGATCGATATGCACCCCGTCACACATGAGCCAAGCCAGTAGCTGCGCTTTCGAATTCATATCATATTGGGACTTGGCTAGCGCCTCTGGGCAAATCATTTTGCTTGGAGAGGTCAGCGGAGAGAGGCTTAACCAAAGGTGCATGGAAACATTGCCGCCATTTCTTCAATCATTGGGCGAATACCCCCGCTGGTTCGTGGTGGCCTGTTTGATCATCGTGTCTGCGGTGGGGTTGTGGATGCTGATCAAGGCCTTGAAATGGACCCTGTATCTTCTGTTGGCGGTAGTATTGTTGGGTGGGGGATCGGTCGTGGCTTGGCTGTTTTTGCGCTAAACGCGTGAGTTGAGGGACAATAATGGACTTTTTCTTGTCTCTATCGGGTGACAGGCATTAACCCTTTCCGATGAAATACATTTTCGTGACTGGCGGAGTGGTTTCGTCGCTGGGCAAAGGCCTGACAGCGGCGGCCTTGGGTGCACTCTTGGAGTTGCGGGGGCTTTCCGTCCGAATTCAGAAATTTGATCCCTATCTTAATGTTGATCCGGGCACGATGAGCCCGTTCCAACATGGTGAAGTATATGTGTTGGAAGACGGCGCGGAGACTGACCTCGATTTAGGTCATTACGAACGATTCACCAGTGGCAAACTCTCGCGGCTCAACAGTCTGTCCTCCGGACAGGTTTACGAATCCGTAATTCAGAAAGAGCGGCGCGGTGACTATCTCGGCAAGACGGTGCAAGTGATTCCCCACGTAACCAACGAAATCAAGGATCGCATTTATGCCGGGGGCAAAGGCGCTGATGTCCTTATCACTGAGATCGGCGGCACTACGGGCGACATCGAGGGTCTGCCGTTTCTTGAAGCCATGCGTCAGTTTGCACTCGAGATCGGTCGCCGCGACGTGATTTTCATCCATGTCACCCTCGTGCCTTTCCTTAAAGCGGCGGGTGAACTAAAAACCAAGCCCACCCAGCAATCCGTGGCCAAGTTGCGCGAGATTGGTATCCAACCGGATATTCTGGTTTGCCGCACGGATCACCCGTTGGATCACAGTCTGCGCGACAAGCTTTCCATGTTTTGTAATGTGCCGGTAAAGGCCGTGATTGAGTGTCGCGACGTGGATCACTCCATCTACGAATTACCGTTAGCTCTGCAGAAGGAGGGATTGGACGCTCTCGTGTTTGATCTTTTCGGGATGAAATGCCCACCACCCACCAAAAACGTTTGGAACCAGGTGGTGGGGCGGATTCTCAATCCTGCCCATGAGGTTAACATTGGGGTTGTGGGCAAATACATCGAGCTGCAGGATGCGTATAAATCCGTTTATGAATCCATCGCCCATGCGGGGATTGCGAACAACTGCCGGGTCAACACCGTGCGGATCGATGCCGAGGATTTGGAAAAAAAGGGTGGTCTGAATATATTGCGAAAGCTTGACGGTATCCTCGTCCCCGGCGGATTTGGTGATCGTGGCACGGAGGGGAAAATCGCCGCAGCCAAATATGCCCGTGAGCACAAAATTCCCTATTATGGGTTGTGCCTTGGTTTGCAGATCGCGGTCATCGAATTTTGCCGCAATGTGCTGAAATTGAAAGGCGCTGGCAGTGTGGAGTTTGAAGCCAACCCGGTTCACCCGGTCATCAACATGATGGAGGAACAAAAGAAGATCATCGACAAAGGCGCGACGATGAGACTCGGCAGCTATGAATGCGCCCTTACACCCGGCTCACATGCCCACCATGCCTACAAATCAAGCCATGTCCGCGAACGTCACCGCCATCGCTACGAGGTCAACAATGACTATGTGACCCAGCTGCAAAAAGGCGGCATGGTGATCAGCGGTATCAACCCGCGCCGCAATCTTGTTGAGATCATCGAACTGAAGGATCACCCATGGTTTGTGGCGGTGCAATTTCACCCCGAATTTCAATCAAAACCCAATCAAGCGCATCCATTGTTTGCCGCGTTTATCGCGGCGACCTTGAAATTTCAAAAAGCCGGCAAAGCCTCCCTGAAAAAAGTCAGCCGAAAAAAGTGACCATTCGCTCCCATGATTTTTGATTCCACCAAACTCCTCGTAATTGCCGGTCCCTGTTCGTTGGAAAGTGAGTCTATTTGCCGGGCGGTCGCCGTGCAGCTCAGTGAATTACGGGTGGCTTATCCGGAGCTCAATATCGTCTTTAAGGGATCATTCGACAAAGCGAACCGCACTTCCGTATCCGGACCACGAGGCACCGGGATGACGGAGGGTCTGAAACTGCTGGCGTTGATCAAGCGCGAATATGGTTTCCCGGTGCTGACCGATTTGCACGAACGCGAGCAGGTCAAAGCCGTGGCCGAAGTTTGTGATGTGATCCAGATCCCGGCATTTCTCTGCCGCCAGACGGATCTTTTGCTGGCCGCGGCGGCTACCGGACGAGTGGTCAATGTTAAGAAGGGACAATTTCTTTCGCCGCAGGAGATGGTGCATGTGACGGGCAAGTTGCGCGAAGGTCAGGCGAAGGAAATCTGGCAAACGGAGCGGGGCACGACTTTCGGCTACAATAACCTGGTCGTGGATATGCGATCATTCCCCATTATGAAGGCCAATGGCTTGCCGACAATTTTGGATGCAACCCATAGCGTGCAATTGCCCGGGGCAGGTGATGGCAAAAGCAGCGGACAACGCGAATTTGTGGCTCCGCTGGCCAAGGCCGCATTGGCTGCTGGCGCCAATGGACTGTTTATCGAAACCCATCCTGATCCTGACCAAGCCATTTCCGATGGGCCCAATATGGTGCCACTAAATGAACTGCCTGAATTGCTCGAAGATTGCCTAGCGGTGTGGCGCGCAGTGCAAAAATAAAATGCTGAAATCAGCGACGGCCGAGTTGCAGCAGGACCGCAATCACCCGATCCGGCCAATCGGTCAAAAGACCCTGCACCCCGGCATTTACAAACTGCTCAACCGTCGCGGCATCGTTGGCCCAAAACACATTGGTGGGGAGCCCAAGTTTTCTGGCCGTTGCGCATAGTTCAGGCACTACATCCCTGCGCATTGGCTGCACACAACACACTCCGAATTCATGTTGTTTGTGGATCGCAGCCACATCCATGTGATTTTGATCCTCGAGGATGCAGAGTGGAATAGTTGCGTCCAATTCGCGCACGGCCAATCCCTCAAGGTAACTGCTGACACTGAGGTAGGCGGAGGCGTAGAGATGGTGGTGACGAAATAACCGGCACACCTCCGCCAGCATCTTCGGCGGTGGGTTGGATTTGATTTGGATATTCATGCCGACGCGACCGGAGAATGTGGCCAACAATTCAGCGAAGGTGGGGATGCGCGATGACGCATCGGCCGGAGAACCTAGTCTGTAACCATCTTCGGCATGGGAACCTTCCCACCATGAGGCGTTGAGTTCCTTGATGGCGGCGAGTGGCAGTGAGGACACTTCGCCCTTTCCGTCCGTGGTGCGGTCCACTGTCGAATCATGGATGACCACCGGGATATTTTCGCGACTGGAGTGAAGGTCGTATTCGATGATCTCCGAGCCGAATTCGATGGCCGCGGCAAACGCAGGTAAGGTGTTTTCCGGCCACTTGCCGGAGAACCCCCGGTGGGCGGTGACCACCACGCGATTGGGTTCACTAAAGATGTCGGCAAGTTTAACTTTAGTCATGCCCTCAGCTTGGGTGTGTTCGGATGCGGGGCAAGATTTCACAGGCTGATGCTCTGTTCACCAATATCATATTGGTCAACTTCGCGGCATTGACCCGATCCCTTCGTTGCACTCATGATGACGAAATAGCAGTCATGGAAAAATTTATTATCGATGTGCCAGTGCCCTCAATGGGTGCCACGGTTAGTGAACTGAACGTCATCCTCATCAAGGTTGCGGCGGGTGACCATGTGACCAAAGGCCAGCGCCTCGCCGATCTGGAAAGCGACAAGTCGGCGTTTGAATTCGAAAGTCCTTGCGATGGGGTGGTCCATGCTGTGTTGGGCAAACCCGGAGCAACCATGACTTCAGGTGAAACTTTTCTGGAGATGGAAACCAGTGACGAAAGCCTGCGCCATCTTGCTGCACAGCCGACTGCCAGTTCCTCTGCTCCCGCTGCCACGAAACCGACGCGTGAAGTCATCTGGACGCCTCGAGCGACAAAAATTGCCCAGGAGGCTGGGCTCAATCCGGCTACGATACCTGACATCGAAGCCACGGGTCCCGGTAATCGCGTATCCGGTGATGACGTGCAGCGCTACATTGACAGTCGCAAGGGCTGAAATTTCTGCCCTTGCAGACAGATTGTCTTCGCAACAATCAGGCGTTCTGCAATTCGTAGCTCAATATGCTAAGGGCATAGACTGCGGCTGTTTCGCAGCGGAGCACGAGTGGGCCGAGGGTTACGGGTTCGAATCCGAAACTACGTGAGGTGCTCATTTCTGCCGGCGTAAAATCACCTTCTGGGCCGACTAACCATAGCACTTTTTTTGGTGCACGATTCTGGGCCGTGGAAAAATCATTGAGCACGGATTTGAGGGATCTAGCACCGGGTTGGAGGCTGGCGATGAGTTTTAAATCGTAGCCCTTCGCGCTTTCCATAAAAGATATGGCGGATTGGATAGGGAGCACCTCGGGCACAAATGGATTACCACATTGCTTCGCCGCTTCGAGCGCCGCGGTTTGCCATTTTTCGATTTTCTTTTCCTGTCGATTACCGTCGAGATGAACTTGGGTTCGCTCACTCTCCAGTGGCAAGATACAGGTCGCGCCGATCTCGGTGGCCTTGCGCACAATGGAGTCCATGAACGAGCCCTTGGGCAAAGCCTGACCCAGCGTAATTTCGAATGGCAAAGGTGCTATCTTCTGCCCGAATCGCACCATAAGGATCGCTGCGCTTTTATGATCGGTAACGAGTTCACAGATCCATTCGCTGCCGTGTCCATCAAAGGCGACCACGGTATCTCCCGGTTTTGCTCGATTGACGGCGACAAGGTGATGAGATTCTTCTGGGGAGAGCGTGATGTTCACTGGCTCAGTGGAAGGTGGGGCACAGAATACACGAAAATCAGGCATGTTGCTTGCAGCAAAACAACCCTGCCGTATGGGTCGAGTATCTAACTAAATCACCTAGTGGTATTTTGACCACTCGCTCACTCAGTTTTTCCGTTTGGCCCTGTATTTGCGGAGGGCTAAGAGAGCGGAGCAAAGGGCCATGAGGATGAGGCCGTAGGTAGAGGGTTCGGGGACGTTGGGGTAGATCTGATCGTCGTAGGAGTCCCAGCCGGTATTATTGGCGGCCCAGCCGGCGAAGACGATCTGGCTCATGGGCACGGCGCCCAGGTTGTCCAGGATGTCCTGGGTGGCCCCGGACCAATTGGTGGCAAAGAAGTAGTCCACGTTCTTGTTCCAGTTGATGATGTTGAGCGTGATACTGGTGTTCAGGAAGTTGAGGGTGCCGGCAAAGATGTTGGAACTGACGCCGGAAAAATCGATGGTGGAGTTAGCGGTGATCTCCAGGTTGGTGACACTCAGATCCATGTCGTTGAGCTTCAAGGTGCCGCCACCCAGAACGAAGGCGCCGCCGTAGTTCAGGTCGGTGTTGGGGGTCAGCGTGCCGGTGCCGGTGGCCGAGCCGGAGAAGGACGAGGAACTGTTGTCGGCGCCGATCGTCGGCTTGCCGCCAGTGGTAGCTCCGGTGCCCATGGAGATGCGGCCGTCAGAGTTGAGCACCAAAGCGGTTGAATCGGGCATCTGATTGCTGGCCAGCAATGCGAGGGTGGCGGAGTTGGCCGCCCCGATGTTGTCGCCAACGGTGACGGTGCCACTGATGACTCCGTTGTAGGTGGTGTTGCCCACTCCGCCTGCATCTAGAGCAAAGCCCGCGCCTGTGACCGATCCGGTATCCCAGTCCATCGAGTTAAAGTTAACAGATTGATCACGTTAGGAATGGCTGGGTTTATAAGATAGTGAATGACTGGCGCGTGGTGCCTCAAATGATGAATGAAGAATCGCCGCTTTATTTTTCACGCACAGGCTGTAGTCCCATTGAGGAACCATGACTTCTGATTTACCCACCACCAAGTTGTCGACTGATGTACTGGTGGCTGGTGGCGGCATATCCGGTGTGGCCTGTGCATTGTCTGCAGCCCGCAACGGTGCCGGAGTGATCCTTTGCCAGGATCGGCCGGTACTCGGCGGCAATGCGAGCAGTGAGGTGCGTATGCATGTGGTGGGAGCGAACACTTGCCGGCCGTGCTTGGATCTGGCCTTGGAACCGCGGGAGTCAGGCATCGTGGAGGAGATCCGCTTGGAAAATGCGATGCGCAATGCCCAACGATCTCCCTCGATGTTTGATTTGATTCTCTACGAGAAATGCCGGGCCGAGGCGAATATTACTCTGATGTTAAATACGACTGTGAGCGGAGTGGAAGTCGCAGGATCAAAGATTACGAAAGTGCAGGCCCAACGATTGTCGACCGAGGATCGTTTTGAAATTGTAGCAAAGGTTTATGTCGATTGCACGGGAGACTCGACATTGGCGGCCGCGGCTGGAGCGGTCTATTTGGAAGGCCGAGAAGACAAGGAGGCATTTGGCGAATCCCTGGCTCAGGAATCGGCGGATAAAAAGCGATTGGGTTCCACCTTGTTGTTCATGGCGCGGAAGCATGACCGGCCAATGCCGTTTATCGCGCCACCATGGGCGCGAAAGTTTACGGAGGAAGATCTGCGTCTGCGGCCGCATGCGAACGGCGACGTTGATTACGGCTTGGAATACGGATTTTGGTGGGCTGAGTGGGGCGGCGATCTTGATACGATCAAGCACAATGAACCCATCCGGGATGAGCTGTTGGCGATCGTGCTGGGAGTTTGGGATCACATAAAAAACAGTGGCAATCATGGGGCCGATAATTGGGCCTTGGATTGGTTTGGCGCCGTGCCGGGCAAACGTGAAAGTCGCCGCCTGATCGGCCGTCATATCTTGAATGAAGCCGATGTGCTGCAGTCCCGGGTCCAGCCCGATGCAATAGCGTATGGTGGCTGGCCGATTGATTTGCATCCCCCGGAAGGGGTAGATCGGCCGGCTGAACATCCCTGCACACAGCATCCGGTGCCGTGGGTCTACGATATTCCCCTAGGATGCTGCATCGCGCGGGATCTGGATAACCTGATGTTTGCCGGACGAAATCTTTCGGCTACGCACGTGGCGTTTGCCTCGACCAGAGTGATGGCTACTTGTGGCGTGGTGGGAGAGGGAGTGGGGGTGGTCGCTGCGATGGCGGCGAAGTCAGGTGAGACACCGAATGAAATTCGGGAAAACCCGATCACCATGGCGAAAGTGCAACAACAGTTGCTGGGGCAGGATGCATTCTTGATTGGGCAACTTTTGCACGACGATACCGATCTTGCACTCAGGGCGATCATTACGGCTTCCAGTGAAACGAAAGACGGTCCGGCCATGAATGTTGTGTCAGGTCAAAACCGGGCGATGCAGGAAGATCGGGGAGTGACGGCGGACCGAGTCGTTCCGGGCACCCATCGTTGGATCAGTGATGCGGTCGAAGGTTTGCCCGCTTGGATCGAATTGCGCTGGGTTGAGCCGGTCTCATTGCAGCGAGTTGAGTTGGTTTTCGACACGGGACTTCACCGCCAATTGACCCTGACCCAGTCAGATGCCTACTACGAACAAATGTGTTGGGGATCCGGACAGCCTGAATGTGCGAAACATTATGAAGTTCAGTTGGAAAGCAGTGGCGAATGGACGACTGTCGCGAGTGAAGTTCAACAATGGCAGCGACGCGCATCTCATATTTTGGATTCCGCGACCCCGTGCTCGGCACTTCGTGTGCGGATTTTATCCACATGGCGCGGTGATCAAGCCCGTATCATGCGTATCGGCGCCTACGCATAGGATGTTAGGTAGTGGAAAAGTGACGGGCTTCACTCTCTTTAGCAGCAGATTTCTCAGCTGCTAGGAACACTGTGGTCCGGGTTACGAGAACTGAGCCATGGAGTGCGTTAGTCTGGGCCATCAGAAAGGACCCAGACAATGAAAAGCAAAAGATACCCGACTAAACAAAAGATCCGCATGTTACGTGAGGCCGAGCAGGCCGGCCGCACAATAGTAAGCGTATGTGGTATCGCAAAGCTGCAGAACAAGGATATGCTGAAGCTATGTTTAATCTTGGCTTTCCATACGCCAAAGGCGAGGGGCTCATCAAAGATTTAGTTGAGGCGCATGCTTGGTGGAATGTTGCAAGTGCTCTAGGACATGATGGTGCGAAGGAGAATATGTCTATCGTCGAAAAGGACATGACCCGCGAGCAGATCGCCGAAGCTACCAAGCTGGCGAAGGAAAGATACGCGAAGATTAAGAAGGAGTAGGACCTTTTTACCCCAGATTTGAGCAAGTGTATGAACCAATTGGAGTGTATCGCCCGCACCAATTTCTAACCCCCTCCCCCTGGCCTGCCGCACTAAGGGTTAGACGGCCTCTGAGTGCCTAATTTCTGCCACATATACAGTCATTACGGGCATTTTGGGGTCATCGCGGTAACGGACGCTGGCAGGAGAATAGACCAATAAACGAGGCAATAAGCCATCAACGGCTGGGTAAAAACGCCCAGCTCTTTTCTTTTATGGAAGGTCCTAGAACCGCGAATATGAATGCCTGTCGCTAAATGCACTCGTATCTAGCTTTGTGCGTAGACCGTATAGGGAGCCACTTGGATAATGCTCAACCTCTTGCTATTCAGATGGTACCCGGGGGGGGACTCGAACCCCCAAGACTTTCGTCGGTAGATTTTGAGTCTACTGCGTCTACCAATTCCGCCACCCGGGCAAGGTGCGAACTGCGGAAGTTAGAGAGCGAATCCGGGTTGTAAATCCGAAATTATCCGCGTTTCCCATTCACGTGCATCGGATCATGCAGATTTGCGACCAACTATATCAGTCCTGATATCTTCAATTGAGCCAATTCAAGCGATGAAATACGGGGCCGAGGCGCAATTGCCAGTGCCGTCACTCCGACTACTAAGGCAAGGGAGAGAGTTGGAAGACTCCTGCAGGGTAGGCCATCATGGTTGTGTATCGATGATAGTAATTTGGTGTCTTGAGAGCGTGATACCTATTTCCCGTTCATAGGTGGCCAGCGCCCGGCGTTGATCGGCCAAAGCTCGGGCATAACTGTTTTCTACCTGGGCGAGCAGTTCCTGCTGTTGCTGCACAAGGAATGTCGTGCTCGTGCTGGCTTTGAGGCGTTTTTCTTCAGCGTCGAGCGCTTGTCGTGCGAGATCGAGGGCGTGCCGTGAAACATCGACGCGTTTTTGTGTAGTATCGATCTGACCGGCCGCCGCCGCCACAATGAGTGTAATGTCCTGCTCTCGACAAACCAGGTCGGCCTCCGATTGTTGCAGTGCCAGCTTGGCTACTCGAGCACGGCCGCGACCCTGTGAGAAAGTGAGAGGCACCCGCACTACGATTCCGGCAGGGTAGGCGCGGGCATCCTGGTCCCGCACTTGATTACGCGTCCTGCTAAAAGTGGGGTCAAGTCCACCGTGGCCGTAGCTGCCGACGAAATCAACATTGGGTAATAGTTGATTCTTTGCCTGCGAATTATTGACCCGATTTATTTTAAGTCCAAGACGCGCAGCCTGATAATCCGGACGAGCCTCCAAGGCGCTTCGATAATCCTCGGCCGCATCGACGGTGATGGGTGGAGCGGGAGGAAGTTGCTTAATGCTGAGATACTCAGTAGTGGTCGAAAAATCATTACGCCCGAGTAAAAGGCGCAATTGGTTTTCGATGTCCCGCATGTTGCGTTCGGCCGAAAGGATGACCTCCTCACGATTGGCGACTCGTGCTTCGGCCTGGGTGACGTCGGCATCGGATATTGAGCCTACCCGGCGGCGTTTTTGATTCTCGTCGAACAAACTGCGCCGCCAGACCGCGTGAGAGGCGATTGATGCGCAGATTGTCGTGCGCCTGTTGCAGATTATTGAAAACGTAAATGACGTTGGTGACCGTATCCATGACGGTTTGGCGGTGTTACCATTCCGAAATAATGCGATTGGCGCGGGCCACTAACAGGCCGTTTAGATTGACCCCAAAACCGAAATCGCGAAGCAGGGGTTGCGTGACACTGATGCCGCCAAAGGTGCTGTAACTGTCGGTGAATCCGTTGAAGGTTCCACGTTGGTTGTTGGCGGTGGCCACGATGCTGTAGGTCATGCACTATGGCGTCAGTCCGTCCAGGGTTAGACTGTAGTCATCAGTCTGCGTCTGGGGGCGAGTAGTGGGTGAAGTGTGGGTGCCCGGTGTTTCGGTCTCTCCCTGGCTGCGTGAAAAGGTGAGTGCGGGATCAAAGCTGCCCTTTGCCGTGTGCACACCGGAGCGACCGATCGGACACGCTCAGGACGCTCGCTGACGCGAACTCCAGCGGACCGCAGGCCGGCAGCACCGAGGGCTGGAATTACCACATCTCTTCGCCGCGATCGAAGACGCCTTGGACGGCGGCTTCCCATTCATCGGGATTGCGTTGCTTGAGAATTTCGCCTGCCACCGCAAAGGAGCAGAGGGCCAGACCGGAAGCGAAATCATTGGCGCGAAGTCCGTAGTAGAGTTTGCCGCCGTCACCGGCCATGAAGCGCAGCTGTTTCGCGGCGATGGATTCGAGCCACGCGCAACCCTCGATCTCGCGTGCCGCTTCGAGGAGCAGCCAGGAGAGACCGGGTTCGTAGCAACGGAAGTGATCGTTGGCCGGATGCTCGAAGCTGCCGTCGGCCAATTGGTTTTGGTGCAACCAATCGCAAAACTCGGCGAAACGGGATTGCAGACGCGACCAGATGGAATCGCCGACATCAGTGGCCGCCTTTTGGAGATTGGCCTCGACCAGATTGGGGGCCGCCGCGGGAATACGTTCCTCCGGCGCGGCCTGCGGTGTAAATTGAATAACATGCTGCAGCGGCACGGTGAGGCGCTTTTTCATCTCTGCACTGGCTAGTGCGGCAACGAGACCCTCGGAGGTGTAGAGCAGAATCTGCTGCGGCGCGCTCTTGGCCCATTCGCCCCACAAGGTGTTTTTGTAATCGAAGGTGCTGATGTATTCGATCATCGGCACGGCAGCATCGTAGTATTTGGATTCACCGGTAAGGTCGGCGTAGCGGATGAGAGTCACGGCGAAAAGCGCATCGGCGCACCAGTATTCTCGCATGCCCTCTGGGTTGACCTTAAAATTGAGAATACCGACTCCCATTACGCCCTTGTCGGTCAGATAATTATCGAGGCAGTGGTCGATGAAGCGTTTGACACTCGCGAGCACTTTGGGATTTTCCGGTAAATGGGGAAACTGCTTCACGCCGGCGAGAATACCATTGGCCGTCGAAGCATTATCGGCGACACAGGAGCAGAGGGGCACGCCCTCGGCGTTGAGATTGTAGCCGTAACCCATGTCGAACATGTCGGGATAATGGACGCCCTGATACTCCATCATGCGATCATTGAACCGCCGGCAGATGGCGGTCATGCGCGCATCATCAAGGAGTGCCATCGTGTGGGCGGCTCCGGTAACAACATAGGATTCTTCGAAGCACGCCTGCATCGGGTGGGCCATGCCCGGGCTCGCGATGATGTGGTGCGAAAAATAATTCCAGTGCTTGATGAGCCCGCGTGCGACGACGGTGGGATTGAGTTTCATATTAGGGATAAAATTTGGTTAAGAAGCGTCTCCGTCTTTGCACACACCTAGCTGCGGTCAACCCTATTGACCCAAAATATATATTATTCTCCGGTGAGATACTAAGTCGCCAAATTGCTATCCGACGAGATGAAGAGCAGGGGACGATGCAGCACTTCGGGGACGCTTTGGGTTGGCAACCAATCGTAAACTGGACGGGCTGGCTCTCCGCCCTTGTTGGCGCAGTGCATCAACTTGAAGCCATGCGGTCCGGGCACGACCGCCAAAGCCACTGGGTCGGCGGGCGAGAGCGGTTTGCACGAATTTGAGTTCACCGAGTGTGGCGGTGGCGTAGACATCCTGACGGGCATGATGGACGAGCAGATACTCGGCGATTTCCCGCCCACCGGTGTGCGCCGCGGCTTGCTGGGGTGTTTCGAAATCACCTCCACCCCAATCCCAACATGCGTTGACGAGCAACGGAGTCGCTTCGACGAGGTCACGCCCGGCCTCCAGACTACGATGGGCCTGACCCACGGTTTCGCGCACCTGATCCGGATTGAGCGCAGGTGGTTTTGCGGGCGGCTTGTTGGTGCCCGGCTTGGGTGGGTCTGTTAGATTTTGCGCCGCCGAGAAAGAACCAACCATTCCAGTTGCAATGAGGGCGGCGGGTTTGAGCTGGGACAACAGGATTGTCACACGGACCAACACCAGACCGATAACGGTGAAGGTAATGATGCGTTTCTTGCGCTTGGCCTTACTGAGATCGGGGCGAGGGATGTCCATGGATTACACTCTAATCGCACGGCCCGTGACAGCATGGGAGATAAGTTGTAACTAGCAGTAGGCCAGCCAGTAAAATTATTTATAGTTTTCATCCTTCAGCCCATCTCATCGAACGCGGGATTGGGTCGTGCCGATATCGGCACGGCTTTGTCGAAATCATTTTAATCCATCTCTTTCATTGGTTTGTATTGGTCAGAGCTTGGCATTCAGGCACAAAAAAGGAGCAACGTTGCTGTTGCCCCCCCCCTGGGAAAGTCAGTCAGTCGATCAAGCCTTTGGTTTGGCTTCGCTCACCTTGAGGTTGCGACCATCGATATCGGTGCCGTCCATCTTGGCGATGGCAGCTGCGGCTTCTTCAGCATTGCTGAAGGTGATGAAGGCAAAGCCACGAGGGCGGCCGGTCTCGCGATCCATGGCGACATAGACGTCGGTGATATCACCGTAAGGACCGAAAGCCGTGCGTAGTGCATCTTCGGTGGTGTTGAATGACAGATTACCAATATAGAGTTTGGAATTCATGTGGGTTTGATTGTGTAAGCTTCGTTTTTTGAGTGCGTTTCCGAAATTCGGATTTCGGATCGACACCTGAACTGAAAGCCCATCTGCAGACCCACCAACCACTATCATGTAACGTGATTACGAAGCGAGACCGTCACGGCTGATGGGGAAAATGCAAGCTACAACGCGAACCATGTTCAGACCGGAAGTCGCAGCGAGGCGATGCTGCCTTGGGCGACGGACCGATTTTACAATGTCACTGCGCCGCCGTGATTTTCAGCGATTTGTCGACAGAGCACGAGGTCGATACCCGAGCCGGAGGGTTTGGTCGTAAAAAAAAGGGCACAAAGAGATTGTTGTCGTTGGCGATACCGTGCCCGCCGTCCACCACCGAAATATCCAGGATGTGACCTTGTCTGGACCAGCCGACATGTACGTCTGCTTCCGTCTGGCCATCCTCCCGATTTTCGAAGGCGGCTTCGACTGCGTTTTTGATCAAGTTGATCAGGACTTCCTTAATCTGTGCTTCATCGCAGCCAACGGAAATTTCAGGACCACCGGTGATCTTGACTGGCAGGCGACTTTCTAAAGTGACGACCCGGTTGATCAGTGCAGGAATATAGCAGGGGTTGAGAACTGGGGCGGGGAGTTTTGCCAATCGCGCGTATACTTGCATGAAACGGCCGAGGCTGCCGGCCCGGAATTCAATGATCACGAGCCCGGAGCGCATGTCGTCTTCCCAATCAGGTGCGCGTTTTTCGCTTTTGAGAATATCACCGAGACTGCCCGCGAGGGATTTAATGGGGGCGAGCGAGTTGTTGAGTTCGTGACCCAGCACTCGCACGAGCCGTTGCCACGCCTTGAATTCTTCTTCGCGCAGGGTCTGGCTCAGATCGCCGATCACGATGAGTTGGTGCGGACGGCCGCCTTCGTGAAAAGTGGTGCGGCGCATGCCCCAGCGGCCAGACTTGCCGGGAAAATTGAGATTGAGAATTCGCGCCGGTTCACCCTTCGAGGCAGTCGCCGAGTTCTAGTTGGGCAGCGCTGCGACCGAGGATAGCTTCGGCGGGTTGTCTGCCTGTGGCGGGCGTAGCCAGGTAGCGCGCTTGCATGAGCACAAAACGGGTTCTCTCTCCGGTCACTTGATTGGTGAATTCATTTTGCTGCACACCGAACAAGCCGCGAATTATGCCGACGCACGTATTCGGGAGGAATTCCTGAAATTCGGTCATAGTCGTGAGTGGCTTGATCTCAAATACCCTAAAAAGGATGTGAGGCAGTCGCGGGTTTTATAACCATGAGTACATCGGGGCGCAGCCTTACCACAGTTTATCCCAATAGGGGAACATGTAGCGGACAAGAAAATGCACTTGCGTCGCTGGAAAGCATTGCGCTTTCTGACCGTTCTCTTGTTCGGGCCGTAGCGTAGCCTGGTAGCGCGCTTGCATGGGGTGCAAGAGGTCGTGAGTTCGAATCTCACCGGCCCGACCATTTTACTGAAGCGCATCGTGGCGACATAATGCGCTTCGTTGCGTCTAACTAGGACACCCTGCGGTGATTGCAGGATTTAGTGTGTTGGACACCTCGCGTCAGGTGATGACTTGCCATGACTCTAAACGAACTAGTTTTGGGTGCGATCTGTGTGCACGTTTAGCTTAAATGGTGAAAGGTCAGCAGTCAGCCACGCGCGAAGCGTGTTTCGCTGTGATGCTCTGGTTAGGCCTTGTTCCCTCCGCGCAAACGCTCATTGCAGGTATGCGTCGATGTGAATCTTGCCAGTGGCAAAATTCACAGTTCCCACCGCCCAAACCTGTCGCGTATTAACCTAGGCATAAGCTTCCGCCGCCGTCGTGAGCATGACGTTTTCACACAGGTTGGCGATCGGCTCGGTGGCGGGCGCACCCTCGTGCCGATGGCGTGACATGCG
>DFDG01000038.1:6527-6661 GCA_002367815.1 Opitutaceae bacterium UBA3033 | reverse complement strand
CGCTCATCAAATACCGAGAATTGATCGGCATTTGTCATGCTAAAGCTCAACAGCGCCGACCTGAACGTCGAGATTCTCGATCCAGCCGATACCACTGATCGGGCGCGACTTGGTTTGCGCTACGGTTGGGGTGG
>DFDG01000038.1:0-6302 GCA_002367815.1 Opitutaceae bacterium UBA3033 | reverse complement strand
GGTTTGCGCTACGGTTGGGGTGGCTACATCTGGCAAGTCCATGAAGCCAAACTGGGCGTCCCGCTTTTAGCCGGCCCGGAATGGCCGAACCATCAACCCATCCCTTTTAACGGTCAGGGTTTGCCCGAGTCTTTTCGTCACGCCGAATTCGGCACCGGCCGTCCCCTGATTCTCGAAGACAATCGCGGTTTCATCATTGGGATCGGCGATGTGGCGCCCAACATGGCCGGTTATCTCGACGTCGCCGAACCCTGTCCATGGTCAATCACCACCAGTCATGGGGCGATCGAATTTTGCACCGAACAATCCGGCAACGGTTACGCCTGCCAACTTACCCGCCGAATCGCGCTGGATCGACGCAAGCTCTCATCGTCCACCCGGCTGACCAACATCGGCAACCGCCCCCTGCCACTGCACTGGTTCGCCCATCCGTTTTTCGCCCTCGATGATCGTCTGATCACCTGCGGTCTACCGAAAACTTGGGGCATGAACGACAACGTCGGTTACGAACTCGATGGCGACCATCAGCTCAGCTTCAAACGCCGCTTCCGCGATCGCGACGATGGCCACTTCGAACAATTGATCATCGGCGCCGACACGCCGCTGAGCGCTACGCTTTCGCATCCACCGCTCAAGGAAATCATTTTCTCCACCGATTTCGTGCCCGACACCTGCCCGATCTGGGGCAACAGCAACACCTGGTCGATCGAGCCCTACATGGCAACCGAACTTATCCCCGGCACCGACCACGCCTGGACGCTCACCTACGAATTCGGCCCGGTGGTTTGAACAATGGAGGGCTGGCGCTCTTGCCGTGCCATTACTGGTGGATTCACGATCATGGAAACTATCTGCACCTCATCGCTGCCAATTTCTGAGGTATAACTAGGGTAATCATGTACTGCGCCCTATCGCCACAAACCGGAAAACCACGGTTCAGCAGAGGAGCAGCCGTCGCGCAAATGCTATGGTTGGCAAGTTGCCTCGCCCTACCTTTCAGTCTTTTCTGAATCTCCCATCATCCTTCGCAAGGCTATGGACGACAGGTGCGCGTGTGGGTGACTTGAAAAGTCAGTCTGATTCTTTGCGTTTATGTAGCCGGATTCGCTCGTCCTGAGCCTGTCGAAAAACTGAGCCCGGTTGATCGATTATTCTGGGAGAATTAAACCCTCAGCAGACCCCCATGGTCACCGACCCCGGCTACAGTTCCTGAAATGCACAGGAGACCGTTCACCGCGTGAGCAGCACCACCGTCGCGCCCCATTCACCTTTGGGTTGCCAGTGGAGTTCGCCTTTGACGAGGGCCACATCGCCCGACTTTTCCATAAGCGTTTCCGTGATTTTCCATTTACCTTTAGGAATCGGTATTCGTAGCGTGGTCCGGCCCAGTTTCGCGAAAGTATGCGTAACAACCAACGCTTGTTTGCCGGTGTGACCGACGCGCACCACCGCCTGCCAGCCTTCGGCGTGGCGATAGGACTGCACGGCGGGACCATGACGAGTCGAACACCCGCGCCGGATGATAGGGGCCGCCTTTTTGTAGAGTGCGATAGCTTGGACCACGAGTTCGCGCTGCTCCGGTCGCAAAGTGGCAAAGTCTCCGGAGAGACAGAGGCGACCTAGAAATCCTCCCGCCAACAGATAGTTCGTTCGTCGCAGATCTGCTTTGGCCCGCAATACCGCCCAGACCTGGCTTTGCCGCGGGAGAAGCAGGCGCTGCAGGTTGGCGGCGATGATCGGAATCTCGCGGCATTCGTGCGCGTCAGAGAAACTGCTCATCGCCGTGAGACCTATCATTGTCGGCTCGAGGCGATGCCCACCCGATGAACAATTCTCGATCACCAAGTCCGGAATCTCGGCGCGCAATCGTTTAAAAAACGCGACCACACCCGCGAGGTGTTGCCGCAGCCCTTCACCCAATGATTCTCCCCCATCAACCCCGATGCCGATGTTGTCATTGTAGTCCACTTTAAGATAACCGAATTTTTCGGCCTTGAGCGTAGCGATAACCTTGTTCGCTAGGTGGTCACCGACCTCGGCCTTGCGTAAATCAAGAAACCGTCGGGAACCCGCCGTGATGGGTCTACCATCGCGGTGCAGTAACAGATCAGTGCGGTCATAGAGCGACGAAGCCGAGCCCACCACTTCCATCTCGAACCACAGCCCGGGAATCATCCCGTGAGCCCGGATCAAATCGGCGGTCGCCCGAATACCATCGGGATACATGGCGGCGTTGGGCTGCCAATCTCCCTGTCCGCTGAACCAATTGCCCCCATCACGTTTAAACCAACCTGCATCCATCACCAGATACTTGATACCCGTGCCGCGCAGCGCAGTGGCCAGACTACCCATGTTGGCGTGACTTGGATCGCCCCAGCTGCTGGTCCACTCGTTGAACATCACCGGCAGGCTCGCCTCGCTCTTTGGCAAGGTCGCGAGCGGCACTTCCTGGGCGGCGGTCAGGGCCGCACAACACCCATCAATCCCGCCTTGCACACAGGCGAGCATTGCCGGCGGTGAGGTGAAGCTGTCTCCGGCGGCCAGTGTTTTCATCCAATGGCCAAATTCGCGATCAGCCAGCCCGCCGGAAAACGTCGCCAGGTCATCGCGGCGATAGACCTCCAGTTGCCACGAACCGGGATGGGCCAACTGTGCCCCCCAAGTCACCCCTGCCGACGTATCCTCGATCGCCACACACGGGAAAAACCCGTTGACCGGCAGTGAACCGATCGAACCAAACCGCTCGCAGCGCACGCCGTAACCGATCCACGAGGGCTCGAGTTGCAGGTCCTCAAAGGCTTGCGTCTCTAAACGACCTTCCATGCTCCAAACTCCACGAAAGCGATGCAGCTGCAAGCTCCCCGGAGCATCGTCGGTTGCGAACGGGCTGACTCCCCCCAGTGAAAAACTCGCCAGCATCTCCAACGTGACCGGTGCGTCGGAGCGATTTTCAATCGTGATGCTACTGTCGAGCCAGCTCGCTCCTTGGCGCCAGCCGAGATCGTGATGTGCCAGCCATCCGCCGTCCGTATGTTTGAAAGTCGTGCGCACCCGCAAGCCACTTTTCAATTGTTTCACCTTCTGTCCGGTAAACTTCAATTTATCCACCGTTGGGCTGTTACGCAGGGTGCGCCCTTGGGAAAATCCCGCCGGTTGGGCGTCACTCAGCACCTTGACCTGCATAAGCGATTCAATGCCCCAAGCCGGAAAACCCGAACCGTCTATTGGCGGCGGCAAGCCCTCGACCTCCACTCCGCTCAAACAATTCCGGCGCGCCACAATCTGCCTCCGCATCTTGGTTGGCACCAGCCAGAGACCCAGCTTGTCGCCGGATTTATCGCGCACGTAGATCACCGTCGTGGCACCACAGCGGAACTCACGATGGATGAGGGGTAGAGAAGTCGTTTTCATAGGGGTGGAGCAGCTAAATCAGCAAGAGTCGGACGCGTTCAGAAGCAAGGGAAAGTCAGTTGCAGCGGGATCGGGCCATGTTCATACCAAGGCCAGTCCATCCGGCGTTTCCTTGAGACCAAGTAATTGGGTGCGCTCGGCCCCGGGTTGGTTCGGTGCATGCAGCGTCATCACCAGTTGGTTTTCAAAAGTGCGAAAAATCATTGCATGACCGCCGTTGTCGGCAAAGAGCAACCCGTCGGTCTGTTCCCACGGACCGGAGATATTGCCGCTGGCACTGCGGGCCACCCCGGTCAAATAACCTCGTGAGCCAAAACTCGACCAAAGCATGAGCAACTGTCCCTCGGAGGTGCGATGCAGCCACGGGCCGTCGGTCACCCGGTAACCTTCGCCCAGTTCGCTTTTCTGCGGCCGGCTCCAAGACGCCTCACTGGCGCGGAACAACAACCGGGGCTCCCCCACTGCGCGGCGTAGTTGGGGATAGAGTGCAATCGCGTGGATTTCTCCGTTGCAGGTTTGCACCCATTCCCGGCAAAAAATTAACCACGGCTGGCCGGTCTCATCCACATGCAGGGTGCCATCGATCGCGAACCAGCCCGCAGGAGTAATCGGTCCGTCCGAGTGCGCTACAAACGGACCCCCGGGCGAGTCCGATACGTAAATGCTACAGTAACGTGCCTGCGGGTTCAACACGTCCAACCCGTGACCATAGGTGGCAATCAAATACCAGCGGCCGTCGAAATGGTGCACTTCGGGCGCCCAGTAATAATCCGCCCCCGACGGTCCATGGCGGCGCGGCAAGACCGGATGCGGTTCACTCCACTGCTTCAGATCGCGACTTGTCCGCATCACGAAACCGTGCGGGGCATCATTGGTTCCGCCAAAGCCGGAAGTGCCGTAGAGCCGGTAAATTTTATCCACCGGGTCGGCGACGATGAACGGATCGCGAATCTGAATGTCGGTGATGGAAGTCACGTTGATTGCCAGCAGCGGTCTAAACTTGGTTTACTGTTCAAAGGCAATCCGAACCGGAATTCCCAGCCGGGATATTAAAGCGTTTCAAATCGTATCATGGCCCATTTAGTCTGTCCGTCCTCGCGTTTTTAGCGCTGGTAGGGCGCGTTGTCCCTAACGCGCCGTGGCGCTCTCGGTGAGAGGCGCTCTACCTTAAGATCTAATCGTGAGGCTACATTTTATTGAAATCGCAATATCGGGCCAGGCCTTAATTAGCCGTTTCGTCCGGATCTTTTTTTTCTGCAAACGGCCATATCCCCGAGTTGCGCATCCGATCCAGAATTTTGGGATTATTGAAATGTGCTTTGATCTCATCCTCTGTCTGCCGGTTGGTCTCCAACCCGGGCACATTGGCCAACCAGTAGGTCAAAGCCGCGATCGTGGCGGAGGATTCTGCCATCAGCTGGGGTTCAATTTTGTCAAAGGTATCGCCGAAATCATGGTAGTGGCGAACCGACTCCGGTGGGATGGGCCCACCCAGCGTAATGGCACGAATTCCCTCCACTTGATACGCAGTGTGATCGCTGCCAAACCAATTGTTGCTCACCACGCCTTCCTTGAGTTTGCGCTCACCCAGAGAGGCGTTGAATTGCTCCAGCTTAGGCACCATGTCGGCATAACCCAAAACATTGACCGAGGTAGGCGTGCCCACCATGTCGAGATTGACCATCGCCGCAATCGGACGGTCCCGGACCGTCGGGGCATGATGGATTGAACCCCACAGCCCCTGCTCTTCGCCGTTAAACCAAACCAATTCGACCGTGCGTAGATTTTTGGGCGAATGATCATGCAGTAATTTCGCCACCGCAAAGACCTGGGCGGTGCCCAGTCCGTTGTCCATGGCACCCTGTCCCAAGTCCCAAGAATCAAAATGTGCCCCAACGATGATAGTGTCCGCCGTGCGGCCCGGAAAAGTCACAACAATATTGGCGGTTTCAATTTCCTTGCTGAAAGATCGCGTATGCATTCGCACCCGCACCGGAATGCCGCGCGCCAAGGATCGACTCATCCATTTCCCTTCCTCTTGGGTTACGCTATAAACCGGAATGTCGATCGGCTCGCCTTCGAAGGAACCGGTGCGACACAGCACCTGTCCGCCTGTCACCCGACAGGTGCGGAGGATGCCCTTCAAACCAAGGGCATTGGCATATTCATTGTAACCGCCGCGTTTAGTCGGGGCATTGGGGCCGAGCAGTCCGATCTTACCTTCCGTATCGAGACCCTGCATCGCCTCATCGGTGCCGGCGCCCAGATCAACGACCTCGGCCTCAAAAGATTCGTGCGGTTGCACGTAACTGAGTGCGACCGCGCGGAGTTTGCGGTTAAATGGCGCAACGATGGTGACCTCATCTTCCATGCGAACCCAACCGGGCATCTTGAAAGTCTGCAACCGGGCCTCGACTCCCATCGCCCGCAAAGCTTTGACGGTGCTTTTCAAGGCCGCTTCGTTGGCGGGCGACCCGGTCAACCGTCCGCCATGATCATCACACAAGTGACCGAGAAACGTATAGCCAACATTCGCTTCCAGTGCATCTGCCACAATAGCATCCTGCACTTTCTGCTGCTCGGCGGTGAACGGAATGATTTCGATCGGAGCGGACGCTGGCTTGGGCGATGCCACTGCGGATGCTTCCTCCGCCAGATGGTCATGTGCCCAGGTGGCCATTGGGGCCGCGAAGAGGAAAAGTGCGCAAGCAAAGCAACCTGATAGATTACTCTTTAGGGAGAGAGGCATGGGGTGGGTTTTCATGATTCGCGGATCCAGACTCGCATTTCGCCTTCACCGCGGTTGTTCCACAGGCAGTAAGGCACGGCTTTGATTTTGGCAGGAACCACCTTCGGTTCCGCAGTGGAATAGAGTTCACTGTTGGCCGGTT
>DFDG01000017.1:8601-17214 GCA_002367815.1 Opitutaceae bacterium UBA3033 | reverse complement strand
CTGATAGAGGCGGACGTCGCGGAGGCTGGCTTGATGGATCGTCTGGTGGCAGAATTTCAACCTGAAGGAATTATTCATCTGGCCGCCTTGGTCAGCGTGCAGGAAAGCATTCAGGATCCCGCGTTGAATCATTTGCTCAATGTGACGGCGACCGAGTTGGTAGCCGAGGCCGCGAAAGAACATGGGGTGAAGCGAATCGTGTTTGCATCATCGGCCGCGATTTATGGTGACGCCACCGATCTGCCGATTTCTGAGGGTGCTCCCAAACAACCGATCAGTCCCTACGGTAAAGCAAAACTGCTGTCAGAGGAAATTTTACTCAAAGCCGCGGGAGAGAAACTCACGGTGCGTTGTCATCGTTATTTCAATGTTTTTGGTCCGCGTCAGGATCCGGCATCGCCATACTCCGGGGTGATTTCGATTTTCGACTGCCGTTATCGCGAGGGGAAACCGGTGACGATATACGGAGATGGGCAGCAGACCCGGGACTTTATTTCCGTGCACGATGTAGCAACCGCCAATGTGCTCGCGGCGACCGCACCTGCGATCAAGTCGGGTGCAGCGAATATATGCACCGGGAAAGCGACGTCGCTCCTTGATATCGTGGGGATATATTCAACCCATTATCCGACTGTGCCGGCGCCGACTTTGGCGGACTCGCGGTCGGGTGATATTGTGCATTCGTTGGGTCGGGCAGAGCGGGCCAAGGAGGAACTGGGCTTTGTCGCAAAGGTTTCCGTGACTGATGCATTGGCAGAACTCATCCGACAGGAATGATATTCAGCTTGGCGCAATGCCTTGGGAGTGGGAAACCTAAGTTATGACAGAAAATCCCAAGGCGTATGTTTGCATCATGGCTGGAGGCAGCGGCGAACGCTTCTGGCCGCTTAGTCGGCAGGTGACACCGAAGCATTTGCTGAAACTATTTTCCGACCGCACTTTGGTGGAGGAAACGGTGCGGCGTTTGGAAGGCGTCGTGCCACTAGGGAATATTTTTGTGCTGACCAATGAAGCTCAATTGGCAGGGACGAAAACAGCGTTGGCGTTTTTGCCTCCGGAACAAATTATAGCGGAACCTGCTAAACGAGACACCGCACCTGCGGCAGCACTGGCCACCGGCTTGGTGCGGGCCCGCGATCCAGAAGGTGTTTTGGCTCTGCTTCCCGCGGACGCACTGATCAAGGATTCCGCCACTTTTGCTCGTCAGCTATCCGGTGCATTGACTCGAGCTAGCAGGGGAGGCGCGCTCCTTACTTTTGCGATCAAACCGACTTATCCCGCGACAGGTTTTGGGTATTTGGCAATGGCGGAAACCTTATCGGATGGATTTAGACGGGTAGCGTGTTTTGTTGAAAAGCCTGATCTGGCTACCGCAAAAAAATATGTGGCCGGAGGCAATCACGCTTGGAATGCCGGCATGTTTATGTGGCGGGTTCCTTCATTTGTGGCTGAAGCAGAAAAACAAGCGCCCGTATTGGCTGAATTTGTGAAGAATTTCCCCTCGGGGGATCCCACCTCCTATCTTGCACAACATTTTTCAAGTTTACCCAAAATCTCGGTGGACTACGCGATTATGGAAAAAGCGACTGCGGTGGAGACGCAACTGGCAGAATTTGACTGGGATGATGTGGGCTCATGGACGGCCTTGCCGTCTCATTTACCGAGCGACGAATCAAGAAATACCACCCGCGGACCGGTAGTCGTTCACAATGCCAGCAACAACATCGCGATCAGTGGTGGGAGGGTGATTGCACTGTGTGGGGTTAAGGACTTGGTGGTGGTGGAAACCCCCGATGCCGTGTTGGTATGCCATCGCGATGCGGTGCAGAATATCAAGCAGCTGATACCCCAATTACCTCCCACGGTGCTTTAAGTGTGGGATTTGGGAGAAATTCCCGTTGACGCCACCGCTATCGCTCCGATTATCTGCGCCTCTTTCCTGATGGCGAGTTAGCTCAGTTGGTAGAGCAGAAGACTGAAAATCTTTGTGTCCCCGGTTCGATTCCGGGACTCGCCACCACTTCTTTCTGGTAGTTGTAAACTGCAGTTGTTGGTCTGGGTTAACCCCAACCTTGAAATGAACAAGCCCCCGACGAGTGAATTGCCCTACCAGGATACCAAGCCACAAGGGGCGGCGGACTTCTATTTCGCGACCAATGCAACGTTCCGCTTCCTCCTAGGGAAATTGGGGCGAGAAGGCTGGGTGCGTTATTTGGAGGATTTAGGGAGGGAATACTACGCTCCCGTGAACGAAAAGTGGCGGAGTGGAGGGGTGACTACTGTGGCTCGCTATTGGCGCGACTTTTTTGCGGCGGAACCCGGAGCTCGGGTAGAAGTTGAGCAAAAAGAGGATCGCGTGGAGGTGGCGGTGCTTGAATGCCCGTTGATTAAGCAGCTCCGGATTGGCCAGAGGGAGATAGTTAAGGAATTTTGCCAGCACTGTTATTTTCTGGGGAATGCCCGGGCCGAGGCTGCTGGGATGAGTATGAGGCTTTGCGGTGGGAATGGCTCATGCCGGCATACTTATGCGAAGCTCGAAGCTGGATTGCCGCCTCAGGATATGAACAAAATCAAGGAGGCCAAACTATGATCGGCTGTTATGATTTCTGCGGTCATTATGAGTGGACCTTTGATTGGTTGGATCGCGAGGGAGGGCACGATTTGCTGAAGGCCTATTGGAACGAGGCGATCAACCTCGACTCCCAGATTCATGCCCGGGAATTGATCATCAAAGAAGGTTTTGAGGGCATGGCGAAATACTGGGGCCATACGTTAGCCGAGGAATCGCCTGATCTTGGTTTTAACATTACCAAGACCCCAGAGGTATTCCGGATTGATATGCACGATTGTCCGTCGAAAGGCTTTTTGTTGAAAAATGGACTAGAACAATACCGGGACTACTGTGATCATTGCATTGGGTGGATCGGTCCCTTGATGAAGGATGCCGGATTCGTGATCGACCATGAGCATAATCATTGCGGCCAGTGCTGGTGGGAAATGCGTCGCGAAGGCTCACTGGGTGGTCATGCGCCGACGGGTTCGGTGGCAGGGGAGCATGATGTTCGCGTGCGTAGAGATTGGAATGATGGTTTCACTAAACTTGATGGATACGTGAAAACAACCGATCCGGATGGAAAAATATCACCCCAATTATGATGACCAAATCGCCCATCGCCGGCCCGATTTTCAATCAGGACAGTAGCGAGTTTTTTTTCACTCACACCGCGGATGAAATTAGTGGAGAAGCGGTGGACGCCTACATTGATCGGCTTGCTCATGCGGGAGTGGGCACGTTTGTATCGTGTGGCAATGCGATGCGGGCCAACTATGCGAGTGAGGTCTGGGAGCGTGACTGGCATGGCTACGATCCAGAGGGATCGGATGACCAACCGGTGCTGAAGCACATACCTGTAGAGCAGGTGAGGACCTTTCGGCAGCGGCTCGATTCGGCCAAACGACTGGCGGACATGGGAGTGGACTTTCATGCGCGAGCTTTCGCGCGCTGTCGCCACCATGGATTGGGTGCTTGGATGACCATGCGGATGAATGATGTGCACGGATGCATGGACCAGGATTCGCCATTACTAAGCACATTCTACAAGGGGCAACGGGCGGCGAATCAGTTGCGCACACAATATCGTGACACTTCCTGGATGGACCGCGCCTTGGATTGGGAACGACCGGAAGTTCAGGAACACTATTTCAAATTGGTGCAAGAGCAGTTGAAGCGGTTTGACTTCGATGGCTTGGAATTGGATTGGATGCGTTTCTGTTATCACTTTCGACCGGGGAGAGAAATGGCTGGCGGTCGCGTTATCACGGATTGGATGTGCCGGGTGAGAACCGCTTGCGATGCTGCCGCCAAAAGCAAAGGGCACCCGATCATGCTCGGTGTGCGGGTGCCATCACGCCCGGAGACCGCACGAAAATTAGGTTTGGATGCGGTTGCGTGGGCCAAAGAGGGATTGATCGATCTGGTAGTGCCAACCCCATTTTGGGCGACCTGCGAATTTGATATGCCCATGCAGGAATGGCACCGCCTCATTGGTGGCACGAAGGTCCAATTGGCGGGGGGGGTGGAGATACGTTATCAGCCTGTGCCGAATGGACCGGCTACAATGATGACAGCTGAACTTGCGACCGGTGCGGCGCTATCGGTCCTGCACGGCGGCGCAGATCAAGTTTACCTCTTTAATTATTTTCCCTCGGGGCACGGTCTCACAAAAGATTGGGGCGCTGAAACCATCGATAGTGTTTTTCGTGCGATGAAAGATGCAACCGCAATGGCGAAATTGGCCCGACGCCATGCGATCACATATCGCGATATTCGCGCTCCGGGTGAGCCGTTGGATAATGCATTACCCGGCAGCGATCTGCAGGCCGACATGCCATCACCATCGGGTTGTGCCTTTCGGATTAATACCGGCCCCATACCAGTTGGGCGAATAGTTGAACTGTTGCTTGAGTTTCAGCAGGGTGGCATCGATCCGTCTCAACTGCGTGTCCACGTCAACAGCCAGCAGTGCGCAATTAAGCAAAGTTCAGATGATGGCGTCGCCATCTATAATGTGCCTTGTGAACTGATGGAAGATGAGTCGCAGGTCGTGGACGTAATCGGTGGAGGCAAGAATGCGTTCACCATTGTACGGGTGGAAGTTTCCGTATCCGCAGCCTAGCGCGGCAAAGCAGAATTACATCGTGGGACCAAGAATCCATGGTGCGAATTCCTCGTCACCCATCCCGGCAAGTTCGCTCTTGGTTTTCTCGCCATTGGCGACACTGACGATCTTGTCGAAAATACGTTGGCCGACCTGTTCCACGGTTTCCGTGCCGTCGATGATCGTTCCCGCATTGATATCGATGTCATCCCTCATTCGCATCGCCAGAATTGAGTTGGAGGCGATTTTGATACTGGGGGTGGGTTTGCAGCCATAGACACTTCCTCGCCCGGTGGTGAAGACCCCGACATTGCAACCGCCTGAGACCAAACCAGTCATACTGACCGGATCAAAACCAGGCGTATTCATGAAGCTAAGACCGGCCGACGAGATTTTTTCGGCATAATCATAAACGGCGGAGAGTGGAGCCTGTCCGGCCTTGGCCACCGCGCCCAAGCTTTTTTCGTAAATGGTGGTGAGCCCTCCAATCTTGTTTCCAGGCGAAGGGTTGTTGTCGATGCTGGCTCCGTGGCGCTGCGTGTAATCCTCCCACCAATGAATATGCGCAATGAGTTTTTCGCCGATCTCGCGGGTAAGTGCGCGTCGCGTGAGCAGGTGTTCGGCCCCGTAGATTTCGGGAGTTTCGCCCAAAACACTGCTGCCGCCGTGACGCACGAGGGTGTCGGAGGCCACGCCGAGTGCCGGGTTGCAAGTGATGCCGCTATTTCCATCGGAGCCACCACAATTCAATGCCAACCGAAGTTTGGCGACGGGCTGGGGAGTGCGATGAAAGGCATTTACCTCGGGCAATAATTTTTCAACCGCCGCGATGGCAGCCGCCACGGTTTTGCGCACTCCGCCGGTTTGCTGGATGGTGAAGACTTTGGGAGCAGTGTCGGATGATGAGGTGTCTTTCAGACGTGCATCATTGACTAGTTGCTGCACCTGATTCACTTCGCAACCGAGACCGATGATCAGGTAGCCACCGATATTGGGGTGCGAAGCAATACCGGCCATGACGCGTTGGAGCAGCAGGGCCGGTTCATCCGGGAGGATGCCGCAGCCACTCTTATGCGTGAAGGCTACGACCCCATCGATGTTGAGTAAATCTGTCTTGAAGTGATCATCGCGAAAATGATCGGCGACGTAGCGGGATACGCTGGCGGAGCAATTCACACTGGATATGACGGCCACATAGTTACGGGTACCGACTTCGCCGCTGGCTCTGGCGAATCCTGAAAATTGCAGAGGAGTCGTGAGGGGAGGCAATGATCGGGCATCCGCACACCAGGCGTAATCACGCTTGAAATCCTTTAGCCCGAGATTGTGGGTATGAACGTGGTCACCTGGTGAAATGTTCTTGAGGGCGAAGCCGATAATTTGCCCATACTTATGAGTAGGTTGACCGGAAGCTATCTGGCGGAGTGCGACTTTATGACCGGCTGGAATGGCCGTATTGATAATCAGTTGATTAGCATCCGAGGTAAGAACTTGCCCATTCAGCAGTGCAGTCTTGGCCACACCTACGTCGTCATCTGCATGGAGCCGGATGATGTGATCAGCAAATGGCATGGCGGCATTCACGAATTTCTACTCATACATTATCAAGCCAAGCCCGCTGCGATGGTTTTGCCGAAATTTGGCAAAGCCGTGTATACCGCACCAAAGTCACTGCCGTGCGCGATGAGTCTGGCACCTTTTTTAACCATGGCAGAAATTTGCTCGGCCGTGCCGGCCGGGTGGCCCCATGCGATGTTGTTCTTGGCCGCGGCGGCGGCGACCGCAGCCTGTGCGGCGGCCATTTTGGGATGGCTCCAATCGAGCGGGCATTCCAAGCGCAACGAAAGATCAGCCGGGCCAATAAAGAAGCCATCGACTCCTGGAGTGGCCGCGATGGCTTCAATGTTTTCCAAAGCCTCAGGGGTTTCGATCTGGAGCATCAGAAATGTTTCCTGATTTGCTTTCGTGGTGTAGTCCGCGGTGCCATTCAGGTAGAAATCGTTGTCGATGCCGGCACCATCAATGCCACGTTGGCCGAGGGGATGGAATTTTACGGCTTGGGCGATTGCGGCAGCATCTTCCGCGGTGTTGACCAAAGGGATCATCAGGCCAGAGGCACCGTCTTCGAGCAGATGGTAAAGATCGGTAGGGTTGCGACTGCCGGTGCGCACGATGCAATCGATATTGGCCAGATGGTGCAGGGCGATCATGCGCTGAAGTTCACGGCGATCCCAGGTGTTGTGCTCGCCATCGAGCCAGATGGCATCGAAACCAGCTTTGGCCGCATGAGCTGGCATCATGGCGGTGGGATAATACATGCACGCGATGCGAGCAGGCAGATTTTGACGCAAGCGGGAACGAATCATTGAGGAGCGCATGATGGGGGAAGTAGCTTTGAGGAAATCAACAAAGCTGAATCTGAATAAGGCGAGGTTGTTAACAGAATTTCACAACTTATCCCTTAAGTAGGGATTGCAGGTCCGTAAGGGAGAGTTTGGCCGACGTTGCGTCGCTGGCTTCAAAGACTCCGGCGAGTAGCGCCCGTTTTTCATCCTGCAAGGCGAGAACCTTTTCCTCCACTGTGCCGCTACAAATGAGTTTGTAACTGGTAACCGTGCGGGATTGTCCGATACGGTGAGCGCGATCGGTCGCTTGTGCTTCCACCGCTGGGTTCCACCATGGGTCGAGGTGCACCACGGTGTCGGCTCCCGTGAGATTCAGACCCGTGCCACCCGCTTTGAGTGAGAGCAGGAAGAGCGGAATATCCGGCGAGTTTTGAAACCGATCCACTTCGGATTGCCGCTGCTTGGCACTCATTGAGCCATCGAGATAGCAGTGTCCGATATCCTGCTCATCCAGTTCGGGACGGAGCAAGGCCAGCAATGAGGTGAATTGAGAAAAGACCAACACGCGGTGACCGTCATCAATGGCTTCGGCCAGGAGTTCGCGCAGTGCTTCAAGTTTGGACGAGTGTGAGGCGGGTGAGTTGGGCGAGACCAAGCGGGGATCGCAGCAAATCTGACGAAGCCGGAGGAGTTGGGTGAGGGTCGCCATCCGCAGACGTCCTTCGGTGGCACCACCAGCCGCGAGGTCGATCATGTCACGTTCCGATTTCTCCTGATATTCACGGTAGAGTGAAGCTTGGGCGACAGTGGGTTCGCACCAAAGGATCTGTTCGATCTTTTCTGGCAATTCTGGCGCCACGGCCAGTTTGGTGCGGCGCAATATATAGGGCGCAGTGCGTTGCCTCAATCGTTCATCGTGCCATGCGCGTTCTTCACCGCGAACTCCGGTCGGCATGATATCCAAAAAGCCCGGCATTAAAAATGCGAAGAGGGAGCGGAGGTCGTCGAAAGAATTTTCAAGTGGTGTGCCGGTGAGCACGAACCGGGTTTTGGCGCGCAACGTCCGCAGTGCACTAGCGTTTTGGGAATGCCGGTTTTTGATGTGCTGAGCTTCGTCAGCGATTGCACAGGCGAATTCGACACTGCCAAATACTTTCTTGTCCCTAGTCAGGGTGCCGTAACTGGTGATGATTAGATCATGTCCTGCGAAATGTTTCGTGCTTTGCAATCTCCGGTTACCGTGATGAACAAACACCCGGAGTTGAGGAGTGAAACGTGCGGCTTCACGCCGCCAGTTTTCGAGCAGCGAGGCCGGTGCGACGACCAAGCGAGTAGTGTCGCTGTTGATTGGGAGTGACGCGAGCAAGGCCAATGCTTGGGGGGTTTTACCAAGACCCATTTCATCGGCGAGCACGCCTCCCAGACCCTGTTGATGCAGATACCATAACCACGCGGCGCCCAGTCTTTGGTAGGGACGTAGAATGTTTTCGAAAGATTCGGGGATGGGCGCTTTGGGCAGCGCGGTGAGTTCGCGCAGTGAACGGCTTTGCTCGCTCCATGCGGTGGAGGGCTGAAAACTAGGTGAAAGTTCGTCGATGATCGACTGTGCT
>DFDG01000017.1:5946-8418 GCA_002367815.1 Opitutaceae bacterium UBA3033 | reverse complement strand
GTCGATGATCGACTGTGCTTCCGGCACCCGGGCCCGCGTAATGCGCAGGGAAGTATGGGCCGATGCGGTAGCTTGTTGGGTGCTGTTCAGGGCTTTTTGCGCCGCAGCAAGTTTCTCCAATCTGGCTTGGTCAAGCAGGTAGATCCTTCCTTCATATTCGATATAGTTTCTGCCCGTGGCTAATGCGGCGCGCACTTCGGCTTCCGGGGCATTGCCGGCATGCAGATCAAGATTCAGCACGAAATCGTCACCATTTTGGGCAACGTCGGCGGTGATATTGGCATCGAGGAGATGCGATGTTCGCTCCGTAAAATTAGGCGTGAATTCGGCGTCGAAATTTTCCCGCAATCGTTCGCCATGCTGGGCGAGTAGGTTCAGCACCTTATGGCGATCGCGCAGCCACCATTTGCGGTTTGATGGCTCCAAAGTGAATCCGTTGCGCTTAAGAAAATCTACCATGGAGCGATATCCGTGGTGCTCGCGTGAGGGCAATGAGACGGCGAGGTAGTGCTCACTTCCATCAATGATGGCGGGCGAGATATCGCCATCGAGCCATGGTGAAGGCTCAATTGGCGTGGATTCTTTTGAAGAGACAGGAGTGGAATTGGTGATTAGCAAATTTGGATGGGGCCAGGAGATTGGCCGGTTGTTTTCTGAAAAGATGGGCAAATCAGTCGCAGCTTTGACGAGTTCAGTGAGTTGAAGGCGGGAAATTTGGATGAATTTTGGTGCCGTGGAATTGCCGCTCCACCGCTGGAGCAAGGCCAAAGCGGGCAATAGAGCAGGTTCTGGGGCATCATCCAAGACCAGTTCCACCCTGAGAGGAATTGCGTCACGCGCAACTGCAGCAGTCAAATTGGGTGGGAGATGGAACAGGAGCATGATTAGGCTTTAGATGTTTCCGGGAATAAAGAACCTTTGAGTATCTCAGAATTACGATGAGCAACAAGGCTTTTACCCAATTGGTTGATGCGCACTACGCGCCGCTCTACCGATTTGCCCTGAGTTTGGCCCATAATCAGGCCGACGCTGGGGACCTTGTGCAGCAAACTTTTTATATCTGGGCGACCAAAGGGCATGCCTTGAGGGAGTTCGCGAAGGCGAAATCTTGGCTCTTTACGACACTTTATCGGGAATTTCTGCGGGTTAAGCGTCGGGAAAATCGGGCGACTTCGATCGAAGATTTGCCTCCCGGCGAGCAGGATATTCCGGCCGAAGAGATAGATCGGACTACCAAGCTCGATGCGATGACGGTGATGGAATCTCTGCAAACCGTGGACGATCTTTTCAGGGCTCCTTTGACTTTGTTTTATCCCGAGGAGCTCTCGTATCAGGAAATTGCTGAAACCCTGGGAGTTCCAATCGGCACCGTGATGTCACGATTGTCCCGGGGTAAAGCCCAGCTGCGAAGTGAACTAAAAAAAGCCGAAAATGGGGTCAGTGCCCAAGTGGTCCCATTTGACCAAGACCGAAAAACCCAAACGTCATGAACAACGACGAAGCAAAATTTATCCTGCAAGCCTATCGCCCCAATGGGCTTGATGCCACTGACGTTATCTTTACGGCTGCTGCGGTTCAGGGTGCGGTGCAAACGACCGCGGCGAAAGCTACGACTGCAACAGCAGGGACTGCTTCCTCTACCGCTCAAACTTTGACAAACGCAATCGCTTCAGCGGCGTCCACGGCGGCGGCTAAGAGCACCGTCACTGTGTCGTCTACGTCGATTGCCAGTGCAGCGGCTTCTGGAGCAGCAACCGGCACTACAAGGGCTGCCAATACGACTGTTACGATCACTACTCCAACAGCAGTCACCGTCACGACCACGACCACCAATACCACTACAGGCACGACGACCGCTACGACGTCCGCAGTAAATACTACTACCGGCACAACGTCTACGTCGACGACTACCACCACACAGACAGGCCAAACCACCACCACCACTACGCCAACCACTACGACGACCACGACTCCTGTTACCGTGGTTGATCCGTCCGTTATCGTTGTGAGTCCTTCAAGCGGTTGAAGCAGACCTAATCAATTGAATCAAAGGGCGCATTTTAAGTGGTGCGCCTTTTTTGTTGATAGATTAATCGCCTACTTCACCTTCTGCGCGCGAAGCGACCGTTTGGCCTCCTCGTAATGAGGCATTATTACTCCAGAAAAGAACTCTGCTTCGGTTCTTTGGCGGAGCGGCGAACATCTTCTTCTTCAGGCGTTGGATTCAGGTGCTTGGGTGGCTTGCTGGTCTTGTTGGCCAACGCCTGCTCGCGATCCGATACGATACGGTCGCAGATTGAATTGATGTGCATGTGTAACCAACGCGCCGTGCTGCTGCTGGCGTTGTAGTCTGCCGGTCCGTAGCCGTGAATGCGGCCGGATTGGAGCAAGCGGTCATTTTGTTCAAATTCACCGCTGTGCTCCGGATTGTAGACCCCGTAGGTGCGACCGCCGCCCCCTTTGACTACGGAG
>DFDG01000017.1:0-5741 GCA_002367815.1 Opitutaceae bacterium UBA3033 | reverse complement strand
CGCCCCCTTTGACTACGGAGAAACTGGGGATGTCGCTCGGACCATCGGCGATGTAGATCATGTTCTGAAAGGGAATGCGCCGATCCTCAGGTCTGACGTTGGAATTGACGTCGATGGCCGGATTTTTGTTGGTGCCTTTGTTGATCTCAAATAGCGCCTTGGTCTTGGTCGTGTTGTCGATGACCATGCCGATCTGGGCGATGACGGCATCGTCGCCGATATTCATATCACGTTGCTTGAGAAATCCGGGTTGGAGGGGGCTCTCGATGAATTCACAGCCCCAGATCCCATCAACATGCTCGGCAATATTACTCCCACGAATCATCTCCGCCAATCCCGTGCTGACGATGTAGTGTTCAAGCTGGATTTCGTGTTTTCGGTATTCGGCTTTATCCTGCACGTAGGATTTCGACCTATTGAAGAACTCGGGCAGTCCGGGATAGAATTCGAGGTCGGCCCCATACTCACGCAGCAACCGGTTGTTGAGCCGGCCGAATTTGCCGGCGAGGACGTAGGTCAGAATATGGTTTAGATAACTGATCTCGCCCGACAGGTTGTAACCCCGCTTACGATAGTTTTCCAGCATGGCATTGGTTTCTGCCCAGAAGACACTTTCGTCGACACCGTGGCGGCGAAAGAGGGGCGCCTGCATGTAACCAGGGATTAGAGTCTTGTCGAAATCCCAAATACAGGCGATGGTGTTTTGTGTGAAAAGCGTCGTGGGCATTGCGAATGAGCACCGGTAGGGAACTCCACCGGTATCTTGTTACTATTTAGAAGCCGCAAAGTAGCGGTTCACGCAATTCGCAAATCTCAGTCCCCACTTATTCCAAAAAATGGAAACCTTGCCAGAAATCTCACCTTTTCGACAGCGCTATGAAGAGCTTGCCGCTCAAATGGCTGATCCGGCGTTTTATAACAATCCGCGTCGAGCGGCTGACATCACGCGCGAGCACCAGCGCTTGAACGTGATGATTGAAGCTCATGTGAAATACCAAAAGCTGGAAGTCAATCTGGCTGAAGCGGTGACCATGGGGCGGGATCTTACTTCCGATCCGGAATTGCGAGACTTGGCGAATTCGGAACTACCGGCGATGCAGCAGGAACTGGCTGGTATGTATGATTCAATATTGCTGGCGATGATCCCGCCAGATCCCACCGATTCTCGTAACACAGTGATGGAAATACGCGCTGGAACCGGTGGAGACGAGGCGAGCCTCTTTGCGGCGGAACTTTATCGGCTCTACAGTCGATACGCCGAGGATGAGGGTTGGAAAATCCAATCGATGAGTAGCAGTCCTTCAGAGAAGGGCGGATTGAAGGAGGTGATATTTCTGATCATCGGCACCGACGTTTACAAACGGCTGAAATACGAGAGCGGCGTTCATCGGGTGCAACGTGTCCCGGTGACCGAAGCAAACGGGCGGATTCATACTTCGACCGTCACGGTAGCGGTTTTGCCGGAAGCGGAGGAAGTTGATATTCAAATCGATCCTCAGGATTTGGACATTTCAGTCTGCCGTGCCAGCGGTCCGGGCGGGCAGGGCGTCAATACGACTGACTCGGCGGTGCAGATCCAACACAAGCCCAGTGGACTAATTGTGGTGTGCTCCGACGAACGTTCTCAAATCAAGAACAAGGCCAAGGCCATGACCGTGCTGCGCTCCCGTTTGCTCAAACTACGAGTCGACGAAGAGAATGCGAAATATGCCAGTGAACGACGCAATCAAGTGGGGTCGGGCGATCGCAGTGAACGCATTCGAACCTATAATTTTCCGCAAAACCGGGTAACGGATCACCGGATTGGCGTTACCATGCAAAATCTACCTGAGGTAATGGAGGGCGATATCGGCCTACTTTTTTCCGCATTGCAACGGGCGGATCATGAACAGAAATTGGCCGACCTGAACAATGGGGTGGCCCATATGGAAAAATTCCAAGGCAACCGGTCCGGAAAATAAATATGCATACGTTGCTCGAGATCATTTCAAAGTCCTCGGAATTTCTAGCGGGCAAGGGAGTCGAAAATCCACGACTCAACGCTGAGCATCTGATTGGCCATGCTTTGGGTCTCAAACGGATGCAACTTTACCTCCAATTTGAGCGACCATTGGTTGAATCTGAATTGGCGGAGATTCGCCAAATGGTGCGGCGACGTGGCCAGCGGGAACCATTACAATATATTATCGGCACGACTGAATTTTTTGGCGTCGAACTGAAGGTTGATAAGAGGGCTCTCATCCCCCGGTCGGAGACGGAGTATTTGCTCTCATTGGTGATAGAGAAGTTCGTGACTGAACCCGCCAATATTCTTGATCTTGGCACTGGTAGCGGCGCGATCGCACTGGGCTTGGCCAAGCACTGTGGCGCGGCGCGCGTCACGGCGGTTGATATCAGTCCAGATGCCGTGTCGTTGGCGCAGGAAAATGCGGTTGCCTTGAAGCTTTCCGACCGAGTGACGGTCAACCAGTCAGATTGGTTTTCCAACGTGGTGTCAGGCACCCGCTTTGATTTGATCGTGGCTAATCCACCGTATTTGTCTGCCAGCGAAACTGCAGATACTTTAATCGAAGTGCGTGGGTTTGAGCCGGAAGTGGCGCTTACTCCTGGTCATTCCGGACTTGAGGCCTTGGTTACTATTATCGGCGGGGCCCGGAAATTCCTTGCCGCAGGCGGTTTGCTGGCGATGGAAACCGGTATCGGACAACATCAGGAGATAGCCGAGCGATTTAAGACCTGCGGCTATTCGCGATATGAATTTGCGTCTGACCTGACAGGTCGTCCGCGATTTGCCTTTGCGTGGGCTGATTAACCTCTGTCGTCCACTGCGGCTGTGAGTGGGGGGCGGTTACTGGCCCAAACAGATTTGTTTTTGGCCAGAGATATGGCGTCATTCACCACACGTAGACATTCCTTCAAGTGCACGTCCACTTTGGCGTAGGCCGCATTGTCGTCCGTGCTGAGGTATTCTTTATCGGTCTCATCTTCACTTTCAGTCGGAACGGACTTGATTGGCTCTGGCAGTGGTGGTCCCACTCGGAATTCCTTATAAGGATAATCCTGTTCGGCCAACTTGAGTTTAACTTCCTTCAGTTCCTTACGAAATGCCAGATCCTCAACTTGCTGGTCACGCCGCCTCTCCAAATTGAGTGAGATAAGTTTTTCCTCCTGCCGGATTTTGAATTTGTCGACGTTCTTTTTCAGGTAGCTGAACTCATCCAATTTTTCCTGTCTCATCTGGCTGGCGGTTTTCAAGTAGGAGACCAATTCGGGATCCAGCGGCTTACCTTCAAAAAACGAAGTGGGAATTTCATCCCAGACCAGAGCGTGCGGGAGGTCACCTTCGCTAATAGGTAGAAGATCCTGAATGGAGGGCAGAACAATATCAGGAATCACGCCCTTTAGTTGGGTCGAATTCCCATTGGGCAGATAATACTTTTGAACTGTTAGTTTGGTCGCGCCGGTTTTCAATGGGGAACGCGCCAACTGGGGCACGAAGTTTTTCATTTCCAATACCGTTTGCACTGATCCTTTGCCATGGGTGGAACTGTCGCCCACCACAATCGCCCGGCCATAATTTTGCAAAGCACCAGCCACAATCTCGGATGCCGAGGCGCTGAATTTGTCCACCAATACCGCCAGGGGACCGTCGTAGAGCAATTTATCTGATTCATCGGCATCAACCTGAATCTCGCCGGCATAATTTTTCACCTGCACGACTGGTCCATTTTTGATGAATAAACCGGTGAGATTAATGGCTTCAGATAGAAAGCCGCCGCCATTGCGCCGCAAATCCAGCACCATGCCATCAATCCCGGCGGTTTTGAGTTGATCAATCAGGAGGCCGACATCGATCGAAGCGCTTGATTTGTCTGTGTCGCCCTCTTCGGCGGGACCATAGAATGAGGGTAGGCTGATCACACCGATGGGCACGTTCACCCCATCGGAATTTGGCACTTGGAATATCGCGGCGTGGGCCCGGGCGGAATTTAATTTCACCACGTCACGGGCGATAATTATTTCGCGACGAGTGGAAGGATCAGGGGCATCACCCGGTTGGATCAAAAGATGAACATTGGTGCCTTTTTCGCCGCGGATTAAATCCACGATTTTACGCAGCTTCATCCCGATGATCTCGATGGGCTCGCCGCCATCCTGTGATACTGAGAGGATTCGATCATTGGGTTTGAGTTGCTTGCCTAGATTGGCAGGCCCGCCGGGAATGATCTCCTTCACCACACAATAGTCGTCCTCCAGCCCTAAAAGAGCCCCTATCCCGACGAGTTCGAGCTTCATTTGAATTCCAAAATCCTCGAAAGTCTCAGCGGAGAAGTAGGTTGAGTGGGGATCATACAACCGGGCAATTGTGGAGAGAAAGAGTTCCGCCAAATCCGAGCTCTCGATGTCGCTGAGGTTTTTAAGTAATCTTTCGTAGCGCTTCCGCACGGCCAGTCTGGCCTCCTCGGGGGATTTCTTGTTGAGTAGTTCGGCAATGATTTCGAATTTCAGCCGATTGCGCCACAGCTCATCCGCTACCGTCGTGTCATTTGGCCATGGCGCCTTGCTCCGATCAACCTGATAAAGGTCATTGGTTGTAAGATCACTATCAGCTGTATCCAATTGCTCGAAAATCCAGTTTACGCGATTTTCGGCGCTTTGTTCATAGCGGATATAGATTTCATAGGCCGAATCGATATTACCCAAGCGACTGACATTCCAATACAAACTTGTGCTGTAGTTTTTTTTAAACGATTCCAAGTCGCTGTCCAAAAAAAACATATGCTGCCCATCGAGTGCGGCCATATAATCCGGAATAACCTCTGCATAAGTGCTGCTCCTGATGGCGTCCCTATTATAGTGCGCTTGTGAAAGCAGCTGCACCATGGTGCGCACTTCAGTCGCCAGTGTGGGCGAGGTGGTGAAAGTGTGATCAGTGACCGCAACGACGGGGCCCGCAAATAAGCCTGACAATAGAATGGCAAACAGGGAGCGGCGCAGAAATGAACGAGAAGTCATGGTCAAACTTGGATTGTTTCTCAGAGATATTGTTTCGAATAAAACCAATCTTTTTCCGCAATAGGAAGGATTTATGTTCCAATGCCTAACCGGTTTACTTTTTGCTCAACATGTCTTTGGCGCTGTCCAGCACCCGTTTTTCATCGTCGGTCAGGGCCCCGAATCCCTTGCTGTTTATCTTGTCCAGGATCCGATCAACCTCGGCTCTGAAATCTCCTTGGCTACCCAAATTCACCTGATATCGGGGACTTGGCGTGGTGGATTGGACCTTTTTCTTGGCCCAGCTTGGCAGCTCAATACCGGCGGCGCCCGTGGGAAAACTCCACTTGCGGTCATGGACATAGCGATAATAGAGCCAGCCAATCAGCATGCCGCCCAGATGGGCCGAATGTGCAAAACCGAAAGGTGAAAGCGCGCCCATGATTTCATAAAATACAAATCCGAACAGATCGAGGCCGAGCAGGCCCAAGGCCACGTATTTGGGTTTCAGGGAAACCGGCAGGATGAAAAACAATAAAAAGGTAATCTGGCGATTGGGGTAAAAAAAGGCGAAGACTATCAATAGGCCCGATACAGCACCCGAAGCGCCTATTACCTCTCCCCCATGGCTCCAATGAGTAGCGGCCCAAAACAGGCCGCCAGCGATGACCGCTGAAGCATAGAACCCCAGAAATCGCTTATCCCCCATCACTGGTAGCAATTCACGTCCCGGGAAATAAAGACCA
>DFDG01000200.1 GCA_002367815.1 Opitutaceae bacterium UBA3033 | reverse complement strand
TCTCCCCGGATGGTCGTATAACTCCCTGTGATGCAGGTCTGTGGAAAGATGAACACATTGAGTCGATGGCCAAAATTAGTCGGTTCATCAAAACCCACGGCGCGGTTTCGGGTATTCAGCTGGCCCATGCCGGGAGAAAAGCGAGCGCAGCCTCTCCTTGGAGTGGCCGCGGTCAATTGTCCGAGGCTGAAGGCGGCTGGCCAACCTATGCCCCCAGTCCGCTGCCTTTTGGGGGTGAGTTGACGAAAATTCCCCTGTCGATGACGATGGCGGATATTGCGCGGGTGCAGCATGATTTTGTCGCTGCAGCGAAACGATCCATTGAGGCAGGATTTGAATGGATGGAACTCCACTCGGCCCACGGCTATTTGAGTCATGAGTTTTTGTCTCCGCTTTCGAATCACCGCACTGACAATTATGGCGGCAGTTTTGATAATCGGATTCGGTTTTTATTGGAGACCGCAAGGGCAGTCAGGAGAGTCTGGCCGGAATCGCTGCCATTTACCGTGCGGATTTCCTGCACCGATTGGGTGGAAAGGGGCTGGGATATTGACCAATCGGTGGAATTGTCGCGGCGGTTAAAAGAGGAAGGGGTGGATATGATTGATTGCAGTTCGGGCGGAGCGGTGCCCCATGCCGAAATCCCGGCTGGGCCGGATTATCAGGTTCCATTTGCGGAGCGGATACGACGTGAAGCAGGTGTGGCAACTACGGCCGTGGGCATGATCACCGAGCCGAAACAGGCCGATGCCATTGTGCGCGGAGGTCGGGCGGATCTGGTGTTGTTGGCGCGGGAATTTTTACGCGATGCCTATTGGCCGGCCCATGCCGCGAAAGTTTTGGGGGCAGAGACTACATTGTCTGCTCCACGCCAATATGCTCGGGCTTGGTGATTTCGGGTATTAGCCCTTGATCGCGCCGGCTGACAGGCCGCGCACAAAGAGACGCATCGTGAACAGAAAAATCAGGATCAACGGTATCGCGGCGAGAAAATAAGCGGCCATGATTCGGCCCCATGGTTTGACGTATTCCCCATCAAGGTAAATCAAGCCCACGCCGAGGGTGAACAGTTCCTTGTCGCGCAGAATGATCAATGGCAGGAGAAAGTCATTCCAGGCATTCAAGAAAGACAAAATGGCGAGGGTGCCGATGATCGGCCCGGACATTGGAATGACGATGTTGATGATTTGCTGAAAGTGTGATGCCCCATCCATTTCTGCCGCTTCAAATAAATCCTTGGGTAAATCCTCCAGGAAATGTCGCAGGACGAAGATATTGAAAACCTGGCCACCCGCCACGCCCACGAGGATGAGGGCAAGCAAGGTGTTGAGCAGGCTCATCGATTTCAGCAGCATGAACAGTGGCACGATATTGGTGACCGTGGGTAGCAGCATGAGGAACAGAAACAGTGCCCAAAGCAGGCCGCTAAACGGCATTTTGTGGCGGGCAAAGAAATACGATCCGAGGATGGCCAGAAACAACGAGCAAACTGTGGCCGTGACCGCTACAAAGACAGTATTGGCGAGATAGGGCCCGACGAGTTTGATGGCGAACAACCAATTGCCCCATTGCCATTGGCTTGGAGGCAGGGGGAGCCATGGCTGTTGGATGAATGAGGCGTTATCCTTGAAGCTCACTTGGAACATCATGTAGAGCGGGAAAAGCTCTATCAGGATAAAGAACCAGATGATGGTGTGTTTCGGCCAGTCGACCTTGCGCCGCAACTTGATAACTACTGATTCAGCGGTGCTCATTTTTCGACGCGCACGTAGCGGTTGTTGATAATGGTCAGCCCGAGGATCACAAAGGCGAGGATGACGCCGATGGCACAGGCATAGCCGAATTCACCCGCCACGAAAGCCCGGTTATACATCCATAATCCGGGCACCATCCCCCGGCCTCCGGGGCCGCCATATTCATTGAGCAGCAGAAGCTGGAGGCCGTATTGTCCGAGGGTGCCAACCACGAGTAGCACCAAACTGAGCCGAACTTGGGTGAGGATCAGTGGGAGTTCGATGTAGAGAAATTTCTTGAAAGGCCCAATGCCATCCAGCTCGGCGGCTTCGTAAATTTCCTGACTGATCGACTGCAAACCCGCAAGGTAGATGAGCACACCGACAGTGCCGATCCAGGGGAAGCCCCAGATGAACAATGCGGGCAGGATCAATTCCGGTTGGGAGAGCCAGCCGATGGGCACGTCCTTGAAAAACACACTCCAACCGAAGAAATCGTTAATCGCGACCAGCACGGCCTTGAAGTGAGTGGCCTCGATGACTTGATTGAGCGCACCCAGGTTGGGATCGAGAATGAATTTCCAGATAAAAAGAGTAACCAAACTGGGCACAATCATCGGCACCACGAGTAGAGCACGGTAGATGTATTGCCAGCGGTCACTCGAGACGCGGTGGATAAGCACCGCGATCAAGATCGAAGGAATCATCTTGAAAAGGTTGAAGATGAGCAGTGCACCTACCGTGACAAAGGAGTTGAGCAAAGTGCTGTCATGAAACGCCCGGATGTAGTTGTCCCAGTGGATGAATTGCTTGGCCTCACCCCCCGACCAATCGAAAAAACTATGGTAAATTGCGCTCCCGGCCGGGAGGTAGGAGAAAACCAGCACCATCAGCAGAGAGGGAACCACGAACAGATATAACTTCCATTCGCGTAGGACTTTTTGCCGGGATAGAGTAGATGACATCTTCAGGTAACTAACTTGCTTAGCAGGGGGAGACACATTAGTGAGGCGATGGTAACGGGCATGCCAAGCCGTAAGTTTGGCATCATCATTTAAATCACGGCAGTCTTGCGGAAAAAGTCATTTTTGTCCTGTTTCAAACTTACATGACACCGATTCCGACCAATGATCTCCTGGCTGCACTCAACTGGCGCTATGCGGTGAAACGATTTGAGGTGGAACGTATAATAAGTGATGCAGTTTGGGAGGCTTTGGAAGAGACTCTGGTACTGACCCCTTCATCGATCGGATTGCAGCCATGGAAATTTATTGTCGTCACGGATCCTGCGATGAAGGCGCGGTTGCAGCCTGCGGCGTGGAATCAGGCGCAGGTTTCAGAATGTTCTCATTTTCTCGTGATGGCAGTTCAGAAGGACTTGGATGAAGCTCATGTGGACAAGCACATTCAACGTATAAGCGAGGTGCGTGGCACCCCGGTGGAGTCGCTGGGCAAGTTTCGCACCATGGTGACCGGAAATCTCGGTAAGGCGCGGGTGGAAAATCGACTGGATACGTGGCAAACGCACCAGATCTACATCGCGCTGGGAAATTTTATGACCGCGGCGGCATTGCTGGGTGTCGATACCTGCCCGATGGAAGGATTTGAACCGGGCAAGTTTGATGAAATCCTTGACCTCACGAGCACGCCCTACATCTCGGTGGTGTGCTGTGCTGCGGGATACCGCTCGGCTGATGACAAGTATGCTGCGATGCCCAAAGTGCGGTTCTCCAAGGAGCAACTTTTCACTCATATCTAGATAGAGTAAACTTTAGGTTACGGGCCCGGGTCAGCTTTGACAAGGGACAGGTAAGATGAAAGACAGGGTTATGCATTCTCGGCGGGCTTTCTTACGTAATACTGCATTCGCAACGGTAGGTTTTGTTGGTTTACGGACATTGGTAAACCATAAGCTCATTGGGGCCGGCTCTACGGGCGTTGTTGGCTACGGTTCTCTATTTGACGATGCGCAAGGATTGCTGAAGGTCCCACGTGGTTTTAGTTACACAGTATTCTCCCGCACAGGCGAAGAGATGGTTGATGGGTTTTTGGTTCCGGCTGCCCACGATGGGATGGGTGCCTTCCCTGGCCCCGATGGTAAGACCCTGTTGGTGCGTAATCACGAATTAACCAGTAAGAATCCAGCTGGTGGGGCGTTTGGAGTAAACAATGAACGGCTTTCGCTCATTCCTGAGGGCAAGATCTATGATCGCGGGCATGGCAACGCACCCAATCTTGGTGGCACGACGACCTTGGTCTTTGATACGCGCACCCAGAAAATGGAGAGTCATTATTTGAGTTTGGCTGGCACTGCCCGCAATTGTGCGGGTGGGCCCACGCCATGGGGCACATGGGTGACTTGTGAAGAAATGGACAAGAATCCTGAGCCCGGCGCTGAACAATCACATGGCTATAATTTTGAAGTGAAATCGTCGAGCGAGGTCGGTCTCGTTACACCTGTGCCGCTAAAAGCAATGGGGCGCTTCCGCCACGAGGCGATTGCGATCGATCCGAAATCCGGCGCGGTCTACGAGACCGAAGACTTGGGGGATGGTCTGCTTTATCGATTCCTGCCCAATGAAAAAACAAATTTGGCTGCCGGTGGGCGATTGCAGGCTTTGGCTCTGGTCGATCCGACGATTACGGATACGCGAAATTGGCCCGGTTCGAAAAGGCTGTTTCCGATTGGCCAAGCTTTGCCTGTGCGATGGGTCGATCTGGATGATCCCGAGAGCCCCAACGATGACTTGAGGATTCGTGGAGTAGCAATGGGAGCGGCACCATTTGGACGAGGGGAGGGTGCTTGGTCCACCGAAGCGGGAATCTATTTCGCGATGACGAGTGGTGGGCAGAAAATGCTGGGGCAGATTTTTCGCTATATTCCCAGTCCCTATGAGGGCACAGATAAGGAGGCGGAAAAACCGGGCCGATTGGAGCTGTTTGTCGAGCCAAATAATTCGGAATTATTGCTCAACTGTGACGCCCTCACCGTGGCGCCATGGGGCGATCTTGTCATATGCGAGGATCATGCCGGAAAATGCCGACTGATCGGAGTGACTCCCGGGGGCCAGTATTATGTGATCGCTGAGAATAATTTGCCCCAAAATGAATTGGCGGGTGCCTGTTTTTCACCGGATAGCTCCACGTTGTTTTTCAATGTGCAGAGGTCTGGTTATACGGTGGCGATCACCGGACCTTGGGCGAATCGCGCCCACGCGTGATCGCAGACCGATGGTTTTCTGCGCCTTGCAGGAATCTTGCCCATTTAGTTTGTATAATTGAAATTGATTCAAACTCGGCCAGTGTTGGCTTCGCCCGGTTTTACGGGTAGGCTGGTGTCGGCGCTGGCAAGCGCGGCAAAACAGAGTTCGAGACTGCGCAGATTATTGGTGGCGCTAATAGTTGATTCACGGGCTTCTTCAATAGAGCGAAGAAATTCGCCCAAGGTGCCGCGAAAGCCGTCGGGAAACCATTTCCCTTTCAGAGGAATTTTGGCCGTGCCGTTTTTTGTCGTGAGTTCGAGCTCTGTGATATTTGCGACGTTGGCGGTGCCACGGATGGTGCCTTTTGAGCCGACACAACAAAGGTATTCTTGTGGGGCAAATGATTGGTAGGCACTAAAACCAAGAGAAGCCAGACCATCGCCGAAGTTGATGATTGCATTGGCGAGCATGGGAACCTTCATGTCTTGCTGGGGCGCTTTGACCGCATTGGCAAAAACACTGCGAGCTTTGCGGTCACCAAATACGCAGGTGACGGCATCAAACCAGTGGATGCCGAAATCGCTCAGGATCAGGTGATGAAGATCGGCGAATTTACTGCCTCGGGTCCAAGTATGATCCCAAGCCAGAGAAAGATCCAAGGTATGGATATCTCCGAGTAATCCCGCCCGCACCGCCGCGATCAGGGCGGCAAATTGTGGGGCCCATCGTCCATTTTGGTTCACTCCTAGTCGCAGATTTTTACGTTTCGCATAAGCAGCCAATCGGCGGCCTTCCTGAAGATCGAAAGTGAATGGTTTTTGGCTGAGTACGTGCTTGCCGGCCTTGAGTGAATTCTTGATGTGGTCCCCACGAATTTCGGTATGCGTGGCAATTTCTACTACTGTGATATCCTTGCGCGTGAGAAGTTGATGATAGTCTGAGAAAACTTCGGCCTTGGGATAAAATTCGTCGCGACGATTCTTGGCCGCGTCGATATTGACATCGGCGAGTGCGACCACCTCCACCCCGAATGATTTTGCTGCGGTTAAGTGATATTGCGCGATGCCCCCGCAACCGATGAGGCCCAGTTTGTGGAATTTCGGATGTTTGGGGCCACGTGGCAGGTAGTCTAGCTTGGGGGCACGCATGGGATTATTGGGTAAGTAGCTTGAGAGGTTTGCGTTGCTTGGCGCTTAGGGCGGCGGTGTCGACAATTTGTTGTCCGATACGGCTGGTTTTAACCGAGATCGGGCCTTCGATAGGATCGCCGGTTTCCAAGCAATGGATGAAATATTGCACGGGGTTTGAGAGCGGTTTCTTGAGTTTATCGACTTGGAGCGTCTTTCCTTCCGGATAGCGCCGGGTCTGCAGACGGATGGTCGGTTCATAATCAAAGTTGGCGATGGTGCCATCGGTGCCTTTGAGGATGAATCCGCACTTGGGTTGTGGTTGATGCAACCAAGGGCTGGTAAATGTGCCCCAACGGGTGTGGAAAGTGGAGAGCCATTCCCCGTAACGGGCGATGGTGACGCTTTGCTCATCAACAGGCACACCCTGAGCGCCACCGGTAACGGCAGTGATCTCCGTGGGTTTTCGGCCATCGAAAAACCATGTGGCCAAAGTAGCACCATAGCCCAAGTAATCGATGAGGGCACCACCGCCATTGCGGTCATAGAACCAGCTGGCCTTTTTCGTGGCCAAAGAAGGTTCGGCCGCGGCGAGATTGCTGTGATCCTGAATGGGGCCGCGATTGCCGTCGTAGAAATGCACCTCCTGTAGTTTTCCGATTCGACCTTCGTTGAGTAGCCGATGCGCGGTGAGGTGCGGTGGATACCAAGCGAGTGGCCAATTGATCGCAAGTCGGCGGCGGCTCTTTTTCATTGCTGCGATCATGCGATCGGTTTGGGCCAGATTGGCGGCGAATGGCTTTTCAATCAGGACATGCACGCCATAAGGCGCAACTCGCTCAACCCAATCGGCATGGGCTCCACTGGCAGGGCAGAGAATTACGAGATCGGGTTTGGCAGTTTCGATACAAGCCTGCCAATCGGTAAAAACCCGTTCGGCAGGGATGCCGTAGTTCCGGATTACGTCCTGCATCTCGTGAGGATCAGTGTGGCTGATGCCGACAATCTCTGCATGCGAATGGGCATGCACGTAGCTGAGCAGATGATCCATGTGCCGGAAATCGAAGTTGATTCCCGCGATGCGCCATTTTTTTGGTGTTGGCATGATTATTATCTCCAGATCGCCTTGAACTTATAGTGACCGGAAGTAAGTTGGTAGGAAGGTGACCTCTTACCTGCTGTGGTGGGAGTGACCCCGACCGCCTGAGAGAGGGATTTTCCGCCCTCGGTAATTTTTGCTTGAGCTGAAACAGGAAAGGTAGCCGTGGCGGTCGTATTGGGTGGCACGGTCACGGCCCAATCAAAGCGGTTGGTGCCCAACTTCCATGAACTGATAATCTCGCCGTGAATGGATTGAAGTCGACCGCGGGCTCGGGTCAGTTCTCCGCCTGGCTTGGGCGCGAGCAGAATGTGCTTATAAGCAGGTTGAGCTGGATCGATTTCAATCCCGGCGACGACTTGGTAGAGCCAGCAACCGATTGCGCCATAGGCGTAATGGTTGAATGAATTCATGCCCTTGTCCTGGAAGCCGTTTTCCTTGGTCCAGCCATCCCAGCGTTCCCAAATCGTGGTGGCCCCTTGGGTCACGGCGTAGAGCCATGAAGGCCACGCTTTTTGGTGAAGGAGCTTGTAGGCGATATCGAGTCGGCCAAAACGGGAGAGCACATGAGGCATGTAGGAGGCCCCGACGAAACCAGTGCTAAGTTTGTGGCCGCGTTGCACTATGTCGCGCACGAGTTCGCCCATTAACTTTGGTCGCAATGATTCCGGTGCGAGGTCGAAATGAAGCGTCAGCACGTAGCTGGTTTGGGTGAGACCAGTCACGACGCCATTATCGGTGACAAACCGTTTCTGGTAAGCACGTCGAATGCGGTTAGCGAGTTTCTCGAGGCGCACTGCTTGTGGTTCACGGTCGAGCACGCGGGCGATTTTGGCCAGCAAGTCGGTGCTGTAACAGAACATGGCGGTGCCGATCAGATCCTTCGGGGTGTTGCCAAAGACGTTGCCGCTGCCGTCGAGGGCCAGCCAATCACCGAAACCGTGCCAGACTTTGGCATCGGGGTGCGAACGAATCAATGCGGTGGAGTTTTTCTCCATGTAATTTACGAATTTCTCCAACGGAGCGAAGTGCCGCGCGAGCAGGGCCTTGTCCCCGTAACAAAGGTAGATCGTCCATGGGCAGATGACCGCAGCATCGGCCCACGCCGGACCGCCGTCGGGTGGCACTCCATTGATGTGGGGCACGACGGCCGGCATGGCCCCGTCCGGTTGTTGGGCATCATCGATATCGCGCTGCCACTTGGTGAAGAAACTGGCGACATCGCGATTCCACGCTGCGGTGCGGATGAAGACTTGGGCATCGCCCATCCAACCAAGGCGTTCGTTGCGTTGCGGACAATCGGTGGGCACTTCGAGGAAGTTGCCCCGCTGGCCCCAATCGATGTTGCGCTGAAGTTGGTTGATGAGTGGATCACTACAGCTGAAGTCACCGGTGCGAGGAATGTCGTTGTGCAACACTATACCGGTGATGGCCTCGGCGGTAAGGGTCTCGGGGTGTCCTCCAACTTCGACATAACGAAAACCATGAAAGGTAAACTTGGGCTCCCATGATTCACCAGCCGGATTTCCGCGCAGAATATAATAATCGGTGACTCGTGCAGCCCTGAGGTTATCGGTGTAGATTGATCCGTCGGCGTTTATTACTTCGGCATAACGAATTCGGATAATTTGACCGGCCCGGCCCTTTACTTGCAGACATACCCTGCCGGCAATATTTTGGCCCAGATCGAAAATCCAAACCGGATCGGGCCACGCTTCGATTTTATTTGGTTCGCCGATAGGTTTGATCTGCTGGGTGTTTTGCACTGTGGTGCCGAGAGTCGGTGAGATCTCGATGGTGGGCTTGGAGAATGTTGTTACCGGGAGCCATGTGCGGTCATCATATTTGGTATGACTCCAGCCGGTTAACTCACGCCGCGCATCATGGGTTTCGCCATGCATGAAGTCGTTTTCAACGATGGCGCCACACGCTGTCTTCCAGGCTTCATTTGTTGCCACGATTTGTTCGGAGCCATCACGGTAAGTGATGACGATTTGGGCCATAAGTTTTGGGCGGTCGCCGTAGTAAGCCCGATTACGCCAGCCAACCCGGCCACAATACCAGCCATCACCCAAAATGGCCCCGGCGGCGTTGGCACCATGATGGAGTTGGTCGGTGATGTCGTAGACTTGATATTGGACGCGTTTGGCGTAGTCGGTCCAACCCGGGGTGAACTCGTCGCGGCCAATACGCTGGCCGTTAATCTGAAATTCATACAGGCCGAGTGCGGTTACATAGAGACGCGCACGTGCGATCTTGCTGTTAACATTGAACATGGTGCGGAGGTAAGGGCTGGGCACGGCAGAATCCGGACCACCGGCGAGAGCCGAACCTATCCACGCCCCTTGCCATTCTTCGGGGGCAAGGAGTCCCATTTCCCAAAACGCAAGGGCACTGGTGGCGGTCTGGTTTCGTTCATCGCGAATTTCGATCCGCCACCACGCCCGCGAACGGGACTTTAATTGGTGTCCTGCGTAAGCGATGTCGTTGGACTTGGCGGAATTTATCCAGCCACTATCCCACAAATCTGCGGCTCCAGTGCGTTTAGTGGAAACGTGGATCCGATAAGCATTTTGTCGGGCACCACGATGACCATCAGTTGCCAGACGCCAGCTCAACGCCGGGACTTGATCGTGTAGGCCAAGGGGATTGGTCAGGTGATTGCAGCGCAATTGAACGGGGCGAGTAGGTGAGGCCATGATAATGCGAAGTGGAGCCAAAGGGAGGCGGCATCACCAAGGCAAGTTTTCCATGCGCGAACATTTATTCCCAAGCTTGTCATCGAGATTGGTGGGACTAACTTTCTCTTATGGGTAGTTTTATTGTCACGGGTGCAGCGGGATTTATCGGAAGTCACACGACTGATCTTCTTTTGACTGATGGGCACACGGTGTTGGGCGTGGATAATTTTCGGACCGGCCATCGGCACAACTTGGAATCGGCTTTGAAGTCCGCAGAATTCCGTCTGATAGAGGCGGACGTCGCGGAGGCTGGCTTGATGGATCGTCTGGTGGCAGAATTTCAACCTGAAGGAATTATTCATCTGGCCGCCTTGGTCAGCGTGCA
>DFDG01000154.1:3411-5622 GCA_002367815.1 Opitutaceae bacterium UBA3033 | reverse complement strand
TCACATCTCATTGGAAGCCTTCGGTTTTGATTTTTTAAATCATCTGACAATAAGTCGCTAAAATGGTGGAACACCGCTTGACAGGATAAGGGGTTACCTTTCTCAATCGCATCGTATGGCCAACAAAACTGATAAATGGGAGGAAAACGTAGCAGGTAAGTTTTTCGTCGATCAGCAATGTATCGATTGTGACCTTTGCCGTGAGACCGCTCCCTCATTCTTTACCCGTCACGACGAGGGCGGTTATTCTTTCGTGCACTTGCAACCGACTACTGAAGAAGAAATCGGCCAATGTATGGAAGCGCTTGAGGGGTGCCCAGTCGAAGCTATCGGCAACGACGGCGCGGATTAATCCCACATCCTTCTAACTGTTCAAACCCGACACTAAACGTGCCGGGTTTTTTTTGGTCCGGAATAAATGCCAGTCCTTGGTTAAGCCAAAATGTAAAAATATATAACCAGAGCTTGTTTTCCGTCTAGGCCGTGCTACGGCTCAAGGAAATGACCAGATTCTTCTCCCTAGCGCTCGTCCTCGGGGTAACTACTTCGGTGGGGCAACCTATAGAAGCTTTGCCGGAGTTAGTCATTAACTCGCCCCGCATCGCCAACCAATCTCCTGTAGCCACGTTTGCCATGCCGGTATCGGCATTAAGATTTGAGCCTTTGGTTGATGTGCAGGCGCGAAATATGGCCGAGGGCCAAGCGGATGTGACCATTCGTGGCAGCACATTCGAAAACACCGGATTTCGCATTGGCGCCGTGACGTTGTTGGATCCACAGACGGGACATTATTTTGCTGAGATACCGGTGCCGCCCACAATGTTGGGTGCTCCGGAAATCAAAACCGGTGCCGCCAATGCGCTGGGCAGCACGAACGTCAATGTAGGTTCAATTGCCTACGTATGGCTCCCGGTCAGAACGGCAGGTCGGTTGGCGTTGGGCGTTGGGCAATATGATTTGAATCGTCAGGAAATCTACCAAGGAATTACCCGGGACCTGAACAGTGGGACCACGATGGGTGCAGAGTTTGAATATGCCCGTTCTTCTTCTGATGGATCGATCAAGTATGGAGATCATAGTTTTCAACGGGTGGGTGGGCGGTTGCAGTTGAGAACTGCAGAGTCACAGACCGACATGTTTGCGGGTTATCAAACCAAGTTCTTTGGCTGGCCAAATCTCTATACACCTTTCGGCGTCAATGAGACCGAAGATCTGGAGACGGTCTTGTTCGTGCTTAATCATCGGATGAAACGACCCGAAGGTGGCTACGTTGAGGCAGGGGCTTATCACCGTCGCAACAAAGATGACTACGAATTCAACCGTTTGATTCCGGGCCAGTTTAATCCCTATCAACACACCACACGGATGACCGGAGTCGCCGTTGAAGGTAGGGAAGTAATGGAAGCTTGGGCCGTGCGATATCGGGCTGAAGTCGCGGGTGACAAGATAGAATCCACGGCCCTGAATTCCGGAAATTATCAGACCCGTAAGATTACCAAATTATCGCTCGCTGGGGACCATGCATGGGCATCATCCAACGGAGGAAATTGGCAGATGCTGGCTGGATTGAGCTATGACGATACCGACCGAGACAGAGGTGCATGGTCACCGGTGGCCGAAATATCCCGACATTTTGCAGCGGGAGAAAATATTCGGTCCATTGCATTGGGCTATGCGGAAACTTCCCAGGTGACCAGTTACACCGCACTAAATTCCTCCTCAACCTCAGGATTGTTTCGCGGTAATGCCAACTTGGGTCGCGAGAAAAGTCGCAATCTGGATTGGTCAATTGAGAGTGAAGTTGTGGGATGGAGAACAGTCGCATCGGTTTTTCACCGTTGGGATGATGACTTGGTCGATTGGACCTACAAAACCGGGATTACTGCGCGCAGTGCCAATGCCGTGGATATCGAGACCACCGGGATGGAACTGGTGGGCCGCAAAGATTTCGGACGGGGGAGTGTTACGCTGGGTTATACTTACCTGACTAAAGATGCGGATTATGGCTCGACGGCGGTGGATGCCAGTTTTTATGCCCTCAATTATGCCCGGCATCGCATTACGGCAGCGATCACCTTGCGGCTTTCTGCCGAATGGGAGTTGCGAATGGATAATGAAGGTCGCATGCAAAATGAGAATTCCTTGCGCACGTTGGGTGGGGATGACGCCGTGCTGAGTTCGCTTGTCATGGTGTGGCGGCCCAAGAATGGA
>DFDG01000154.1:2539-3278 GCA_002367815.1 Opitutaceae bacterium UBA3033 | reverse complement strand
GCGGCCCAAGAATGGACGTGGAGTCGAAATTACTTTCGAAGTGGATAATCTTTGGGATTCGAATTTTCAAGATGTCCCCGCGGTGCCTGCGCCAGGTCGACAGATGGCGGTCAGTCTGGCCTACGGCTGGTAGTCGCTTGCGGTTTGACAACCAGGGTGGTCAACGGGTGCGATGCTGCATGCAAAATAACCCCTTCCTTGATAATTCATTCCTGATCGCTTGGTCCAAGCTGGCGCCGGAACATATTGAACCGGCGATTGAGACAGTGCTTACGACGTCCAAACAGGCGATTACTAACATTACAGTCCAAGACCTTGGCGGGGTATCTTACGAAAGCACTTTTGCTGCTTTGGAAAAAGCTTCCGAGAATCTTAACTCAGCTTGGGGCAAAGTTTCGCATCTGCAATCGGTCTGTGATTCACCGGCATTGCGTGATGCTTATAACAAGATGTTGCCGGCGGTTACGGCTTTTTCGGCCGGGATTCCTCTCAATGTTGAATTGTGGGGGCGATTGAAGGCTTTTGCAGAAACAGCTGCGGGAAAAAACATTACCGGGGTGCAACGACGATTCATGGAAGAGACCATGGGCGAGTTCCGCCAAGCGGGCGCCGACTTGCCGGAAGAGAAACGCCAACGGCTCGAAGCCCTACAAGGTGAGCTGGCGAAAATCACCCAGAAATTTTCAGAAAATGTGCTCGATGCCACCAACGCTTGGGAATTGATCATCACCGATGAGCG
>DFDG01000154.1:0-2383 GCA_002367815.1 Opitutaceae bacterium UBA3033 | reverse complement strand
CATGAGCGTCGCCTTAAAGGACTTCCCGCCCACGCGAAAGCAGCCGCGGCGAAAAGTGCAGCTGACAAAGGCAAAGCGACGACTGAATCGCCCGCGTGGAGATTCACCCTGCATCAACCTTCGATGGAGCCATTCATGGTTTATTTGGAAGACGATGCCTTGCGCCGCGAGATGTGGGAGGCGTCATCCCGTGTGGCGGCCAAAGAGCCGCATGATAATACCGAACTGATTCGGCAGATTTTGCAGCTGCGCGCCGAGCAAGCGGCATTGTTGGGGAAAGCCAATTTTGCCGACGTAGTGTTGGAGCGCCGTATGGCCAAGACGGGTGATCGCGCGCTGAAGTTTATTGAAGACTTGCAAGCGAGAGCTGCGGGAAAATTCACCGAGGACACGGAGGAGTTGGAATCGTTTAAAGCTAAGCAGACGGGTCTGGCGGCCTCTTACCTGAGTCCTTGGGAAATTTCTTATTGGTCGGAGAAATTGCGGCAGAGTAAATATGCTTTTGATGAGGAAGAGTTGCGGCTTTATTTTCCCATGAATCGCGTAATCGAGGGATTGTTTGATTTGGTTAATCGGGTGTTCGGTCTTGTGGTGGAAGCAGTGCCGGTCGGAGAGGTTGAGGTATGGAACCCTGGCGTGCTGTTCTATAAATTAAAGAACACCGCAGGCGTGCATCTCGGATCATTTTATTCGGATTGGTATCCTCGTGAATCAAAACGCAGCGGGGCCTGGATGAACTATTTAAGAACCGGTGATGTGCAGCCCGGCACGAAACGTGAACCTCATTTGGGATTGATCTGTGGCAATATGACTCCACCTGCTGATGAACGTCCGGCCCTGCTCACTCATCGCGAAGTGGAAACGGTTTTCCATGAATTTGGGCATTTACTTCACCACCTTCTGGGCGAAGTTGAGATCAAGTCCCTCAACGGCGTGAACGTTACTTGGGACTTTGTGGAACTCCCTTCCCAAATCATGGAGAACTGGTGTTGGGAACGTGAGAGTCTTGATTTGTTTGCTCGGCACCATGAATCCGGAGCCGCAATTCCCGAAGAGCTATTTGCGAAAATGATTGCCGCTAAAAACTTTCGTTCGGCGACGGCGACCATGCGTCAGGTGTCCTTTGCCAAGATGGATCTGCTGATGCACATTCGCACCAACGACATCATTGCGACCGATAATATCGAAACCACGGTGCGGGAAGCGATAAAGGATTGCCTCGTTAGGACTGAGCCGAAAACCCCCACTGCTTCGCGTCGCTTCAATCACATCTTTTCAGATCCAGTTGGTTATGCCGCGGGATATTATTCTTACAAGTGGGCCGAGGTGCTGGACGCAGATGCGTTTACCCGTTTCCAAAAAGAAGGCGTCTTCAATGCTCAGACTGGAGCGGATTTTGTTAACAAAATTCTCAGTCGTGGAAATTCAGCTGACCCCATGCAGTTGTTTCGCGACTTCATGGGACGAGAACCTGATTTGCAGGCCTTGCTGGTGCGTAGCGGCCTGGCGGCTTGAGGATTATTCTCCCAACAGGAAATAAGCCACCACACTGGCCACATAGAAGGACAGACCGATCACCAGCAGACAAATCTCAGTGAAAAAGAGCTTGGTCTTGCTGTTGCGATAGCGCACCACGCGGGTGACCAGATCCAAGTCGTCTTCGCCTTGGAACTGCGTCACCCAGCGAATGCGAAGACTGCCACTGAGAATAAGCAAAGTGGATGCCAGGGTGGAAAGGATTCCTGCCACCATGGCGCCTTTCGCGAACATGCTGGAGGCGGCAATCTTGGGGCCGGAAACCCCGTGATGGTTAGGGTGAGGGTGGTGATGGTCAGCATCATCTGGGCCCGCGTCTGCAAGACATTGAATTGCTGCATCAATACGGCGGTGGCCCCTTTGAGGCCGCCTGCGCTTTGCACGGTCAGTAACTGTTTGGCTTCAGCCTCCGGGCTTTCATGCAGGTCGAGCATTAAATCTGGATTTGCCATTTACACTTCCAGCATGGAGACGCATTTAGGACCTTTCCATTCTTAATTATGATCATTGCAGACATCTCAAAAATCCCCGGTCGCACTTTTCCGGCTCGTCGTTTTGGTCGCGGTTTGGTCGGTCAGGGCGGGCAACCCATTCAATCAGCAAACTTCTCCATGGGCTACGTGGTGCTGGAGCCGAACGGCGGCCAGGTGCCATGGCACAACCAAGAGCAGGAGGAAGTGTATATGATCCTACAGGGTCGCGGCGAAATGTGCGTGGATAATGAGCGGCAGGAAATCACCGCCGGTCAAATGGTGTATATGCCGCCGACCAAATTTCACCAGCTCACCAACATCGGTGATACGCCATTGCACATGATGTATTGCTATGTGCCGGGAGGAGATGTCGC
>DFDG01000037.1 GCA_002367815.1 Opitutaceae bacterium UBA3033 | reverse complement strand
TGGCGGGGAGCAATTCACCCGTGAGCCGGGCGGCGTGCGCGGCCGATATTTTTAATGTGGCCAGCAGCTCATCGCCAATTGCGCCTCCTTTTTCTTTCAAGTGCTCGTATATTTTCTCGGTGACGTCCTGTGAGACCGCCAGCGCCGGCAGACCGTGCAGGGCGCCTTCCCAGGCCCCGGCCAGGGTGCCACTGGCCAAAATGAATCCCAGCGAGCAATTGAAACCCACGTTGATGCCGCTGACGACGCCATCGACCGTAGTATCCAACAAATGGTCGAGGGCGATATTGACACAATCCGAAGGGGTGCCGCCCACCGTCCAGGTCGGGCAGCCGAAGCCCCGGTCCACAACTCCGGATTTTACGGGCCCGTTGCGGGTCTTGGAGGCCCCGGTCCAACTCTGTTCCGAGACCGGCGCGACGACATAGAGTTCATGCCCGGAAGCTTTTAATGCAAAGATCAGCTCGTGCAGGAAGAGAGAGTCGATGCCGTCATCGTTAGTTACCAGTAGTTTCATTTTTTCGGCCAGTGTTGGCTTTCAATTATCTCTGTCAGGTATTTTTTCTTTAAACAGATATTTAGTGATCATCGGCCACAAAAAAGCCGCGACTTTCGTCGCGGCTTTGAGAGTAAGGTGACTTACCCGAGTAAATGCTGATGATTACTCGGACTTGGTCTCTTCAGCTGGTGCGGCGTCCGCCGCAGGGGTTTCTGCTGCAGCGGCAGGCTTATCGGCTTCGAGCTCGGCCATGGCAGCCTTGCGGCTGAGACGGACTTTGCCTGAGCGCTCGTCAATGCCGATGCACTTGACGGTGATGGAATCACCAACCTTGCAAACGTCCTCGGTGCGACGCACCCGGAAGTCGGCCAGTTCGGAAATATGCACGAGGCCTTCCTTGCCGGGAAGACATTCGACGAAAGCACCGAAGTCCTTCACGCCGGTGACGCGACCGGTGTAGATCTTGCCATCTTCGATTTGGGAACCGCCACCGCAGAGGGCGTCAATTTCCGACAAGGCGCGATTAAGCGAATCGGCATTGTTCGAGTAGATGAAGACCTTGCCGGAATCATCGTCGGAGATGTCGACCTGGGCACCAGTGGTCTCGGTGATGCGACGGATCGTCTTACCACCGGGTCCGATGAGCAGACCGATCTTTTCCGGATCGATTTGAATCGTCTGTATACGCGGAGCGTAAGTGGACAGATCGGCGCGAGGAGCAGGCAGCGCCTGCAGCATCGACTTCAGGATTTCGATGCGGGCATCGCGAGCCTGGAAGACGGCAGTCTTGGCGATTTCAAATGGCAACCCCTTGATCTTCAGATCGAGTTGGAAGCCAGTGATGCCCTTGGTCGTGCCAGCGAGCTTGAAGTCCATGTCACCGAAATGATCTTCCTCACCGAGGATGTCGGTGATGGTGACCCACTTGTCGATGGAGCCGTCCGCCTTGTTCGTGGTCATCAAACCGCAGCTGATACCAGCAACCGGGGCAATGATAGGAACACCGGCATCCATCAGGGAAAGACAGCCGCCACAAATGGAAGCCATCGAGGTCGAGCCATTGGAGGCCATGATCTCGGAGACAATGCGGATCGAGTAGGGGAATACATCCTCAGGAGGAAGCACTGGAACGATGGAGCGTTCGGCGAGTGCACCGTGGCCAATTTCGCGACGACCAGGACCGATGAAACGACCCGCTTCACCCACCGAGAATGGGGGGAAGTTGTAGTGCAACATGAAGGACTTTGAGGTCACTCCACCAGTTAATGCATCAAGACGTTGGGCTTCCTTAGTCGGCCCGAGAGTCGTGATCGCGATGGTCTGCGTGTCACCGCGTTGGAAGATGGCGGAACCATGCACACGAGGGAGCACACCCACTTGCGAGTCGAGAGGCCGGAGGTCCTTGGCCGAGCGCTTGTCGGACCGGATTCCCTTTTCCAGCACGGTCTGACGGTAGGCTTTATATTGCAGATCTTCGAATACGACGTTGAGATCGACATCGGTGAACTTGCCTTCGCCGAGCTCGGCCGTGAGGGCTGCTTTGGCTTCATCTTTAAGGGCCTTGATGTTGGCGGAGCGAACAGCCTTTTCGAAACCGAAGATCGCAGCACTGACTTTCTCAGCCGGAGCGACGCGCTCAATGATGGCGCGAGCTTCGGTGGTAGCAACAACGAGAGGGAAGACGGCCTTCTTCTTGCCACAGAGGGTGACGAGTTCCTTGATGGCCTTGATGATGGGTTGGATCGATTTCTGACCAAACTCGAGAGCCTCGATGAAGCGCTCTTCGGCGATCTGATCGGCGGAACCTTCGATCATGAGCATTTCGTTTTCGGTGCCGACGTAGATGAGGTCGAGCGAGCTCGAGAACATTTGTTCAATGGTCGGATTGGCGACGAATTCGCCATCAATCTCAGCCACCCGCACGCAGGCGATCGGGCCACCCCAAGGGATGTCGGAGATCGCGAGGGCTGCGGAAGCACCGTTGACCATCGAGATGTCGGCATCGTTGATCATGTCGCAGGACATGAGTTGACCGATGATCTGCACCTCATTGAGGAAACCCTCGGGGAAGAGTGGGCGGCAGGGACGGTCGCACAGCCGCGAGGTGAGAATTTCCTTTTCGGAAGGCCGGCCTTCACGCTTGAAATAACCACCGGGGAAACGACCGGCGGCGGCATACTTTTCGCGGTAGTCCACCGTGAGGGGGAAGAAGTCCTGTCCAGGACGCATGGTTTGGGCGGCACAGGCGGTGACGATGATATTGGTTTCACCAACATTGACATTGACGGCGCCACCGGCGAGTTGGGCGATTGAGCCCGTGGAGAAGGTCATGCCGAGTTCGGCGACCGTTACGTTATATTTCTGATTCATTGCTTATTTTTTGCGGATAAGTGTCGCGGATAAGAGAGGGTGGTCAGTGACACTAAACTGAAGACCCGGTGCTTCCGAAAGTGGAAGCAGCAGCACGCCGAGGCGCCCTGCGGTGGATTATAGAAACCCACTTTATCTCTCCGTCTTAGACGCGAGAGATTCCCGTTTGGCGTCACTGCCATGAGCCGGATTCGGCTCTTACATGGCGGCAAACGGAAATGTCCCGTTCTGTTGGCGGTGTCGGTTAAGACAACGGGCGACCCGCGGATCGGGTCGCCCGTTTAATAAAGTCGGTTAGCGACGAAGGCTTAACTTTTGCAGCAGCTCGGTATATTTGGCCAGGTCATGGCGCTTAACATAGTCGAGGAGCTTACGACGGCGTGCTGCCATCTGCAAAAGACCGCGGCGGGAGTGGAAGTCCTTACGATGCGTGCGAAGATGCTCGGTCAAATGATTGATGCGAGCGGTCAATAGCGCGATCTGGACTTCGGACGAGCCGGTATCCTTCTCGTGGATTTTGTATTCTGATATGATTTCTGGTTTTGAGACTGTAGACATTGGTTAGTTATTAATTTTACACGACTGTAGGGAGTTCAGAGAACTCCGAGACTCCAGCCTCGCCGCGACCGAAATCGCGGTTAAGCCAGCGTCACCGTTCCAATCCGACGGGATGCCGGACCAGTCATGGTGGGAACCCACAACCGATGGGTTTCCACTAACGCAAGGGGCCAGAATCCAAAACCGCTGGGTCAGGCGCAAGCGTAAATTTACCTGCACTTACAGGGGTTATCCGGCTCGGATATTAATGAACTTAACCCCCTCGCAACCAGAGAGTAGACGGATCTTCTGGGCAATGCTTTCCCGGTGGTGAAACAGTTCACTGCGCACTACCGAGTGAGAAACCAGGACAAGGAGCCGCCCTCGTTCGATATTAACCGGGTGCGAATAGGCTGCATTGGCGCTGCCCACGACTTCCGCCCAATGCTCTCGAATGGTTTGTTCAGGCGAATCATGGCCGATCTGGAATTTGACCATCAGTTCCCCGACGATTTTGCTCAGGTCCTTGGTGGCCCGCTTTTTCTGGCGGCGAGGCTCATTGTATGGCACCCGACGCAGTTCACCGATCAATTCCTCGGCTACGCGACTAAACTGGAAAGGCTCGTCAGGCATCGGGCTGGCGTTGGTTTTCTGATTCGTAAAGTCGACTGTAGCGCACGAAAGCACCAAATGCGGTGGCCCACGCAATGTAGAATCCCGGATAACCGTCCAAATAACCCAAGCGCAAAAAATAGGCGCGAAAAAACCGCCAAGCGGGACGAAATATGGCCGAGAAAAGAGAAAACTGCCGACCCTGGGACTGCTGCTGTTGGAGAAACAAATCAGCGAAGGGATTCATCTTAGCCACGTGGCTGGAGAGAGTGGGGAAAGAGTAGTGATGCAGGTCACCGGCCAAGATCGCGACCGGATCGGCGCAGGTCATTTTTTCGTGCACAAACTGATCACCACCCCAACGGGCTTGGTCGCGTTTGATCAGTCGCAAACTGCGATCGGGATACCAGTCACCGTGCATTATCCAGCGATCAATGAACCAAACTTTGCGGGGGAATTGCGCGCCATTGAAACGCTGATCGTCACCGCGGTAGAAGAAATCCGTGATGGTCAGGCGCAGTGCGGGTGAAACCTCCTCGTCGGCATCCAGACATAGCGCCCATGGTTGAGCGGCCTGATCGAGGGCCCAATTTTTCGTGTCCCGAAATCCACGCCATTCAGTGTGGTGCACCTTGGCTCCGTGTTTGACCGCGACGGTTTCACTTTCATCCGTGGTGTCATTCAACACGACCACGACCTCGCTCACCCAGCCATGAACACTGGCGAGACAGCGCGGCAAGCTCTGCGCCTCATTGCGGGCGACGATAACAACGCTGATAGGTAGAGGGGAGTTCACTGGCGATATTCAGAGTTATGAGCGGCCAAACAGCGAGAGCGGGATTTGATAGAGATAGCCGCACGAGCGCCAGCTTCGGACGAGGGCTTTTTTTGCTGCTCCCTGACGTAGGATCAGGGTGTTCACCAAGGCGATGATGCCGAATCCAAGCATTTTTAGAATATTACCCGCGAACCGAGAGAGCAGGTAACCGGTGGAGGAGCGACCTTCTTCCCGGTCCATCGCCACGCGCCCAACGACTCTTGAGCAGGCGGAGTCGAACGCATGTCGTTTGACGTATTTCAGGGTGGTGCGTGCCGCCGGCATCTGGTGTTGCACCGAAGCCTTGGGTGCGAACCAGACTTCATGTCCGGCACGACGCAAACGACGAATGGGACCGTTTTCTTCACCGCCAAATACCCGTCCTCCTTTGCGACCAACGTTGGTGTCCCATCCTCCCAATTCGCGCAAAACATCGCGACGAAAAGCCAGATTTGCGCTCATGGGAACTTGAGCGTCGTGCGTGGCTCCTGTATCGGCCCGCAATGCCTGAGGCCCATGAAAAGATTGCACCCACGGCGGACATCCATCGGGGAAAACCGGCACCACTTCACCGGCGACGGCCCCGATTTTAACTTTGGGATCTGTGACGAAGGGTTGCATCAACTCGCTGAGCCAATCCGGGCCCATCAGAATATCGTCATCGCCATAGACAATGATGTCGCCTTGGGCCTCTGCGAGTGCGCGATTGCGGGCGTAGTTTGCCCCTTGTTGGGTTTCGAAAATATGCTTGGGCGGGTGAGGCGCGTTGCCAAACGCAGCCACGACATCGCGAGTGCTGTCGGGTGAATTGTTGTCGATGATCAATATCTCCAACAAATGCGCGGGATAGTTTTGCTTGGTCAGCCCGGCCAAGGTTTGGGTGAGCCAGTTGGCCCGATTATAAGTCGGGATTGCGATGGTTACACGAGGCAGCTCGGGCATGTGGATCAGTTTTGGGAAGTGAGTTTGCGGCGCAACGCTGCAAACACCTCATCGACGGTGAGCTTGCGCACACAGTAGTTGCGATACGAGTCAACCTTCACGCAGGGCGTCGGAGTTTCGGGCAAGCAGGTGCAGGGTAGTTCAGTTTGCAGCACCGTGTGACCTTCCCCGACGGGTCGCCAGATGGATGCATTTTGCGACCCGAACAACGCGACCACCGGCACCCCAACACCCGCAGCGATATGCATGGGTCCACTGTCATGACACCACAGCAGATCAAATTTGCTGAGCAAAGCGGCGAATTGTGCGACCGTAAAACTTTGATCGAGCAGCACGACATGACTTTGGGCCAATTGTTTTATCTCCTGGGCGATGGCTCTTTCGCCCGGTCCGGCGGCAATGAAGACCTGCACTCCAAGTTCATTCTGCAAGCGGTCACACACCGTGGCAAATCGATCAGCTGGCCAAATCCGAAAACGACTGCGACTTCCGGGATGAACCAATATCTTTCGGCTCTTTCCACCCACGAATTTAGCGGTCGCGGCCAGATCCTGGGCTCGTGGGGTCAACTTGATTTCACGGCTCACGATGGGGACACCCAAAGCATCTAGTAGCTTTAGATAAGTTTCCGTGATGTGCTGGCTGGTATAAAAATCGTTGGTTATCCGGGCATGGTCGGTGTAGATCCAGCGATGGCGAAACGGATTGGTCTCGCGATCGAACGTGACGCGCGACTTGGCCCTCGTGAGGCGGGTGACGAGGGCAGTTTTATCCGTGTTATCAAAGTCGAGCACGTGCGTGTAATTTTCCCGCCAAATGCTCCGGCAGAATTTCGGCCATGCCCACAGTGATTTTGGAAAGACTTTGATCTTGGTGACGTCGGCGTGAAGCACTCCGATGGGAGCATAGTTTCCTTCCGCCAGCAGGGTGATTTGAGCATCAGGCCAATGCCGGCGCAGGTTGCGCAAAACTGAGCCCAGCAGGACGATGTCCCCAAGATAACGTCGCCGGATGACCAATATGCGCGATATGGCGGGCATGGGAAATCCCCGTCTTAAGCAGACGAGTGCTGGCGATCGTAGAGTGACTTGTAGAGCGCGTTGTCGGCGTAAAGTGCCGGGTGCGTTCCGGAGGCGGCGATTTTGCCGTGATCAAAAACCAGAATCATTGAAGCGTCTTTGATGGTGCTAAAACGGTGGGCGATGATGAAAACAGTTTTGCCCACGACGAGCTGTTGCAATGCATCCTGAATCATCTGTTCGCTCTGCGAGTCCAAGGCGGAGGTGGCCTCATCAAGGATCAGGATGGGCGCATTGCGTAGAAAAGCCCGGGCGAGGGCGATGCGCTGTTTCTGGCCACCGGAGATCAGGGCGCCGCGTTCGCCGACCATGGTATCGTAACCAGCGGGCAGTTTGCTGATGAATTCATCGGCATGCGCATTACGCGCCGCTTCGATCACCTGTTCGCGGGTGGAACTTTCTTTGCCGAGCAGTAAATTATTGTAAATGGTATCGTTGAACAGAACAGGGTCCTGGGAAACCACGGCGATATTACTCCGCAGATCCGCGATGCGAAGCTTGCGAATATCGATACCATCAATGGAGACCACGCCACCGGTCACCTCGTAAAATCGCGGCACGAGGTTGGCGAATGTGGATTTACCGGCGCCACTGGGTCCCACCAAGGCGCAGACGGTGCCTCGGGGAATTGTCACGCTGATGTTGTGTAAAACGGGTTGATCGGCCTTGTAAGCAAAGGTTACTTCACTGAACTGCACATCACCTTTCAGGCGTCCCACTTCCGTGGGATTTTCCGGATCGGTGATAACGAGCGGCTCGTTTAATACGTGTTCGAGCCGATCAAGGGCACTGATGCCACGTTTGGTTTCATTGTTAAGCGCACCTAGTTTTTTGATGGGTTCGTAACTGGTATAGAGCGCGGTAATGATCGCTAGAAATGAATCCAGTTTTACTCCGGACCGATAGGCATAAACCAGCGTGAGCGAAAGACCGAAGGCGGAAATAATCTCGATGGCCGGGGTCAACGCTTGCGCGTATTTTACCGCCTTCATCTGGAAATTGATCAGCGCCCGACTTTCGGTGGCGAATCGATCGGTTTGATTTTTTTCCAAACCAAACGCGCGGACTTCCTTGGCTGCACTGAGGTTTTCCGCGAAACGGTCGGTGACGGTGCCGAGTTGGGCTTGGATTTGATGCGCGCGGGCGAGTAACTTTTTACCGACGTAGCGAATGGGCAATACGCAGAGCGGAATCAAAGCCAAAGAGACCAAGACCAAGGCGATGCCTTTTTCATTAAAAGCAGCCCATATCAGAAAACCAACTGAACCGATCAGTGACGCGGGTTGTTTCATCCCGTCATTGGCAATGGTGGTCAGGGAATATTGCAGTTGGTTGGTGTCGGCGATACCCCGGGAGATCAGGTCTCCGGAGGTTTGCTTCTGAATAAAGGAAAGGGGGAGGAATTGCAGCTTACGAAAATAGTCGAAACGAATAGCCTCCAGCACCCGCACCCCGGAAAATTGAATAAGGTAACTGTTGGCAAAACCAGCCACGCCGCGAATAAGGAAAATCGCCGGCAGCCAGGAGGCGATGGCCAGCAGTCCCCAGTTGGTTAACTGGGCTGCCTCGGGAGAAAATATTTTGGGGAACACCCATCTGATCATGGCCGGGAGTCCTGCGCCGCTGGCGATGCCGTAGATCAGCCCAGCAATAATGGCCCCGATCAATGGACCGCGGACAATGAGAAGATATTTTATGTAGGGCCGAAAGCGGCTCATATTTATCGAATGGGATAGATGAGGGGTATCGTCTGCCGCCCGTGGCGCCGGTAAATCTTAAAATCGGCGTCGAGCGTAAAGATTCGAGCCCGGTCGTGCACTTCGCTCATTCGGACGAGACAGGCATCGGCGAGGGACATGGGCACATCCCGGTATTTAGTAAGCAAACGAGACACCGCGTCCAGATGATCATCCAAATCGAACGAAAGCCGGATCAGTTCCTCCTGCAGCATGCTCAGCAGCGTGGGCACGCCTTTTTTTGCATCGGACAGCAGAAACAGGCTTTCCGATATGACCGCCTCACAGGTCAAAAAAGGCGGTTGCAACAGATGGAGTTGCTCCGCTGCCCATGGGTGTTGCGCATCATCACGGTCGATGAAGGCGACCAGCGGCCCCGTATCAAGGACGACGGGATCGCCCATAGCCTGTCAGGGTTTTACTGCGAGCGGAAAGGTCGCCAAGACCGGAAGCAGCCCCAATCAAATGCTTGGCCCGTTCGTGGAATGATCCGGCGGGTGCACCAACGGATCGCTGGGCAAAAGCCTCGCGCAGAATGGCGGACTTGGTGGTGTGGCGTCGCGCGGCCTCCGCTTCTAGCCGGGCATGCAGGGGCTGGGGCATTTTGACGGTGACGGTGGGCACTGAAATTAGGTATTACCGTAGTGGCAGACTGTCAATACCAAGTATTGCTCTCTCTCAATCTTCGGACGATTGCACCGCGAGGGCGTTGCGCCAGTCTGGGTTTTGCAAACCACGGTGCAGTGCGGTTTGTGCGGAATAAAACATCGGGTTTATCTGCCCTTAATCTTTGGAGGATCTCACATCAAGGGCATCGCGCAAACCGTCGCCCAGAAAATTAAGCGAGAAAAGGGTGAGGGAGAAAATTGTGCCCGGGAAGACGAGCAGCCACCAAAACTCTTCCATTTTTTCCGCGCCATCTTTGATCAATACGCCCCAGGAACTCAGCGGCGGTTGAACCCCGAGGCCAAGGAAACTCAAAAAGGCCTCGAGCAACATGACCGCAGGAATGGTGAGCGTGGTGTAAACGATGATGGGCCCCAGCACATTGGGGATCATATGCCGGAAAATGATCCGGCGTTTGCCCAAACCGAGGGAGTGCGCCGCCTCGATGAATTCCATCTTCTTGATCGACATGATTTGGCCGCGCACGATTCGCGCCATGGTGAGCCACTCGACCGCGCCGATGGCGACGAACAGCAACACGATATTTCGCCCGAAGAACACCATCAAAAGAATGACAAAAATCGTGAAGGGCAGCGCATACATGATATCCACAATCCGCATCATAAACGCATCAATCTTCCCGCCGAAAAACCCCGCGACGGCACCATAGACCACTCCAATGGTCAGCGCGACCATTGTGGCACACAGTCCAACCCCGATGGAAATGCGGCCGCCAATCATCAAGCGCACCAACAGGTCGCGACCCAAGGTATCGGTGCCCAACCAATGCGACAAGCTGGGCCCCGTTGCTCCCAAATTAAGATTTTGATCCTCGTAGGAAAAGGTGCTGATCAACGGTCCAAATATACAACCGATCGTCAGCACCACGAGGGTAACGCCACCGAAGACGGCCAGCTTGTTCTTGGCCAAACGATGCCATGCATCGCGCCACAACGAAGAACCGTGCTCAAGTTCGTTGACCTTGGGAGCACCTGACGGGAGTTGCTGTTCTATGGGGGCGAGGGTTGCGGCCATGCTGATGTTATACTTTGGATCTGGCTGATAATATCATTCGAATTTCAGTTTCGGGTTCAGCCAGATCTGAACCACGTCCACGACGAGATTGAGCGAGACGATCAAGGTCGCGTAAAGAATGACAGTCCCGAGGACCAGGGTGTAATCGCGATTGAAAGCACTGTTGACGAATTCCCGTCCGAGGCCGGGGATTTGGAAGATCGTTTCAATCACAAATGATCCGGTAAGAATGCCGGCGATGGCGGGTCCGAGAAATGACACGACGGGCAATATCCCGCCACGCAGAGCATGCTTGAATATCACTCTCATCTCGGAGGCACCTTTGGCTCGGGCGGTGCGGATGTAATCCTGATTGAGCACCTCCAACATGCCTCCGCGGGTCAGACGTGCGACGTAGGCGGCATAGACCATGCCGAGAGTCGCCGAGGGCAGGATTCGGTCGATGTTGGAATACCAACCGGAAGCGTTAAACCAACCCAGGTGAATGGCAAAAAAGAGCACCAAAAGTGGTCCGAGCACAAAGGTGGGCACGCAGATGCCAATCATGGCCACGGAACTGGCGAGATAGTCGAAGAATGAATTGCGTTTGACCGCCGCAATGACCCCGAGAATCAGCCCGAATACCAGCGCGACCGCGAGGGAGATGGCACCGAGTTCGATGGAGACGGGGAGTTTATCGGCGATGATTTCGTTGACGGTGCGGCTGGCGTATTTGAACGAAGGGCCGAAGTCGCCGTGAAACACCAGTTTACCCATGTAATCGAAATACTGCTGATAAAGTGGTTTGTTCAGTCCGTAGTGGGCCTCGAGATTGCGCAGGATCTCAGGGGTGACGGCTTTTTCCGCCGTGAAAGGTCCGCCGGGCACGAAGCGGATCATGAAAAAAGTAGCCGTAACAATGATCCAGAGCACGGGTATGATCTGGAGGAGGCGGCGGGCGATGAAGCGAAACATGCGTTTTAGATCGTTCCTATTTCAGAGTGGCGTGGACGCAGGAGAACTCAACATGAGGGTAATACTCAATCCTCGATGTAGATGTATTTGTAGGGATGATTGTCGAGCAGAGTCGGCCAATAACCTTTTACCTTCGGACTGAGCGCATATTTTTTGGTGTAAAAATAGATGGGAATAATGGGCAATTCGTCGACCATGATCGCATCCATCTGCTGATAGATTTCATACCGTTCCGCTTCGTCCTTGGCGGCGAGTGCACCCTGCAAGAGGCGATCGTATTCGGCATTGCTCCATAACGTGTCGTTGTTGCCGTTGCCGGTCTCCCAGATTTCGAGAAACACATGGGGATCGACATAATCGGCAATCCAACCGCCGCGCTCCATCATGTAATTCTGGGTATGCTGCATATCCAGATACACCTTCCATTCCTGATTAACGAGTTCGACTTCGACGCCCAGGTTCTTGCGCCACATTTCCTGAATGGCCTCTGCAATCGCCCGGTGGTTTTCTGACGTGTTGTAAAGGAGTTCGATTTTGGGGCAGCCTTTACCGCCGGGATAACCGGCCTCGGCCATCAATTGTTTGGCCTCCTCCATATTACCGGTAAGTTTCGATCGGGACGTATAACCGGCAGTGCCCGGATAACTGACTCCGTAAGCCGGGATCTCGTCTCCCCGAGTGACGTTTTTAACGATGGATTCGCGATCAATGGCCAAAGCGAGGGCCTTGCGCACCCGTTTGTCGTTCAGGGGCGGTCGCGTGACGTTGCAGCGGTAGAAGTAAATCCCCAAGTAGGGCTCGATGCGCAATGATTCCGGATAGTCCTTCCGGTAAGCATCAATTTTTGCGTTGGGCAATTCATAGGTCATGTCGACCTGACCGGTGCGAAACATCCGTTCATCGGTGGATATGTTGTCGGTGGGAAAGAAGTGGATCTCATCCAGTTTTACGGTTTTGGCGTCCCAATAGTAGGGGTTTCGTTCCACGATGACGCGACGATTGGGCGACCACTCTTTCAGTTTGAAAGGTCCATTGCCGACCAGATTTCCGGCCCGGGTCCATTGGGTCCGTTTTTGACCGAGTTCTCCGAACTGGGTGACGACTTTTACCGGCACC
>DFDG01000003.1:2856-10312 GCA_002367815.1 Opitutaceae bacterium UBA3033 | reverse complement strand
CGTAACTTGGAATTGTTGATCGCCGATGGAGAATTGGTGCAAGCCAAGTCGGCGCAGTATCCCAGCGTTGGCGGTTCCTATTCAAAAACAAAAACCAATGATGTTCGTGAGGATGTTGAAGGCACACAGCCGACGGACAAGCAGTATTACAGTTTTTCAATCAGCCAACCGCTTTTTCATTGGGGAGCAGTGAGGAATACGGTCCAAATTGGCGAAATCCGCCGTCAGATTGCAGAGGAGAATTATGGTGAGGCATATCGCCTATTGGCACAGGAAATCCGTTCCAGCTATCTCACTTTGATTCTCAGCAAAATCGGTCTGCAGAACGCCGCCTTCAGTCGAAAATTGGCTGACGATGCGTTGGTCGTGGCCGAGGACCGGTTGCAAAAGAAAGTGATCTCTGAAGGTGCGATCTTCCAAACCCGGATGTCCGCGGACCAAGCACGGCTCAATCAGGAGACGGCCGATTGGTATTTTCAAGTGGCCAAACAGAATTTTGCGACTTTGACCGGACAAGCTGCGTTGTTCGATGCCCAGATTCCCGACCGAATCCCCGGTTTACTCGCTTCCAGTGAGGCTGTTTCAGCAATATTGACCCAGTTTTTGGCGAAGGATAAGATCAATACCGCCACGGCAAAAATATACCGTCAGCAAATTGAGATTGATGATTTGAGCTACAAGATTCACCGCACCCGGCTTCGTCCCAAGCTCAGCCTTGTGGCTGGTCTTACGCAGGACGAAATAAGTTATACTGCCAACATCGCCCAGAAATACGCGCTGCAGTCACAATATGTTGGTGTGTCAGTAAGCTGGAGCATATTTGACGGTTTTGCGACTCGTGGTGCAATTTCCAGCGCACTGGCCCGCAAACGGCTCAGCGAGCAAAACTATCGCGATTACAGCAGCAAACTTTCTCAAGACGCCCAAAAGGCGGCCAAATCCGTAGACCTGGCCCAGCGGCAGCTTGCGATCAGTGAGCGCTTGCTTAACAACGCGGGGAATGGCTTAGCCTATACCAATGAAAATTTCAAACGTGGCCAATCCTCGGAGGCTGAAGTCAACGCCGCCCAGGCGAATTTCAATGGTTTGGAGAATGCGACCAATGGTAGTCGGAGGGATTATTTGCTGAGGGTCTCCGAATTCATGTCTTTGATTGGCGAAGATACCGTTGCAGTTCGCTGAAAGACGGTTAACTCAATCTGTTCTTATGAGTTTTGGCAAAAAACTATCGAGTGTAGTCGTGTTGGTGACCCTGACCGTGGGCGGTTATTGGCATTTTTCACGACCCACGGCTTTGGTCACGGAAGTGACCAGCGGACGGGCAATCAAGGCGGTGCCGGGAAGCGTGATGGTACTGGCCGAATTTGAAATGGAATTGAAGAGCGAAGTGGGGGGGCGCGTGGTGAAAAGTAATCTCGAGCCCGGTAATTCCGTTTCTGCCGGGGATGTGCTTTGCCAACTGGACACAGGTGATCTCGAACTCGAGATCGAAAAGATCACGAGTGAATACGATACGGCCAAGAAACGCATTGCGGTCGGGTCTTCGATAGCGCTGGAACTGGCCAATGCTCAGGACGATCTAAAGAATTTCGAGCAACTTTATCGTTCGGGAAATTTCCCTGAATCGGAATTGGTTAAAAAACGACGGGGTGTGCAACAGATCGAACAAAGCTACGCATTGGAAAAGGTTAATAACGCCCAGTTGCTCGATGGCTTCGAAAACACCCTCCGGGTCAAGCAACGGCAGCTGGAAAAAATGACCATTGTAGCACCCTTTGAAGGGGTGGTTTCCTTGGTTTATGCCCGCCCGGGCGATTTGATCGGGGGGAACTCTTCCATCGCCACCCTTATCTCGACCAGCCGCACCGTGGAGGCCAAGATTAGTGAGGAAAACTTTGCCGATTTGAAGGTGGGTCAGAGTGCATCCGTGCGCTTTTTGCCCTATGGCGCCTGGATCTATGACGCGACGTTGGTCAAGATTCTCCCCACGGCCGATCCTGAGACCCAGCGTTATATCGTGCATCTCGAAGTGAAAATTGAGCCAGAGAAGTTGGTGCCGGGTATCACTGGGGAGGTCACTATCGTGGTCGGGGAGCGAGAGGCTAAAGCCAAAATACCACGACGGGCACTTTTCGGGAATTACGTCTATGTCGTCTCGGATGGGACGGTGCAATTACGCAATGTAGAGACGGGCTATGTCAGCATGACCACGGTGGAAATACTCAAAGGCTTGCGAGCCGGTGAGCAGGTCATCGTGGATCAATTGGATCGTTATCGGGAGGGTGATCGCGTCCGGGCAGTCCTGCCTGAACGGGACGAAAGCAAATAGAAGGGTTCACCCCGGTTTCGCCTGGTAATCCACCGCCTTATGTCGCCAAATCTGCGCATCGCCTATCGGTTTTTGACGGCCAAGAAAAGGGCCATGCTGATGAGTCTGTCCTGTATCGTATTGGGCGTTGGTATGTTCATTGTTACCCAGGCCACCACGAGTGGTTTTGAGGATTTTTTTATCCGCACCATTTTGGGCACCAATGGGGCAATCCGGATTGAAGACAGGATCCAGGATACCATCCAAAGTATGGCCGCCGGTGGTTACGGATCCGATTTTGAAATTAAGCAACCCGAGGGTCGCAAATACATCGAAGGAGTGGAAGAACCCAAGTTGGTGATCGATGCGCTCAAGGAATTCCCGAATGTCCTCGCGGTTTCGGAAGTGCTCTATGGTTCGGTCATCATCAAGAGTTCATTCAAGAACGAGTCCGTCAAAGCATACGGCATCAATCTTGATGACCACTTGCGCGTATCCGAATTGGGCAATCAGATCGTGCGGGGTGATCTCAGCACCTTCAACCGCACTCCTTCCGGTGCGATGCTCGGAATGGAAATGGCGAAGCGATTGCTTTTGGAAGTGGGGGATTCGTTTATCTTGGAGACCAATGGCAATAATCGGCGTTACCGGGTTTCAGCAATTTATGAGACCGGAGTCAGTGATATCGACAAAGTCCGGCTGTATCTGAACATGGGCGAGGCGCGCTCATTGTTACGCAAACCCACGGGGGCTTCATTTTTGCAGATCAACTTGATCGACAAGGATCGCGCCCCGGAAGATGCCGCCCACATGAGTGAAGTGCTACACTACAGTGCCAAAGCTTGGCAGGATCGTGAAAAATCGTGGCTGCAAGCTTTCCGGGCATTGGGACTATCTTCAGCCATCACCGTTTCAGTTTTTACTCTGATCGCCGGACTGGCGATGTTCAATACTCTGGCCATGATGGTCATGGAGAAAACCAAGGAGATCGCGATTCTGCGTTCCATGGGCTATACGCGTGAAGACATTAACAGTATCTTCCTTTGGCAGGCGGTGATAGTCCTGACGATAGGAACCATATTGGGCATGTTGGTTGGTCTGGGAGTCACCTATGGAGTTTCCCGAATTCCCCTGACCATCACCGGAATCTTCAAAACCGAGACCTTTGTTGTTTCATGGAATATTTGGCACTATGTGGCGGCGACTTCGACGGCGGTTGTAATGGTCATGCTGGCGAGCATCGTCCCCGCACGACGGGCCGCTCGTTTGGAACCGGGCGATGTAATTAGAGGCACTGCGCAATGACGGTAATGAGCACTCAATCTGACATCGCGCTTAATTGTTCCAATATTCACCGTTATCTGGGGGAAGGTGAAGGTCGGGTGCATGTGCTTAAGGGCGTGTCGTTCGAAGCGCGCCGTGGCCAGGTCTACGCGATTGTTGGTCCATCCGGATGTGGGAAGAGCACCTTGCTATATCTCCTTGGTCTGCTTGATCGGCAGGATGAAGGAGATATTTGGATCAATGAGAACCGGATGTCGCAGAGCAGCGATGCGGAACGGACCGCCGCGCGTGGCACCCACATTGGTTTCGTTTTTCAGTTTCACTTTTTGATGCAGGAATTTTCCGCGTTGGAAAATGTCATGATGCCCATGCGCAAGCTGGGTCGGTTGACGCCATTACAGATGGAAGCCCGGGCCCGTGAGTTGCTAGGCGAAGTGGGGTTGGCAGAGAAGGCGCATCGACTTGGGACACAATTGTCGGGTGGAGAACAACAACGCGTGGCAGTAGCCCGGGCCTTGGCCAACCAACCAAGCATCATTCTGGCTGATGAGCCGACCGGTAATCTTGACGTGAAGAATTCAACCATGGTCTTTGATCTGTTGACCCGGTTGGCCAAGGACAATGGACAGGCGGTGGTGTTGGTTACGCACAATCCGGAAATTGCGAACCGTTGTGACATGGTGAGACCCATGCGCGACGGTCTTTTCGTCTGATAATAATTGGCTTTTCCCAGTTGGAGCTCGCCTGTTTTTTCATGGGATTATACGTCCGTGACGAGAATGATTGAAGCCTCGTCCCAACCTCCCGAGAGCATGCCCCCTAAAAAATGGGCGGCGCTGCGGGTATTTGGACTGGTGCTGGCATTGCTACTGATCGGGGAGCAGTTCCCGTTTTCGTATTTTCCCATGTATTCGTCGTTTGATCCCTCAACCGATTATTACTACGTGGCTGATTCCAGTGGGGAACCGTTTGCTTGTGTGGAGATATTTGGCACTTCCACGGCCAATGTGAAAAAGATGTATCGGGCCAGATTGCAGGAGAGGGTAGTCATGCGTGGGGCGCTGGAGGACGATGCGACTGATGAAGAACGGCATCAGGTTGGAAATCTGATGCTCGAGTATTTACGTGAATTGGGAGCCCATGCGGGCAAAACTGTTCCGTCTGGTCCGGTCGTGTTAATAAGAGTGATTCTGGAAAGAAATACCACGGGTGATATCACGCGACATGAATTAGTAATTGCGGAGGGTTAAATGATGAAACCGTGGTATCATTTCTCCGAAGTAACTGTGGCTCACTATGGCTGGGAAATGCTACTGATGCGAGGGTTGTTCAGTTGGTTACTATGGCAGCTGTTGCCGGGTAGCATTCCATTCATACATCAACCGATCCCCAATGGAGTGGGGCACCTTTTCGATCTGACGTTTTTGGCCGATCAAAACCTGTTTTTTATCCTGCGGATCGGCTATGGGTTGGCTTTGCTGGTTTTTATCAGTGGCTTGCTCCCGATTATTTCTTTGGGCTATGTGGCGCTCTTGTTGATCATGGTTGGGGCCTTGGAGAATTCGCAGGGCGCGATCGGTCATCACCTGCAATTGGCGTGCATGGTCGCAAGTGCGCAGTGGATCGTGTATGTTTGTGGGGTGCGCGGTGGAGGGAAGTCTGCGCTGAAGCCTTCAATCGAGGTTCATCAACGGGCCACCCATTGGGCAAAAATTGTTATCGTAGCATCATACGTTACTTCAGCTTGCGTAAAATTAATCGCCTCAGGAGGACTATGGATAATTCAACTCCCCGATATTTCCCTGCAGCTGATCAAAACCCACGCGAATGTCTATTATGACACCCTGTGGGCCCAGACCGAATGGGTGGCCAATGAATTGCCTCACTTCATTTCGAATCATCCCAACCTAACTCGGATATTTTTTACCCCCGGGCTACTTTTGGAGGTATTTGCGTTTATAGCTATAACGGGTCGCCGCGGGGCTGGATTTATCGGAGTGGGGTTGCTCTTCATGCACCTGTTGGTCCGGTGGGTAATGAACCTCAGCTTTAGTGCCCATGAGTGGCTGTTGATGATTTATCTCATCAATCTACCTTATTGGGGTTGGTTTACTTACCATAAGAGTAAAGGGGATTTTGGAAATCGGGTATCAGGTGTTTCGACTTCACGATAAGAATCAGTGGCTCGATGAGCGGTTGTTGCTAATGATTTCTCTGGAATTTGAGCCTCGGACGAAATTTTGATTTACTTTGGAATTCACGGCGGGTTCGCTCGTTAGCTGATTTTCAAGAACTACACGACCCGTGAGCCACGACCCATCTCGTAAACATTTTTTCGCCAAACTGATCGGCTTTTTTGCGGCAGTTGGTCTTGTGTCCAAAATTTCAGCCAAGCGGCATGCTAATAGTGGATCACAGGTAAAGCCGGTGTCGTCAATTTCCCTGCGCTCCGAGGTGCGTGCGGTTTCACGCCGTGATTCCACGGTTTAACCCAGCTGCTCGGAGAAAATCGGCCAATGTCTAAACTGTTTCCCAAAGCAGCCAACAAACTACCTTTACAGATAGTTATCTACCTATTTGTGCTTGGTGGGATAGCTTCGGCAGGTGCGACCTACTACATGACGCCGAGCTATACACGGGTTGGTTATGCTCCCGTTCAGCCGGTCCCGTTCAGTCATGCGATACATGCCGGACAACTGGCGATTGACTGCCGTTATTGCCATGTTGGGGTGGATAAGGGGCCTGCATCCACGGTGCCAACGGCCCAAACCTGCATGAACTGTCACAACCAAATCAAGGTTGACAGCCCATTATTGGCGGTGGTGCGGGAAAGTTATGAAACTGGGAACCCGGTCCCATGGGTTAAAATCCACCAAGTGCCTGATTACGTTTATTTCAACCACTCAGTTCACATCAATCGTGGGGTCAGCTGCGTGGAATGCCATGGTCGCATCGATGAGATGGATACTGTGGCGCATAACAAATCTCTCAGCATGGGCTTCTGTTTGGATTGCCATCGCAATCCTGAAGCAGTGATCCGCCCCCTCGACAAAGTAACTGATCTTGCTTGGAAGCATCCCGAGGGCGAGGAAGGTCAACTGCGAGATGGGGCCAAGTTTGTCCATGACTGGAATATCAGGCCACCGCAAAGCTGCTCCGGCTGTCACCGATGAAACGCGAATTTCACCATCCCGCTCCGACGGAAAACGAGCTTAAGCACGGCCCCAAATATTGGCGCAGTCTTGATGAGTTGGCTGCCACCCCTGGCTTTAAGGCCCAACTAGCCCGTGAATTCCCGGAGGGGGCTTCCACCATCGATGGGGTTGATCGCCGGCAGTTCATGAAGGTCATGGCTGCGTCTTTTGCGCTGGGAGGAGTAGGGCTGGCCGGCTGTCGCCGCCCTGAGGCCAATATTCTGCCTTTCGGCAAATCTGTTGAGGGTGTGATCTCCGGTTTACCGTTGTATTTTGCTACTTCCATGCCGATTCGCAAAAGTGCGATTCCTTTGCTGGCGGAGACCCATCAAGGACGCCCCACCAAGTTGGAGGGCAATCCGACCTACGCACCTCACGGTGGTGCGAGTTCACTCCATGCCCAAGCTTCAGTGCTCGATCTTTACGATCCCGATCGTTCAAAGGCACATACCCAAAATGGGTCCAAACTGACTTCGGCAGCAGTTAATGATATCTTGGCTAAATTGGGCAAAGATCATACAGCCTCACATGGTGCCGGTCTCGCATTTCTTGCGGAAGAATCAAGTTCTCCCACGCGGGCACGATTGGTGGCCAAATTGCGCAAGGATTTCCCCCGGGCTATTTGGGCTGAATATGAACCCATAAAAGATGAGCCACCCTTGGAAGCATG
>DFDG01000003.1:0-2693 GCA_002367815.1 Opitutaceae bacterium UBA3033 | reverse complement strand
GGAAGCAGCTCAGTTGGCCTTCGGGAAGTCCGTAAAACCAATTTATCGTTTCGCAAAAGCCAAACGGGTCGTCGCCATTGATGCCGATTTCCTTCAGGCGGAAAGCGGTAGTCTTTACTACGCCAGAGATTTTGCCAAAGGGCGCAAGGTCGTCAAACGGGACGATCCCATGAATCGCCTTTATTCCGTGGAGAGCACATTTACGCTCACGGGCTCAATGGCTGATCATAGACTGCGCTTGGCCAGTAGTCACATGTTGGCATTTGCGTCTGCTCTCGCGAGCAAGGTGATGGGTTCATCGCCTCTTGACTCGCTTGCCCAAGGGTTAGAATTCCCCCGGCAGGAAGAATGGTTGCAGGCGTGTGCCGAAGATTTGCGCTCGCACAAGGGCGAATGCTTGATTGTGGCTGGTTCGCATCAACCAGCGGCAGTCCATGCCGTCGCCTACGCGATGAACGCTTTCCTGGGTAATATTGGCGAGACGATCGACTTCGTCGAAGTCGAGACTTCATCTGCCAGCAGCATTGATGCCCTGGCTTATGCAATCAAGGCGGGTTCTATTGAGACATTGGTGGTGTTGGGTGGTAATCCAGTTTACAACGCTCCGGCCAATCTCGATTGGGCTACTTTGCAAACGTCCGTAGCCAATGTAATTCGCTACGGCTATTACGTCGATGAGACTTCGGCGTTGGCAGGCACGCACATCGCCGCGACCCATTATTTGGAATCATGGGGCGATTCACGCACGGCGGATGGCACGATATTGCCAGTGCAACCAATGATTCTACCGCTTTTTGGTGGGCTCACGGATATTGAAGTTATTGCCCGGATACTAGGCGAAGAAAATGCTGATCCGTATGGGCAGGTTTTCCGCACTATTGCCCATCTGGCCAAGGAAGATTCTACCGCAGCCTTCCGTAAGTTTCTTCATGATGGTTTGCTCGAAGACTCGTCCTACGCCGCCGTAGCAGTAGATTTTGACATCAAGCGAACGAGTTCTCTCTTCAAAAGTGCGCAAGTTCCTGTTGCCTTGTCCGTGGACAACCTCGAGGTGCGTTTTGCGGCCGATTACAAGATGGATGATGGCCGGTTCATCAACAATGGCTGGCTGCAGGAATGCCCTGATCCAATAACCAAGATTACTTGGGATAATGCCATTCTGGTCAGTCCACGTTTGGCCAAGCACCTTGATATTACGCCGGTTGGCTCGTTGATCCAAGTCGCTCGGGTGGAAACCGCAGAGTATGATCGCGGCACTGAGATGGCCCCAATTGGTGAAGTCACTATTAACGGTCGGACCGTTCGTGGACCTCTCCATATTCAGCCGGGTCTTTCCAATTTCACGATTGTGTTACCCTTGGGTTATGGTCGCAACATTACGGGCCGGGTAGGTGAGGGCTCTGGATTTAACGCTTACAGTGTCCGCACATCTGACGGGATGGGTTTCGTTACTGGAGCAAGTCTCTCTCTCACGGGGGAGAAGGTTGCATTGGCCAACACTCAGGAACATTGGTCCATGGAGGGACGTGATCTAGTGCGTGAAGCTAACCTCGATGAAGTCCATGATACCCGGGGTGTGGGTCTCGGATTTGTTACGGCCATCGGGCTTGAAGCCCACAGCCCGCCGGTCTATGGCGAAGAAGGCGACAAGATGAGTTTGGCGGAAAAAGCCACTCTGACGCCGCGAGGTAATTCACTTTATGAAAGTCCAGATTACAATGGACTGCAGCAATGGGGCATGAGTATCGACCTCAATACCTGTATAGGCTGCAACGCTTGCGTGGTCGCTTGTCAGGCTGAGAATAATATTCCGATTGTTGGGAAGGACCAAACGATTCGTGGCCGCTCCATGCATTGGATTCGACTCGATCGGTATTATTCGGATGGCAAAGCGGATGGTCGGGTGTTTGCCGATCTATTTGGAGGTGAATCCAGTGGGAATCGTGAAATCCCGGAAGATCCGCAAGTTTCGCTCCAACCTGTTGCTTGTATGCAATGTGAATTGGCGCCTTGTGAAATGGTCTGCCCGGTGAATGCCACGGTTCACGACGAGGAAGGTCTCAACGTGATGGCCTATAACCGATGCATCGGCACTCGTTACTGTGCAAACAATTGTCCTTACAAGGTCCGTCGCTTTAACTATTTTGATTGGAATGAGCGTCAATTGGACAGCCTTTACCTTGGTCCGGTCGGGCCTCATGGCATGCCGGAGCTGGTCAAAATGGTAAAGAATCCCGAAGTTACGGTGCGTATGCGCGGCGTGATGGAAAAGTGCACTTATTGTGTGCAACGGATTACGAATGGAAAAATCCAACACAAGGTCCGGATGGCCAAAGCGGGTATGCCGGGAGATGTGGTCGTGCCTGACGGTGAAATCAAGGTCGCGTGCCAACAGGCTTGTCCGGTTGATTCCATAGATTTCGGTAATATTTTGGATCCCAAAAGCGCCGTTTCAAAGGCGAAAGCCCGGGAGCAAGATTATGCATTGTTGGGCTACCTGAATACCCGTCCACGCACGACCTACTTGGGTAAACTTCGCAATCCGAACTCTAGTATGCCTGATTACAACAAGCTTCCTTACAGTCGCATTGAGAATGCCAGTAAAAATCATCCTGCAACTCACGGGGCTGAGCACGGTTCTGATAAGCCGGCCTCTGGGCACAACGATGAAGGTCATAGCTCTGTCTTGGTTG
>DFDG01000036.1 GCA_002367815.1 Opitutaceae bacterium UBA3033 | reverse complement strand
TCCGGGGTATCCTGAGGTCGCTTCGATTCATTGGGCAGGTTCACCCGAATCGCCTGCTCCTGATTGATCAGCGGCGTGGCAATCATGAATATGATCAACAACGTAAAACCGAGATCGATCAGGTTTGTTAAATTTAAGTCTGAGATGGGAGCAGTTTGCCGCTGCCTGCGAAATGTCCGAGCCATGGGGGGAATTGGTTATTGGTTGATGGCTATTGGTTATTGCCAGAAACCGCGAGGCACTTGGCGGTGTGCCGGAATCCACCAATAATCAGCGTCATCTTATTCTGACTGGTTTGAACAATAGCCATTGGCAAATATCCCATAAGCTATGCCTACTCGCTTTCCAGCTCGATGCGGTCGGCCAGTGAACTGGCAAAGTTTTCCAACTCCGTGATCAAGCGTCGGCTGCTCGCGAGCAGGAAGTTGTAGCCAAACATAGAGGGGATCGCCACGACCAGACCCGCAATGGTGGTGAGCAAAGCCGAAGCTACGCCGGGAGCGATACTTTGGATGCTGGCTGATTGTTGCACCGAGATGGCGCTGAACGCCGCCATGACGCCCCAGACCGTGCCCAGCAAACCGACGAACGGTGCACCGGAAACAATGGTCGCGAGAAAGATCATGCTCGATTCATAGCGCAGCGTTTGTCGAGCCAAGGCGCGCTGCAGAGCGTTTTCACAATGCTCCAGCCGGGCTCTCGTGGTATCGCGTCCCTTTTCTTTGCCGATGGCCGCGGCGCGCCAATAGCTCTCCACCGCATCGGCAAACAGATCCGCATAAGGAATTGTGCGCCGGTCGCGATAGGATTCGGGCAGATCGAGCAGCGAACGCTCATCCCGGAGTTTCTGCTCAAACAGACCGTTGAGGTAGCGCAGTCGTTTCAGTTCAAAATGTTTGCCCAACATGATGGTCCACGCAATGAGACTGAAGACGGCGAGCCCCAGGACAATGACCTGCCCGACGGTATCACTCGTCAGATAAATCGTGATGACGTTGGTCGCAAAGATGGAAGGGGCTAACATAAGGGCAGCGGACATGGAGAAAAACTGATGGCGGCTTTGCGCGTGTCATTCAACGGAAATCCCGAGCAATCTGATTCGATTCTGTTTGCCGCTGGTCAGGTCGGAATCTTCGCTCACCTCCACTCTCTTCATGGAATTCAAAACCCGCACTCTTCAGGAACTTCGCGCCAAGCGCTCCAACCTACCCTCCCGGCACACCCTCGTGGGTTTCGACGGTTTTGTAGACACCATTGTCACTCCCGTGGCGATGCGAGCCGGACAGGGTGAAAATTTCACGCCGATCAATACCATTACCGAGTTTGGTCAGCGAATCCTCGCCGCCGCCGGCAAAAGCACCAACATCGAGTTTTATCCCCGTATGGACAAGCTGGGTGGTAACGGCCCGATCATGGCCAATGCATTGCTGGCCCAGGGAGCCAACCTCACTTATATCGGCGCATTGGGCAATCCGGTCCTCAATCCCGTGTTCGCCGACATGGCGGAAAAAGCCACGGTGGTCAGTCTTTGCGATCCAGCCGCCACCACGGCAGCCGAGTTTTCCGATGGCAAGCTGATGCTCGGGATGATGCGGACCCTCGACGAAATCACGCCGGAAAAAATCGACGCCGTGATGACCCCGCAGATTTACCGCCAAGCTCTCGGGGCGGCTGATCTCATTGCCTTGGTCAATTGGACCATGATCCCCAACATGACTTCGATCTTTGTCGATCTGGTGGAGCGCGTCCTGCCCCAAGTGCCGGTCAAACCGGGCCGGATCTTTTTCTTCGATCTGGCCGACCCAGAGAAGCGCTCCAGCTCGGATCTGGTTTATGCATTGGAGACCATCGCGAAATTCGAACAATTCGGTGCGGTAACCCTCGGGCTGAATCTCAAGGAAGCCCAACAAGTGTTTGCTGTGCTCGGTTTCGGCACGGAATCGGAAACCGAAAGTGGCTTGCGCGTCATGGCCACGAAAATTCGCCAACGATTGGACCTTACCACTGTCGTGGTGCACCCCAAGGAATCCGCCGCCTGCGCAACCCGCGATGCCTCCTTTTGGGTGCCCGGCCCCTATGTGGCCACCCCACTCATCACCACAGGGGCGGGTGATCATTTCAATGCCGGCTTCAGCGCCGGTCAGATCATGGGTCTCAGCATCGAATCCTGCCTAGGGCTGGGAGTTTGCACCAGTGGGCATTACGTGCGCACCGGCCAGAGCCCAACCCACGGGGATCTGGAAACGTTCCTCGCCAACTGGAAATAATCCCGGCAGACTTTCCCTATGCCACTTAATGTAAAGCCCACCGGCCGTCTCATCTCTTTCGAAGGCTCCGAAGGTAGCGGCAAATCCACCCAAATATCGCTCCTTGCCGCCCACTTGCATAAGGCCGGCAAAGAAGTGGTTACGACCCGTGAACCGGGTGGCACCGAGATTGGTGAACAAATCCGCAACATCATCGTGCACAATTCCAAGGGCGACGAGATGTGCCCCGAGACGGAACTGCTGCTTTTTACCGCCGCCCGCGCCCAAGTCGTGCGTGAGGTCATCGCCCCGGCCCTAATTGAGGGAAAATACGTTATCAGTGACCGTTACCTTGATTCATCCACCGTTTATCAAGGCATTGCCCGCAACCTCGCTGCCGGACCGGTAGCTGACATCAATCGGTTTGCCATCGGCAACGTCATGCCCGATGTCACCGTTATCATCGATGTGCCCACTGAGGTCAGTATGAACCGCATCAAGCAGCGTTCCACCGATCTGCCCGATCGCATGGAACGCGAGAATATCGATTTCTACCACAAGGTGCGTGAAGGCTATCTTTTGTTGGCCAAAAACATGCCCGAGCGCGTGATTCTGGTGGATGGTACGAAGCCGGTGGCCAAGGTGGCCCAGACCATCTGGGAGCATGTTCAATTGCGTTTGGGTGATTGAAGACCATGGGTGCAAGCGCACGTGTTGACTGGCCTGCTGCCCTGATCGGCACCCCTACGGTGTCAGTGATTGAGTCTGCGATCAAACGTCAGCGTCTATCCCACAGTGTGCTGCTGCACGGTGACGATATCCCCACGCTTGTGTTGGTGGCCCACGCCATCGCGGATCGTTTGCTCAACACCGATGAATCATCGGCCTATTTTGCCCCTGAGTCGCATCCTGATTGTTTTACCCTGAGACCGGCCGGCAAGATGCGCCAGATCGGAGCCGAGACCACGCGCGAGTTGATCGGCAAAGTGCAGGTTTCCGGCACGGTGTCGCGGCGCAAGGTCGCCATCGTCCATGAGTGCGACCGTATGAACACCTCGGCCGCCAATATCTTCCTCAAGACCCTGGAAGAGCCGCCGGCCAATACCAGCTTGTTGCTGCTCACTTCGCGGCCTTACGCCTTGTTGCCGACCATTCGCAGTCGCATGCTGCACTTTCGGTTTCCGGCGGCCAGTGCCCCGATCGACCACGCAGGGTTGCAACCCTGGCTCAATGATTACCAAGCGTGGCTGGGCCGCCTGTGCGATGGGGTCACCGGCAAACGGGATGTCGCCGATCATATCTTTACCCTCTATGGACTGATATCGCGATTTACCTTGATCCTCGACAACGCGACCACGGAAGCTTGGAAAATAGAGAAAGGAAAACTCCCGGAAGATATCGCAGCCGATGAACAGGTCGCCATCGAAACCGGCCTCGCCAATGGAATTCGCCAGCGAATTTTTGCCGAACTCGAACATGCCACGCGGGCTTTCGCCATCCCTCGATTGACTGCCGGTGACGACAGTGTGCGCATGGCCCACGTCGGGGCCATTGAATCACTGGAACACAATGTCGGACTACTGCGCGTGAACCTCAATCCTGCCGCAGCCCTCGAGAATTTTCTGCTTAGCACGCTGCGTTTGTGGACGAAGCGGTGATGATATCACAAAAGGCTGGGCTAGAAGCTTGCTTCCCTGATGGGACGAAATTTGCTGCGTGTTTTCGATGGCACGCCCCCCACGTTCACTGTCCAAGTTGGAGACCCGGTCGTCGCTTGCGTGGTTTAACTGGAACATGAGCCTGCGCGGGGTCTTTGAGACGATCTGTGGGGGTACCACCATGGTGTTCGTGGCCTATGCGCTCGTTGTCGGTGTGCCGAAGGATTCGATGGGCTATTTCAGCGCGACAATCGGTTGCGCGTGCATTCTCCAACTGCTCTGCCTGCCCTTGGTCAGCCGCGTGCGGCGGAGGAAACGTTTCATTCTCATTGTGGCCATCATCGAGCCCCTGTTGCTGATCGCCGCCGTTCTCCTCACCCCGGTGCTGCCACCGGCCCTGCGCCCCATCAGTCTGGGCATCGCGGTCTTTCTCGCCGCCGCGTGCCTGCACCTTACCCGGCCTTTTTCCGACGACTGGCTGGCAACCACCATTCCCAGCGGGCTGCGCGGCCGCTACATTGGGAAGCGCCTGCGCGTATCGAGCCTCGCCATCATCGCCGCCACTCTGTCCGTGGGCTATGCTGTGGATGTGGTTGGCCATACGAGCGTGCGCGGACTTACGGTCCTTTTGATCGTTGGGGGATTCTTTGGGGTGGCGGCAGCCTTTACCCTGACCGGCGCCAGCATGCCGGAGAAAACTACGACTCCGCAATTAAGCCCGGGGGATTTGCGCGAAGTCATGCGAACCCAAGCATTCATGTCTCTCCTTGCGGGCACCGTGTTGTTCAACCTTCCCTTCTTCATCGCGGCCGGTTATTATCAGGTTTTCAATCTCGAGGTGCTGAAAATGCGGCCGTGGTTGATTGCATGCATGGGCGTGGGCTATCTGGTCGTAAAATTGCTCTTTACTCCGACCTTCGGTCGCATCTGTGACCGGATCGGTCCCCGGCGCATGCTAATGCTGATGGGGCCAATCTACGCCGCGTTTTTTCTGAGTTTCCCCTTTGCCGCACCCGGACGAGCCTGGCCGATCATTGTGGCCTGGGCCGGCGTGGCCTTGGCCGACGGAGTCTGGGGCGTAGCCACGCCAGCGGCGCTTTACGCGACAATCCCCGAACAGGGCGCCCGTCCGGCGTACTTTGCGGTCTACAATCTCGTCACGTTGGGCTGTTATGCCATCGGGGGAATTTTGGCCGTGCCCTTGCTGGGTTTGCTGGCCCAAACGCATTGGACCTGGGGCATCGCCAACCTCGGCGGCTATCATTTGTTCTACGCCATCATGGGTCTGGCTATGATCCCCTGCTCTGCTGCGGTGATATTGTTTCCCGGCAAGCCACAATCCTGACGCATTCGGGGGAGGTCGAACTGAGACGACTCAGAATCCATAGATCTTGAAATTCAGGTCGTAAGCGCCCGGAGGGATTCGATACTGTGGCAGAGTGTCAGGGCCACAACTACCGGTGCCGAGCCCACGTTGCGCATGGTCCAGATACACGTGAATTTCGGGTCGTGGCTTCAGATCTGTCGTGTGTTTAGCTTTGAACAAATCACCCGCCGTAAAATGACTCGCCGAGGCTTCCATCTGAGAGGCGGCTGTGATACGAACCCCCTGCCCTACACCATTCTGCAATTCCAACCATCGCACATCCGTTTTGTTGCCGTGTTCCTGGGGTAAAATGTATGGCACGTATTGATCCGCTACCGTGCTTCGGTAACGAGCGAGCAGAGCACTGCGATTGCGATCGGAATAATTCTCCCAAGGGCCGCGCCCGAACCATTCGAGATTTTCATATTCGGTCGGGAGAACGAGCGCTACGCCGATACGTGGCAGTTCGGGAAGATCCGGATCAACGATGAAGTGATTCTTTACTTTGATCTCACCATTGGCACTGAGCGTGTATCGATGCTCATGGACAATGATCCGATCCATTCCCGGACAGCGCCATTGCTGATTGATCTTGAACACGCTCCTGTCCTCGACCTCTTGCATATCGGCCTTGGTTTCCACCAATTCGAGACGATCATATCCGGCTTTGCGCCAACGATCCAAAATACGTTCGGAACCCCAATTGACCACCGGGAAAAGTTTCAGACCGTCATTATCCGTTGCAGCGCGCCAAACATTAAGTTGGGGACCACGCAGGACCAGCAGGCGACTTGCTAGCTTCAGATTCTCCATCATGCCCGTGGTCTTGTTGATACTGAAATGCAACTCGCCCTTGGTGACCTGCCAACCGTTGGTCGTTTCAGCGATATTGGTTGGGCTCAGTTTTGTCACCGGTTTCCTGATGGCTCGATGGCGAAGAAATACCTTGGTTGGAATATTGAATTGTTGCCAGGCCACTTCGTGCCCTGCGTCACCCCAAGTGGTCTGCTCCCGGGAGAAAAAGCGGAACGACACATGAACTTCCGATCCCTGCGAGAGCACCAATTGGGGATACTTTATTTGGACATCGTGAAACTGCTGAGGAGCGGCGCGCAGCGCGGGTAATTTCCCCTGAGCGACCTCCTTGCCGTCCATTAGTAGAGTCCAGGTTCCCGCCAAATCACGCAGAGTGGTAAACCAGCGGTGATTATGAATGCGGAACTTACCCCGCCGAATCTTGATGCCTTCAACCTTCACGGGCCGGCAAAGGTATTTGTATTCCAGCAGTCCGGGATGCGGTTGACGGTCGGGCCAGACCAGTCCGTCGCATACAAAATTTAGATCGCTGGGCTCATCGCCGAAATCGCCACCGTAGGCCCAGAACTCCCGGCCGTTCTCATCCCGTTTTTTCAGGCCATGATCCACCCATTCCCAGATGAACCCACCCTGCAAACCACGGTATTTGGCAAAGGCATCAAAATAGTCGCCGAGGCTGCCGTTGCTGTTGCCCATCGCGTGCGAATATTCGCAGAGAATCACCGGACGTTGATCGCGGTTGTTCGGGTCCGTAACCCACTGCACAATTTTGTCGATCGTCGGATACATCGGACAGATCAGATCCGTCGCAGCGTGACCCTTTGTCCAATCAAACTGAATCGCACCTTCGTAGTGCAGCAGGCGGCTGGGATCACGATGTCGGATCCAAGCGGCCATGGCATCATGATGTGGTCCGTAACCACTTTCGTTGCCCAGAGACCATACAATGACCGATGGGTGGTTTTTATCCCGCTCCACCATCCGGACCGCACGATCTAGAAATGCCGGAGCATATCGGGTGTTATGGGAAATGTCGTGGGCGTAGGCGTGCGCCTCGACATCGGCTTCATCGAAAACGTAGAGTCCGTATTCATCACACAAATCATACCACGCTGGATCATTGGGATAGTGCGAGGTGCGCACGGCATTGATGTTGTGACGCTTCATCACGAGCACGTCCTGCAACATTCGTTCACGGGTCACGGTTTTGCCGTGCGTGTCGTCGTGATCGTGGCGATTCACCCCCGCAATGAACACCGGCTGACCATTCACCAGTAACTGACGCTCACGGCATTCGATACGGCGAAACCCGACGCGACTGGCCGTGTGTTCGACTGCGGTGCCATCCGATCCACACAGGATGACGACGACCGTATAGAGATTCGGCGCCTCGGCCGACCATTTTAATGGTCGCTTGATGGGGATATCAAGTTCGATGCGCTTGTGGGGATGGACCCAGAAATTTTCCTCCGACACCTGTCCTTCAATCGCTTTCTTTAAGACTGTTTTGCCCAAGGCATCGTAAAGTTGCACGCGCACCTTGGTCCCTTGGGCAATTGCATCAGGTGATCCGACCCGCACCGATACCTGCAAGCTGCCCTGCTTGAAGGTGGCATCCAGATTGCCACGCACAAAAACGTCCTCGATAAAAAGTTCAGCTTGGGAATAGAGATAAACTTCCCGATGGATGCCGCCCATCCACCATTGGTCCTGATCCTCGACAAAGCTGGCGTCGGACCACTTGACCACGACCGCAGCCAGCGTGTGAGTGGTGCCGGGTTTAACGTAAGGGGTTAGATCAAACTCCGAGGGCAGTCTGGTATCCTTGGCCAGGCCGACAGGTTGGCCATCGATCCATAAATAGAGCACGCTTTCGGCTCCGCCGATATGAATGATGGTGCGGCGTCCTTGCCACTTTTCCGGGACGTTGAATTTTTTAAGATACAGGCCGGTCGGATTCAATTCCGGCACATTGGGAGCCTGGTCACCGAACGGCATGTTCACATTGGTGTAATGCGGCCGATCATGGCCATGCATCGTCCAATTACTTGGCACGGGGAGCTTGCTCCAACCTTGCTTGGCGTCGGCTACATATCCGGGTTGCACAAAATCGGCGGGCACATGTTCGGGCCGATCAACCAGCCGGAAATCCCATTCCCCGTTCAATGAACACCACCAGGGGGATTTTATACGCTTGTTCCCTTTCGCCAAAGTTGCACTGGGATAAGGATAAAGCGTAGCCCGGGCAGGCAACCGATTGAGCGAGAGGGTCTCGGGGGATTGCCAAGTCTTGATGGTCCCGGTTTGCAGTAACTCCATATGGCGAGAGCGAAGCAGGTCCCCTGCCGGTGTGAAACAAAATCAGTGGCCCACCATTGAAGATCTCACCAAGTCGACAAATTTATCCCGGTCTTCAATGTGGGGATTGTGGCCGGACTCCGGAATCGTATCGATCCGGGCTAAAGGGAAATGGGTCTTGATCGTTACGTGATCCTCCTCGGCAACATACGGTGATTTACCTCCCAAGATAAATTGGGTGGGTCCGGCAAAACAGTCGGCTTCAGCCAGGTTGGCTTGTTCCAATATTGAAAGGGATGCGGTCAATGCCGGCAGGTTGATCAACCAACGCCAGGAGCCGTTAGGGTTGCGATCCAGATTGGTCGTAATGAATTTTCGCATGCCCCAATCCCTAATATCAGCTTCAAGTAACTGTTCGGCTTCACCCCGGGTTTTCAGTCTGGCGACATCCAAGGCATTCATCGCGTCGTATTCTACCCTACGACCCACCCAACGATAGGCCTTGGGCGCGATATCCACCACGATCAATCGCTCCACTCTCTCAGGATACCGACAGGCCAATGCCATCGCAGTTTTCCCACCCATGCTGTGGCCCATCAGCGTGACCTTCTCGAGAGATTGGGCATCCAGCCAAGCCATCGTATCATCAACCATGTCCGCGTAATCCATGGTGTCGTCATGGGGGGATTGGCCGTGGTTACGGGCATCCAAAGCCCATACGTGGTAATCCGAGGCGAGTTCCCGACCCACGGTCTGCCAATTGCGGGACGAACCCAACATGCCGTGCAGGATCACCAACGGGGGGAACCCGGTGCCACCCAAATCACGATGAAATAACGCCAAACCCATGCCACCCACGCAAAAGGCCCGGACCGGCAAGGCAAGCTTCCTCCCGCTGCATCTTTTTTCTTTGCGCCGAGGTCTCTTTGCATGAGCTTTACGGTTTGCGATGAGTGACGCCCAAAAATTAACCCCGATGATGCAGCAATACTTCGAGGTGAAGCGTGGGCTGCCACCTGATACGTTATTGTTCTTCCGCCTCGGTGATTTTTTTGAGCTATTCTATGATGATGCCGTGATCGCGTCGCGCCTGCTGGGGATTACCCTGACCAAACGACAGAATTATCCGATGGCGGGCATTCCATTTCATGCGGCGGATAATTATGTGACCAAATTGCTGGCCGCCGGTCGCAAGGTTGCCATCTGTGATCAGGCTGAAGCCGCCGTGGCGGGGAAACTGGTTAAACGGGCGCTCACTCGCATTCTCACCCCCGGTA
>DFDG01000058.1:1144-5538 GCA_002367815.1 Opitutaceae bacterium UBA3033 | reverse complement strand
CAAAATTTGTTTGCTTAAAGATCGCGACGCTCGCGGGTTGCACGCTTTGAGGGGTAGCACGCTTGCGATGCAATCCGGCGGTAGGCAGGGTTGTTTTTTTCATGCCATCCATCCGCAAAACCAAACGTCATCACCTGCAACTCACGATGCAGGCTCAGCCCGATGACACCACTTGTGGACCCACCTGCCTGCACGCGGTTTATGAGTATTGGGGAGAGCAAGTGTCCTTGACGGCAGTCATCGACTCGGTGCCGAAATTGGAAACGGGAGGGACGCTCGGAGTGTTGCTTGGCATCGATGCTTTGCAGCGGGGCTACCAAGTGACGCTCTACACTTACAATCTGCAGGTGTTTGATCCCACTTGGTTTTCTACCCTTGGCGTGGATCTGGCGGCCAAACTCGAGGCGCAGGCCCGGGCCAAAACATCGCTCAAGTTACGATTGGCCTGCCAGGCCTACGTGAAATTTTTGAAACTTGGCGGGGTGGTGCGCTCGGCGGTGTTGAGCGGTTCGCTCATCCGCAAGCACCTGAATCGCAATGTGCCGATTCTCACCGGGCTCAGCTCGACCAACCTTTACCAGGCTTCGCGTGAATACGGCCCGAACGACGATGACGACGACATCCGGGGTAATCCGTCGGGCCATTTTGTGGTGCTCAGCGGCTACGACCGGAAGCTGCGGCAGGTGCATATCCTCGATCCGCTGCAGGCCAATCCGCATTCGCCGACGCGCCGATATTCTATCGACATTGATCGCGTGATTAACTCTATCCTGCTCGGTGTCCTCACTTATGACGCCAACCTGTTGATGATCAAGCCGCCCGCTGCGGGACCCCATGCCTAGCCTTATTGTCGTCAACAATCCCGAGCGGTGGCCGTTTGATATTCCCGGCGTTGAAGTCGTGGCCGCCAGAGCGTATCTGACTGACCGGCGTTACACCACGCTTCGTCACGTGCAGGTATTCAACCTCTGCCGTTCCTATGCCTATCAATCCGTGGGTTACTACGTTTCCCTGCTGGCGGAAGCACGCGGTCACCGGCCGCAACCCAGCCTCTCCACGATCCAAGACCTAAAGTCACCGGTCGTGTCGCGCATCCTCTCGGAGGAATTGGATGAACTGATCCAGAAATCACTGGCTCCGATCAAGGGCGACACGTTTACGCTCAGCATTTATTTCGCCCGCAACCTGGCCAAGTCCCACGACCGGCTGAGCCTGCAACTGTACAACCAGTTTCAGTCCCCACTGTTGCGCGCCCAATTTATTCGCCGTGACAATCACTGGGATTTGCGCGACATCAGCCCCATTCCCGCCAGCGAAATACCGGAGAACCACCGGCCGTTCGTGGCCGAAGTGGCCCGCCAGTTTATCGAGGGCCGCCGCCCGGCCCGTCATCGTCGCACGCCACCGCGCTATAACCTCGCCATCCTTTACGATCAAGCCGACGACAACACCCCTTCGAATTTCAAAGCCATTCAGAAATTCATCAAGGCGGCCGATGAAATGGATGTCGCCGCCGAAGTAATCACCCGCGACGACTACGCGCGGTTGGGTGAATTTGATGCATTGTTCATCCGCCAGACGACGGCGGTGAATCATTTCACCTTTCGGTTTGCCATCCGCGCCGAGGCGGAGGGGCTGGTGGTGATCGATGATTCGCGATCAATCCTGCGCTGCACCAACAAGGTTTATCTGGCTGAGTTACTGGAACGCCACGACGTGCCCTCGCCGAAGACCATCATTGTGCATCGGGACAACCTCGATGCCGTCTGCCTGGAACTGGGTTTCCCTATTATCCTCAAGCAGCCCGACAGTGCCTTCTCCAAAGGCGTGACCAAGGTTAAGACCCGCGAGGAGTTTGACGCTCAGGTGGACGAATTGTTTGAGAAAACCGAATTATTGGTGGCGCAGGAATTCATCCAGACCGACTTCGACTGGCGCATCGGCGTACTCGACCGCAAACCGATCTATGCCTGCAAATATTTCATGGCGCGCAAGCACTGGCAGATCATTGCCAATGTGGCCGAAGGCGATGCCGACTACGGCAAGGTTGAGGCGGTGCCGTTGGAACTGGTGCCGCAGCATGTCGTGCGCATGGCCGTCAAGGCGGCTGATCTGATCGGCGACGGTCTCTATGGCGTGGATCTCAAACAAATGGGTCGCCAATGCTGCGTGATCGAAGTCAACGACAACCCTAGTATCGACGCCGGCTACGAGGACGCCCTGCTCAAGGACAGTCTCTACGAACGCGTGATGGAAGTGTTTGTGCGCCGCATCGAAAAGCAAAAGGAACGTCGTTCCGAGGACTGAGTTTTTTGACCACGAAACACACGAAATTCACGAAAGGAAAATAACGGCTTCACTAAAACCATCCGCTATCTGCTGATTGCAGCAGAGTTTTGGTCCATGATCAAAAGTGCCCCGAAGTTTCCGAGGGCTTTTAGTAAAAGCTTCGGTTATTTTTCGTGTATTCGGTGTATTTCGTGGTGAACCCCTTTGCATATGCCTGCCCGCTTTTCACTTTTTGAATGCTTTGGCGTGGAGCTCGAATACATGATCGTGCAACGCGACGATCTGCGCATCGCCCCGTGGAGTGATCGCGTGTTGATCAATGCAGACGGGTTGCCGGTTTCCGATATTGAACGGGGTAGCGTGACATGGTCCAACGAACTAACCGCCCACGTGATCGAACTGAAAACGACCGATCCGGTGGCGAGTCTCGACGGTTATGCAGCGGCATTTGCGAACGAGGTGGGGGAACTTAATCGGCGGTTTGCCCCCCATGGGGCGATGTTGTTGCCCACGGCCATGCATCCGATGATGCGGCCGGAGGAAGCGGTGTTGTGGGCGCACGACAATAACGACATTTACGCCGCGTTCGACCGCATCTTTGATTGCCGCGGGCACGGTTGGTCTAATCTGCAAAGTGTGCATTTGAACCTGCCTTTTGCGGATGATACGGAATTTGCCCGGCTGCATGCGGCCATCCGGCTGGTGCTGCCTTTGCTGCCCGCGCTGGCGGCATCATCGCCCATCGTCGAAGGCAAGATCACGGGATTACCTGACAATCGTCTGGCATTTTACCGGCAGAATTCGGCGAAACTGGCGGAGCTCTGCGGGCGGGTGATTCCCGAACCGGTCTATACCGAGGCGGATTATAACCGGGCGATATTTGAGCCGATTGGTCGCGCCTTGGCCCCACATGATCCCGCCGGAGTGCTCGAACCGGTTTTCAGCAATTCACGCGGTGCGATCGCGCGCTTTGATCGCGGCAGCATCGAAATCCGGTTGCTCGATTTGCAGGAATGCCCGGCGGCCGATCTCGCCATCGTGCGCACTGTGGTGTCGTTGTTGCGAGAGTTGGTGGCGGAGAAACTCATATCCCAGGCCGATCAGCAAGCGGCGACGGTCGATGAACTCGCCCCGGTTTTTCACCTCTGCGTGGAGCAAGGCGATGCGGCCCGGATATCCGCCCCTACCTTGCTCAAGGCTTTTGGCTGGAAGGGTTACGATTCTCCCACGGCTCACGATCTTTGGGGTGCGGCGATAACTCGACTTCAGCCCATGGCCAGCGCCTCCCCGGCGGAGCAATTGGCGCAACAGACCTATCTCGAACAAGGGACTTTGGCGCGACGCATGACCACGGCTCTAGGCGTCAATCCTTCGCCAGAGGCAATCATCGCCCTCTACCGACAACTTGTAACTTGTGCGGAAAACAATCGAATCCTTCGTGCCTAGGTCGCACTCGGTAAATGCGGGGCCAGCACGCGCCGGGCGTTGCGTTTAAAAATATCCTCGATGTCCCTGCCGTTCAGACCCGCATCTTCGCAGGCTTCGCGCAAACACAGGAGTGACTCGATGCCGACCAGCGTGAAGTTGGTTGAAGTAGGGGCGACTTGATCCGCCCGCAGTAATTCCGGATGAAGCCAAAAGAAACTATCACCGGTGGTGACACAGCGGCCGCGCATCTCGCTGACTCCGAAGTCGGAGCCCCAAAGCACGCGTTGTGGACCGAGATATTTAAGCGCGGTGGAGAAAGCCTCCTTTTCACAGATGGCGGACGTATCAACGACCACATTGTCGAGATCGGCGAGAACGTGAAATCCATCCCTCGCGTTGCGATAGTTGAAGCTGCGACCGATATGCGCGAGGATGAGCTGGGCTTTGGGATAAGCGCGGCACAGCCGCCGGACGGATTGCTGGTTCGCTTCGTCGGCCATCGCGCCATCACGCACGATGTGCAGGAGCATGATGCCCTGAACTTCGTGCAGCAGCTCCCACATCCAATCGGGCGCATATTCCTCGACCGTGGCATTCATCGTATCGGGCCGGCCGGAGTAACAGTGGTAGACCTTGATGCCGCAGAAGCGTCCGCTGCGCAGGGCTTGGGCCACGAC
>DFDG01000058.1:744-912 GCA_002367815.1 Opitutaceae bacterium UBA3033 | reverse complement strand
AGCGATCATCCTCCGGAGTGACGAGCATGAGGGCACGGCTTAAAGGCGTGCCGCGTTGACTGACCTCATCAGAGACAAAATTATTTATGGCCACCCGGTCAGCCGTTTGGTGCGGCATGCCAAAATAGAGACCGTGAATGGTCTTCGCGGACATATAACGCTGCAGAG
>DFDG01000058.1:0-466 GCA_002367815.1 Opitutaceae bacterium UBA3033 | reverse complement strand
CTCACGATGTTCGGCGCAGCCAAGGGGACCTTTTGATTTCAGAAAGGCCCACGTGCCCGGAGCGAAATGATCCGGATGATACGGGTGCACATGGATGTCGAAAATTTCATCGGGCACGAAATCCGTGAGTTTACGAGCCAGAGTCTGATCACTGGGGGTGAGTTGATCGACGTATTTCATGGCACAGACTCGTTTACCTTCCGGTTGGGTGAGGAATTCCCTGAAGCCAAAAGATTAACTGATACTGACCCGCGCTCCGGTGCGCATTGACTCGAAACAGGCGAGATTGAAACGCACCGCTTGAATGCCCTCAGCGAGGGTCGCGAGCGGCGTGGGCTTGCCTTCGCAGGCATCAAGAAAGTCGTTGGCTTGGATTATAAAGGGACCGTCGCGACCGAGTGGTTCGAAGGTTTCCCAAGTCCATTCCGTCGCGCCGAGGGCCAGGTGTCCCCAGCGATTGTGGTGG
>DFDG01000046.1:2586-4729 GCA_002367815.1 Opitutaceae bacterium UBA3033 | reverse complement strand
CCCGGCAGATGTGGGTGGTCTCCTGTTTCAGTGCATCGATCTCGGCCGGACTGAAAGCGTTTTCGAGCACCAGAAAACCATTGGCTTCATAGAAGGCCTTGACCGCGACCGGGTCAGCATCGGGGGAAAAATAGCCCGGTGGTTTGACCTTGGGGAATTGATTGCGACGGGTGCCGGCGAAGCCGTCGGTGTCGGTCACAAGATTTCGAATGGAGGTTTCCAGCGTTGCGGAGCTCATAGGGATACATATCTATTAGCATAGAATTATGCCTTCGCCTAGCCACATGGCACTAGAAAACATATCCAATAGATTACGATCGGCCAGTTCGTCCCGGGTTTTCTTTGGCGATGTGGTTTACTCCACGGGTGGTCGCTTTGGTCCGCGTGTGCAGCATGACTATCAGCTTCTGGTGATGGTTGAGGGGCAGGTAGAGATCACGGTCGATGGGGCAACGCGGAAGATGGTCGCGGGGCAAATGGGCTTGTTGCTGCCGGGGATGCAGGAGGGTTTTTATTTTCAGGACGGGGTGAAAAGTCACCACACCTGGTGCGCGATTCGGCCGTCACTAGTGCCGGCTGAATTGGCCGAAGGCTGCCAGCGCGCCGCCAGCGTGCTGCCTTTGTCCCGTCGATTTGATCAACTTATTGAGGTCGGTCTGGCGTTGCCGTTAACGACCGGCACGCAGGCTCACGAATTGATTGATGCGCTGGGGTTGGCGGCCCTGCAGGCGTATTTATTTACGGATACGCGGCAGGATCACCGCGCGACGGATGAACCCGATGCATTGCGGCGAGTGCTCGCATGGCTCGGCCAAGCCGGTGAGGCGAAAGTGGACTTGCCGATATTGGCGAAAGCCGCGGGGGTGTCATCGGCACAACTGGTCAAACTTTTCAAACTGCATTTGGGCACGACGCCTTTGCGCTATGTTTGGGAGATGCGCACGCGACGCGGCGCGCAGTTGCTGCGCGAGACCGGACTGACCGTGGGCGAAGTGGCGTTTCGCTGCGGGTTTCAGACGCCGTTTCATTTTTCGCGCTGGGTGAAGCAACTCTACGGATTTTCGCCTAAGGATTTTCGATCACGCGAGTGGGGGCGGGAGTAGATGGTATCGCCTATCTGGCACAACTTTCTAAACCAGACGTAAGACTTTACGCTTCTTGACCAAACAGTTTTAATCAGCCGCCTTCCAGAGTTGCGAACGTTGAGAGGAACGTAACGGTAGCGCGATGAATCGTATGCCTCAGGCGGTCCGCGCCTTGTTGATCGTGAATATCGTGGTGTTTGCCACGGGTTTCCTGCTGCCCGACGTGGGCGGACAACTGGTCATGACCGGTGCGCTCTGGTTTCCGGCCAACGACCATTTTGGCCTGTGGCAGGTGGTGTCTTATATGTTTCTGCACGGGAGTCCGGGCCACATATTCTTCAACATGTTCGCGCTCGTTTCCTTCGGTAAAATTCTGGAGCGGGAGTGGGGGGCTTCGCGCTTTTTTATTTTCTATTTTCTCTGTGGTATTGGAGCCGCGTTGATTCAGACCGGCATCAATTGGCAGGAATTCAATGCTCTCCACAGTCGATTGATCGAAGCGGGTATGACTCCGTCCGGCATCAGTTCCCTGTTGGCCACCGGCGGCGGCGAGTTGCCCTCGGATCCGGCGGCCAAGGCGGCGCTCATTGAATCGTATGGCATTTACGCGAGTCCGATGCTCGGTGCGTCCGGGGCGATTTACGGGCTCTTGGTGGCGTTTGGTTTTCTGTATCCCAACGCCAAACTCGCCCTAATGTTTGTGCCGGTCCCGATCGCGGCGAAATACTTCATCACGGGCGTGTTGGTGCTCGACTTGTTCTCCGGCGTCACCGGGTTTTCCCTCTTTGGCGGGAGTATCGCGCACTTCGCGCATCTCGGCGGTGCCGCGATCGGTTTCCTGCTGATGCTGCTTTGGCGCAAACGCAGCGCTCCTCCGATCTGGGGAATGAGAGCCGGGTGCTGAGAGCGAGGAGATGGCAGCTAGAATATAACTAAGGCGGGTTTGATACTTTGCGGCAACTTTTGCGTTGTTCGGCATCGACTGAAACGGAGTCGAGGTGTTGCTTCATTATCCCATGCCGACCTTCCCCGACCGTTCCTCTTTCAGTTATGTCCAT
>DFDG01000046.1:0-2381 GCA_002367815.1 Opitutaceae bacterium UBA3033 | reverse complement strand
CCCCGACCGTTCCTCTTTAAGTTATGTCCAAGCCGATCTAGACAACGCGGATCATCAAGTCGCGGTACTGGCCATGGTCGATGCCTACTCGCGCGATCCCATGGGCGACGGTTCTCCTCTCTCGGCGGATGTTCGTGAGCGTTTGATCCCGGGTCTGCGTCAGCATCCCACGACCCTGGTCTTTCTGGCCTATGATGGGGATATGCCGGTCGGGGTGGCGGTGTGTTTCCTCGGTTTTTCCACTTTTGCGGCCAAGCCTCTCATCAATCTACACGACGTCTCCATTGTTTCGACTCACCGCGGTCGCGGCATTGGCCGTGGGCTGCTCGCGACCGTCGAGGCCAAGGCACGCGAACTCGGTTGCTGCAAACTTACGCTGGAAGTATTAGACCAGAACGATCGCGCTCTACGCACCTACGTGGCCGCGGGGTTCAAGCGCTACTCACTCCAACCCGGCGCGGGTGAGGCGATCTTTATGACCAAGGCGCTAGGGTGATGCTTGAGAGCTGGAAGCAAAATAGCTGAAACCTGAGAGGCTGCCGATTTTTCCGGACGACCGGTTTGCGACCATAATTACGCGGGGAAGGAATTCCGATTGCGGGGGTGGACCGGTTGACGCAACGTGATGGGCAACCCACCACACCATTCATGAGTATCAAAGCGATTCTTCGCACCATTGTATTTCTCGCGCTGCTCTTCGTCGTGCTCTACGTAGGCATGAACAACACCCACTTGATTGACTTTCATTTTCCCATTGCCGGCACCACCGCCAAGAACCCCATCCACACTTCGGCGGCATTGATATATTTCGGGGTTTTTGCGATTGGGGTTTTTGCCGGCATGGCGCTGCACACGGGTGGCGGCAAAGAAAAGAAAAAGGGACGCGAGTAGGTTCTGAGGGACTGGGACTGGGAGCCCACCTTTGTCCCGTTCGACAATTTCAGGGCTGCCACCGTCGTTAAAGCTGTGGTGGACAGGTCGGCGGACAGGACCCTTGGGCAGGTAAAGGAGCAAATCTGATGGCTGAACGCTGATAGCTTAACGCTTGATCAAGTTTGCCTTGTCGCAGGCGTTTGCGACGACACGCTACGGCTATGCCCCGTAGTTTTTACCCCCGCCTGATGTCTGGTGTCCTGGTGATGCTTGGGATTGCCGTCACGCCGATCTGGGCGGCCGAAACTGATCCTCTCGTTGGGGTGTGGCAAAAAGTTTCCACCTATCTGACCAAGGAGGCTTTGCTTCAGTTGAAAGATCTGAAGCAACCGGGTGACCCCAATGCGCAACGGGAATATGATTTTTGTGCGGCAGTGGTGCAGCTTGACCAACAACCGTTGAGTGAATCCCGGCTCGATGATGTTGAGATGCGGCTCAAGACTTTACTGAACACCGATACGAAAGATGAAATCGATGGGGCCTCGCGTTACCTGTTGGGGCGGATCGTCCAACTTTATCGCGCTGAACCGAACGTGGTGATGGCGGCGAAATATTACCGCGAGCTGATTGAACGGGCAGGCCCCGGCCACTGGGCGGATATCGCGCGGGTCAAACTCGCGGTGTTGATTCTCTATGCACTGCCGGCCACCGATGCGAAGGAGCGGATCGATCGGGCCGGGGCGTTGCTGGTCGGCACGGATGATGCCCTGGCGGTGCGTGATTTGCACCGGGTGCTGGGGCGGGGCGTGTTGTTCTACAATCTGCCGCCACCAGCGGCCTTGGATCACCTGCTCGCGGCGGATAAGATCGGTGGTCTGGTCGGCACATTGGGCGCGGATCAATTGGTGCAGATCGGTGAGCTGGCCTGGGATGTCGGTGATGAGAATCTCGCGATAAAATACTATGAAAAATTGCGCACGGAGTATCCCAGAGACCCGCGTATTTTTCTAATGGATCAACGACTGGCGGGTAATCCCGTGCCGCAACGCAGCGAGAAAATTCATGGCCGTTAAGTCACGTCGATTTTCCTACGGGCTGGTGGTTGCCCTGAGCGCCTATCTGGGCGCGATTTTCACGGTCATGACCCGGCCGGGGGCGACCCTTTCGGTGGACCAACGCAAAGTGATCCGCTTCGCCCACTGGCAAATTGAGGCGGGGCCGCGCGAAGGGATCGATGCGATGATCAAGCGCTACGAGGAATTGAATCCGGATGTGCGGGTGGATCAGGTCGCCGTGCCGGGGCGCATTTACATGCAATGGTTGCGCACCCAGTTGATCGGTGGCAGTGCCCCTGATATTGTCGAGTTTGGGCGCCTGTTCAACGCCGACGATATCCCGCCCCGGTTTTTCGAACAGATCTCCGATCTGGTCGAGCAACCCAATCCCTACAACCGGGGCACGCCCCTGGAGGGTATTCGTTGGCGGGACACGTTTCTGGACGGCCTCGA
>DFDG01000186.1:3530-4014 GCA_002367815.1 Opitutaceae bacterium UBA3033 | reverse complement strand
AAGAGACCGGCGCGTTCGGCATCGGCGCTGACCGTTGCCCAGCGACTCATCGGCCATTCCCACATCGCCTCGACTTCACGATGCGTGGCGAGTTGGGGTCGCATCACACTGCCAAACGGGGTGCCGCAACGCACTTCGCGGCCACGATAGTCTGTGGGGAAATGCAATTTCACCAAGGTGTCAGCTTCATGCCAATCGAGCTCAACCGTTACGCGCAACACACTCGCTCCCGGCTCGAGCGAATAACGTATCGTGGCGGAACTCTCCGCGCTGATTTTACGCGAGACGGACAAACTGGTTTCCCCGGCCGTGATCTTAACCGGCCCACGGGCCGGCTGGCCCAACGAAAGGGTATGCCGGTCGATATCCCATGGTTCAAAATTGGCGGGCTGTTCCGGGTAAATCACCAATTCACCGGCGTGGACCGCGAGTTCCACCGCGCGACCATCCACACTGAGGGCCGCCAAATTTCCCCGGATATCCA
>DFDG01000186.1:0-3378 GCA_002367815.1 Opitutaceae bacterium UBA3033 | reverse complement strand
TCGGCAAAAATTCTTTCAACTCGCCAAATTTCCCCGGATATCCAACCGCGCCACCACGCGACCATTGCTGAGCGTGCGACCCTTGACCTTTACCGGGGCCACATCCCGCACCACCGCATCGGCAATCTTCACGCCGGACAACGGAGGCAGATCCAAGACCCGGCCACCGATCACCGCGCGCCGCGCCACCGGCAATGAATTGAACACGCAACGGTCGCCCTTGGCGGCGCCGAGTGATTTGATCGCGATTGCGCTTTGTTCGCCCGCCAGCCGAGCCAATTCGGGCAGACCTTCAGCATAAACCTCGGGGATCGAACTGCCCGGAATGTAATCGTGAAACTGCGCGAACACCATCCGCCGCCAAGCATGATCCAGATCGGCCGAGGGTTTGCCCCGACTCACTACGAGTGAAGCCTCGCGCAACTGCAACGCGCGCTCAAGATCGCGGAAGCGGGACTTCACCAAGCTTTGCGTCGTGAAAGTGCCGCGGTGGTATTCGAGATAGATTTCGCCATCGAGGGCCGGTAGTTTCGCCGCCTTTTCCGCCAGCCGATCGAAGAACGCCTCCGGTTGGTCCCACTGGAGGGCGGGCAATCCGCGCAACGACGAAAGCCGCCGCGCCCGTTCGCACATTTCCTCACTCGGACCGCCACCGCCATCGCCCCAACCGTTGGGCATGAGTGCCTCGTTATGAATATCGCCCTGTTGATTTTGCTGAGCTACGGCGCGAAGTTGCTCAACCGAAACCGTGTTGTTGAACTGCACGCCTTGCGTCACGTGACTGACAACCGAATGCCCGCCGGGACCGCGCCAGATAAAACTTGAATAAGGAAAGCGGTTGACCGTGTTCCAGGTCGTCTTGGTGGTAAAAAAATAATCCACGCCGCTGAGGTTCATCAACTGCGGCAGACATGCGCTGAAACCAAAGAGGTCGGGCAACCACAGGATCCGCGACCGCCGACCAGTGAGTTTCTGGAACGACTCCTGCCCGATCATAAAACTGCGGGCGAGACCTTCCCCGCAGGCCACATGCGAATCGCTTTCCACGTACATGCCGCCGGTGGCCTCCCATTGGCCGGATGTTAATCGAGCCTTCACCGCGCGCATGAGTTCCGGTGAACGCCGCGCCACCGCCTCATAGCTGGCCGGTTGCGAGTAAGCGAAACGGAATTCCGGGTAGAGCGCCATGAGCCGGTTTGCGTTGGAGAAAGTATGCACCGCCTTGCCCTCGCCCACTTGCTCCGTCCAAAGCCAGACGAGATCAAGGTGCGAATGACCGGTAAGGGCAGCGCGACTGAGCGGCGCCGGATCGCGCAATGATTGATAAACTTTCGCCAGTTCGCGGCGTAACTCGCCCACCCCGGCGGTATCAAAGGCATCCAGCGCGGTATCGAGTCCACGGAGCAGTTGACGATACAGGGGCGACACATCCGTCAGTGCCGGTTGTACGGTCTGGCTGAAGAGTTCACGCGGCACGCGGGGAAACTCCTTGGCCCGCAATTCGAGCATCCAATCGTAGAGACAATTGAGATCGTGGTAGGCCGACCAAGCCTCGTCGTCGCGACGCAGCAATTTTGCCGCGCTAAAAATATTCCCATCCACCCCGAGCCCCTTGGCGTCGGGATGCCAGACGGCGGCCTGCACGCACAGACTCTCCACCCACGCCTCGCGCACCCCGACAGGGAGTTCGCAACCGCGGTGCGCCACATCGAACCCGTAGAACGGCACGCCATGCACAAACAGGGTCGCCTCGCCCTGCTCATCCCAGCGCATCCAGCGGCCCGCGCCCGAAGGAATGATCACGCGGCTCCAACGTTGATCGTAGAGTTTGCCCCAACTGTCGCCGGCGTGAACTTTGTGCCGCTTCGCTTTTTGGGCTTCGGCCAGCGATATATGGTCCGGTCGGGAAACCGTGGACTCAACCCGCAGGATCTGCGGATCGTGCCAGATGATTTCCAACAAACGCGCGACTCCTCGTTGGGCCCGCAATGGGGTGAGTTGCAACAAGGGATTGATCGGCAGCATCGCTGGCAGATTCATGAGCACCGGTGCCAACCGCAATATCATACCCATGCATCGATCAACTCGGGCCGCGGGCTGTTGGATTTCCTTCCGACAAAATATTCTCCCCTAAATAGGGGATATAATTATTGTTACTTATTCGCCACCAGCGCGTCTATATTTACTCCTATACCCAACCCATGGCCGTCATCATGGCTGCTCTGGGAGACCATACCGTGTCTACTTCAACGCAAAATAATACCAGTGAAGCGGCGGTTACCGCAGATCCCAAGGCGGTGAGCCTGGTTGTCATTGCCAAATCAGAACGGACTTATGCTGAGTCGTTTAGCCATATTTGCTCCCGGTTTTTCCCGCGGCGGAAATGGAGTATCACCTCAAGGGGGCAGGGCTGATAAACGCCCTGCAGGGGCGCAGGATAAATTTTCTGCTGATCGGCCTGCATTTCCCGGATACCGACGGGGTGGACCTGATTCAGGAGATATGTAAACAGCGCTTGGCTGAACACATTGTGGTTATTGCGGAGAAACATTACCGGCCACTGCTGGCCGCACTCCACACCTCCCGGGTCGACGCAATTATCGATACATTCAACGATTCAATGGGAACGATCAGGGCGGCCCTACGCTCGGTGCAGAATGGACAGGTTTATGTCAGCCCGATGCTCGAACCCTACCTGCAGATGAGGCACCAGACGATGACGAAACTCATGCATTTAACTCAGGCTGAGTTACGTGTGCTGCGGATCATCGGTTCAGGCATCGATGATTCGGCAGCCGCTGGGATCCTGGGCGTGTCTGAAGCGACGGTGCATTCCCACCGTCGCAGCATCATAGGCAAGTTCAAGGTATCCAGCAGCGCCAAGTTGGTGTATGAGGCCGTGCGACTGGGTTTTGTGCGGATGCCATCGATGGACACCACTCTCACTCCTGATGGGGTAAAATCCATTTTGTTACCCTAACCCAGGGTTAGGGGCGAACCCAACATTCCCCATAAATTGGGGAGATGTAAGCGCTACTTCACCGAGCTCCGTTCTGTTAAAGTCTGAGTCTGGTAATCCCTGTGCATAATTTCTCTGCGTTCGTCTCGTTCATACCTAACAGAATCTTTTCGGCTGGGCATTGGTTTCTCCGGTCGAATATCCGCCTTTTGGGGGTGGTTTGTCTCTGAAGGGTATTAACCGGCGGACGCAGAGTTTTCCAATTTTCTTTCTCCATTTATTACGCCTCCCCGGGGCGTGGTCACACTTTCAAACCACTTTTTGGTCCGTGCAAACCTACCGGACTAAATCTGCAAAAGACACCAACAAACAATAATGAAACCAGTAACTAGCTACACCAAGCACAGGGCCAAGATTAC
>DFDG01000212.1:2234-5087 GCA_002367815.1 Opitutaceae bacterium UBA3033 | reverse complement strand
ATCATCTCCCAGTTGAAGGGCATTGTCTCCATCGGTATTTTCACCTTCGCCTTTGCCTACATCGTTTTCTTCATTCTCAAGAAACTGGGTGGTATCCGAGTGAGTGCTGAAGAAGAGACCGAAGGCCTCGACATCAGTGAGCACGGCAATGAAGCCTATCCTAACTTCACTGCCTCCCACAAATGACAACTGGGGGCCGACTCGACGCTTGCGCCGGACCGGCCCTCATCCTAACTCTATTACAAGAACTCCCAATTAAATATACATCGCATGAAACTAATCATCGCTATCATCAAGCCGTTCAAACTGGAGGAAGTTAAGCAAGGACTCTCCGAGATCGGTGTCGAGGGTATGACCGTGACCGAGGTCAAAGGCTTCGGTCGCCAGAAGGGCCATACCGAAATCTATCGTGGTTCGGAATACACCGTGGACTTCCTGCCTAAAGTTAAGATCGAAATCGCCCTTCCCGATGAAATCGTGGCCAAAGCAGTTGATGCCATCGTGAAGGCTGCCAAAACGGGCAAAATCGGAGATGGCAAAGTCTTCGTGATGCCGATCGAGGAAGTGATCCGTATCCGCACGGATGAGCGCGGCGATGCGGCCGTCTGAGCTAAGTTCACTTAAGATTTCAACAGTTTTTCAAGAGCCGGTTCCCTTTGGGAGCCGGCTCTTTGCTTTTTGAGGCAGAATAGGTGGATGACTGGCATTGCACCTGCTGCATCAGGTGTGCATGAAACCCCCATTCGCAGTAAAACTGCATCTTATAGCACTACTGGCCTTTCTTGGTCTGGCCGCATCTCAATGTTGGGCTCAGGAAAAATCCGTGGAGGCTATACCAGAGCCCTCACTTGAACAACGTGTGGCAGGGTTGGAGGCTTACTTTAGTAACGGCGATCCGACGGCGACATTGCGCAATGAGGTAGGCCTAGTGCCTGAGGGGTTGACTACACCGGTCGCCCATATTGCCGGGCCGGGACATAATACTTGGATGATGGTTAGCGCCGTTTTGGTGCTGTTCATGACACTGCCGGGGCTGGCACTGTTTTATGGTGGGCTCGTGCGTAGCAAGAATGTGCTCTCGGTCATGGCCTGGTGTCTTGGCATCACCAGCTTAGTTACGATCCTCTGGTGGGGGGTTGGCTACAGTCTGGTGTTTGGGAAAAACTTTAACAGTCCGTATTTCGGTGGCACGGAGTTTTTCTTCTTTCGCGGGGTCGATTCCTTACCCAATCCCGATTATTCGTTCTGGGTTTCTCATAACGTGTTTGCGATGTTTCAACTTATGTTCGCCATCATCACCCCGGTGGTGCTGATCGGCGCCATTGTGGAGCGCATGAAATTTTCCGCTGTGCTCCTGTTTGTGACCCTATGGCTGCTACTGGTCTATTGCCCACTGGCACACATGACTTGGGGCTCCAACGGTCTGATGAACGGCGTATGGAATCCATTGGCCACTTTTAAAGCGGTTGATTTTGCGGGTGGCATCGTCGTCGAAATGGCCTCGGGTTGGTCGGCACTTGTCCTCTGCTTAATGGTGGGCCCGCGACATGGTTATGGTAAAACCCCAATGCCTCCTCACAGTATGGTGTTGTGCATGATCGGCACCGGTTTGCTCTGGGTCGGTTGGTATGGGTTTAATGCCGGCTCGGCGGTTGCGGCCGATGGAATTGCGGCCAACGCTTTCACCACCACGACACTAACCACGGCCGTGGCCGCAGGCACTTGGGCAGTGTTAGAATATTTCATGCGCGGTAAGGCCAGCGTGCTCGGATTTTGCACGGGCGCGGTCGCTGGTTTGGTGGCGGTGACTCCGGCTTGTGGGTTTATCACCGGGAGCGCGGCCGTCGGTCTCGGAGTGGTGGGCACAGTTTGCTCTTTCCTCGCCTGCACGAAAATTAAATCCATTTTCAAATATGACGATGCCTTGGACGTTTTTGGTGTTCACGGCGTGGCCGGCACGGTGGGCATGTTGTTCACTGGGATTTTTGCCACAACCGAGGTTAACGGTAATCTCGCGGTTAATCTGTCGGATTACGTGGGGCATGGCCTGTGGCGGGGACAACTGGGTGCGATTGTCGTCGCTCTAATGGTCGCAGTCATCGGCACGGCTGTCATCGCATATTTTGTCCAAATTCTCATTGGCTTGCGGGTCGAACCGGAAGAAGAAATGCAGGGCTTGGACTTGGCGCAACACGGCGAAGAGGGTTACATCTACAACACGAAATCCTGAATTTTACATAACCATGAAACTTATCATCGCTATCATCAAACCCTTCAAGTTGGAGGAAGTAAAACTCGCGCTGGCCGAACTCGGCATCGACGGTATGACCGTCACCGAGGTCAAAGGCTATGGTCGACAGAAGGGTCATACCGAAATCTATCGCGGCTCGGAATATACCGTCGATTTTCTCCCCAAGGTGAAGATCGAGATAGCCTTGACGGATGACCTCGTTAGCAAGGCCATTGATGCCATCTCCAAGGCGGCTAAAACCGGCAAAATCGGCGACGGGAAAATTTTCGTTACGCCAGTTGAGGATGTCATTCGTATCCGCACGGACGAACACGGAGACGCGGCGATTTAATACTTGAAACTAATTTCAGCGCCGGCCTTCAAGGCCGGCGTTTTTAGTTATCAAGCTGACCGGCGTAATGACGAATGGCGCGTTGGTAGGCCGTAAGCCCGGGATCTTCACTGGTGTCTGCTATTACGGTGAGCAGTAAACGGGTGGATTCCCTATGCTGACCGGATTGATGTAATGACAGTGCCAGAAAGACGTCGAACTCACGATTATCGGGAAACTGGGCCAAGGCGAAACGCAATACTTCCACTGAACGATCAAGCTGGCCCAGGCA
>DFDG01000212.1:0-1991 GCA_002367815.1 Opitutaceae bacterium UBA3033 | reverse complement strand
CCCCAGGCAACGCAGAGTAGATCCCAGTCCGAGCAACGCCCCTGAAAGTTCGTTGGACGGAAGACCAAGGGCTATAGCCTTTTCATAATAGGGCACGGCTTTGGCTTCTTGGCCGAGCACATCGCAGGTCCACGCGAGTTGGTAGTTGATCTCGGCCACGTTTGGGTAGCGATCGTCGAGCTTGGTTAACAGTTCGAGCACATGCTCAATCTGTCCGCCGTGCCGCGAGCCGGTGATGGCATCTAGTTCTTCGCGCCATGCGCTCATAGCGGTAAGCTAAAAGAGGGTGACCGTGTGGAAGGCATGATGCGTTTGGTGCGTAATCGAGTCTTATGCTTCCGGCTTAATGCTAGGAGCTTTGACCGGGAGGGATCTTGTCGCAATTTCGCCCAATAGCTTGGCGATGTAATCGTCAGCGGTCATCACCCCTTCATTGCCGCGGGCGCGACTCCGAACTGAGACGCTGTTGGCCTCGGCCTCCTGCTGGCCGATCACGAGAGTGTAGGGCACCTTGTCGAGCTCGGCGCGGCGAATCTTGGCGCCGAGTTTTTCGCTGTGATCGTCTAGGGTCACGCGACACCCGGCCGCTTTCATCTTGGCGTAAAGATCGCGGCTGTAGTCTTCAACTTTGTCGCTGATGGGCAAAAGGCGGACTTGCTCGGGTGCGAGCCAGACGGGAAAATCACCGTTGAAGTGCTCGATGAGCACGCCGCAGAAACGCTCCATCGAGCCGAAAGGCGCGCGGTGAATCATAACCGGACGGTGCTTTTCATTGTCGGCCCCGACGTAATTGAGGTCGAAACGCACGGGCAGAACGTAGTCCACTTGCACGGTGCCCAGTTGCCATTCGCGGCCGATTACATCTTTGACCACGAAGTCGATCTTCGGTCCGTAGAAGGCTGCCTCGCCGGGTTCTTCGGTGAAGGGCACACCGAGAGTCTGGGCAGCATCCCTACAGGCGGCTTCCGCGCGATCCCATTGTTCGGGATTACCGGCAAATTTTTTACCATCGGGATCGCGTAGACCCACCCGCACCCGGTAGTCGGACATACCGAGGGTTGTGAGCACGGTTTTTACCAGTGACAAACAGCCTTGGATTTCGGCCGCGACCTGATCCTCGGTGCAGAAAAGATGAGCATCATCCTGCGTGAAACCACGCACGCGGGTCATACCGCTGAGTTCGCCGGATTGCTCCCAGCGGTAAACCGTGCCGAACTCTGCCAGGCGGACTGGCAGGTCGCGGTAGGAATGTGGCTGCGAATCGAAGATCTTGATGTGATGCGGGCAGTTCATCGGCTTCAGCATGAAACCGTTGAGTAATTGTTCGTTGGGTTTGATGCGGTCGGGCGTGATCGTTTCCCGGCCGGTGCGCGAATTGATCTTTTGGGCGAGTTGCGCGGAAACGGCTTCGAGGCGAGCGAAGACCTCACCACAAGGACAGCCCTCGGCGGCGACCTGGGCCAGTGACTCGTTTTCCAGCACCGGGGCGAATTGCGATTCCTTGTAGTAGGGGAAGTGACCGGAAGTCTTGTAGAGTTCGAGTTTTCCGATGTGCGGCGTGAAAACCTGCGAGTAGCCCTGCTTACGCAGTTCACCGCCGATGAAGTCCTGCAACTCCTGACGAATGATCGCCCCATTGGGAGTCCAGAGAATGAGGCCCTGACCGACTTCTTCGTCGATGTGAAAAAGTTTCAATTCTTTGCCGATCTTGCGGTGATCGCGCGCCTTGGCCTGCTCCATTTGTTCAAGATAGGCCGCCAGTTCTTCCTTCGAGGGGAACGCGGTGCCGTAGATGCGCTGAAGCTGTTTGTTCTTCTCGTCGCCGCGGTGATAGGCCCCGGCGATGGAAAGCAACTTGAAGGCCTTTAACTTGGAGGAATAGCGCACATGCGTGCCGGCGCAGAGATCGGCAAACTCACCGTTTTCATAGAACGAGATGGCTTCGCCTGCGGGGATATCGGCCAAACGACCGAGTTTGTAGCGTTCTTGGC
>DFDG01000002.1 GCA_002367815.1 Opitutaceae bacterium UBA3033 | reverse complement strand
AAGGAATAGTTTTTCATGATTCGTGTGTTTAAGGATTATTTGGTCGGGGTGACCTATGTTGCTCCCATAACACCAGAAGTATCCTGGAAGTTGCAGAAAGGTGTTTTTTCCACCGATCGCTCCGCCCTGCTTTCGGCACCAGCGATTATTTACGAGCCCACTTATCCAAAGCTCTTCCCGTTTGTGATGCAGCAATTCCCTCTATCCCAATCCGGGGACCGGCGTAGACCAGCTCGCCCCCATGCTTTCCTCCACCGGGCCCCAGATCGATCAACCAATCCGCCAAATTCAGCACGTCCAGATTGTGCTCAATGATAACTATGGTGTTTCCGGCGTCCCGCAGCTTGAACAAAAGATCCATGAGCTTTTGGATATCGACCCAATGTAATCCCGTGGTGGGTTCATCCAAAATATAGAGAGTTTCGCCCTGTTGACGTTTGCTCAACTCAAGTGAGAGCTTCAGCCGTTGTGCTTCGCCGCCCGAAAGCGTGGGGGCAGGTTGACCGAGCTGCAGATAACCCAAACCAACCGCGTCCAATGTTTCCAATTTGTCCAGCACCCGTGGAATATTGCGAAACAACGCAATGGCTTCCCGCACCGTCATATTCAGCACATCGGCGATGGAATTGCCGTGAAACAATACTTCGAGGGTTTCCCGATTGAAACGTTGTCCACTGCAACTGGTGCATGGTGCATAGGCATCGGCCATAAACTGCATGTCGAGTTTGATCACCCCGTCGCCCTGGCATCTCTCGCAGCGGCCTCCCCGAACATTGAAGGAAAACCGACTGGCCTTGTAACCCCTGACTTTGGCCAACGGCACCATGGCAAACAACGCGCGGAGCAGATCAAGCAAACCAACAAAAGTAGCAGGGTTTGACCGCGGACTCCGACCAATCGGGCTTTGGTCAACCAGCACAAGTTTCTCAAAGAAATCCAAATTTTCGATGGCGCGATGTTTGCCCGGCAGAGATTTGGCCCCGTTTAGTTTACGGGCCGCCGCCACCGCCAATATGTCATTTACCAGAGTGCTTTTGCCGGAACCGCTCACCCCGGTCACACAAGTCAGCAAACCGACAGGAAATTTAACATCTATGCCCTTGAGGTTGTGTTCACGAGCTTCTCTCACCGTCAGGTATGCTCCGTCGGGTGTTTTCAATTTCGCCTCTCGTTCCACGCGTAATTTTCCGGCAAGATATGCCCCGGTCTGCGAATCCTTGGCCGGCAGTTTTGCGCAAGCTCCCGGCGTGCCTTGAAAGAGTATTTCTCCTCCTTCCGTGCCCGCCCCGGGGCCGAGTTCAATCAATTCATCGGCAATTCGAATGGTGTCCTCATCGTGTTCCACCACGATGACAGTGTTGCCCCTGTCACGCAATTCGCGCAGTTGCTGAAGCAGTTGTTCATTGTCGGCTGGATGCAATCCGACGCTGGGCTCATCCAAGACATAGATCACCCCCATCAGACCCATGCCAAGTTGGGTGGCAAGTCGCACCCTTTGCGCCTCCCCACCCGATAATGATGAGTAGTCACGATCCAAAGCCAAGTAACCCAAACCTGTTTCCAACAAAAATTGGAGCCGTTGGGCAATACCCGTAGTCACATCGCGCAATGCTTCTGTGCCCTCAAATTGGGCTGACATACTCTTCGCGAATTCCGTGGCACCGATTACATCCAGAGCGTGAAATTGGGGATAACTTTTTTCTCCGACCAAGACGGCGGAACTGCGAGCATTCAGTTTGCCGCCATGGCATTCCGGGCAATCGCCACTCACCATAAAGGTTGTCAGTCGCGCTCGAAACCCATCGCTCTCCGTGTCACGAAAACTTCCATCAAGATCAGCAATGACGCCATCGTATGTGGCCGTTTTAGCCTCACGCATACGGCGAAGTTTGAAAGCAAATTGACGTGATCCCGCGCCATGGAGGATCGCGTGACGGGTCGCCTCAGGCATATCACCCCACGGCACATTGGCATCAAAGGGTAATTGTTCGGCCAATTGCTTCAAAATTGCGTTGTGCTTGATGATCAGATTTTTGCCGCCTATCCGCCATGGTTTGAGCGCACCGCCCCGCACACTCTTGGTCGGATCAGCCACGATCAATTCAGGCACAAAACGCATTTTTTTGCCCAACCCACCGCAAGTCTGGCATGCCCCCTCGTTGTGGTTTGAGGAGAAATGTCGCGGCGTAAGTTTGTCAAAAGTATCACCACAAATTTCGCAGGCCAGGTGCTGACTCAACATCACTTCCCGCCACGGGGCATCGGTGGTTTTTTGTGCGAGGACGGTGGCACGGTCTTTACCTTCGCGAAATGCTAGCTCAAGTGAATCTGCCAGTCGTGATCGGTGTTCCGGTAATGCCACCAAGCGATCCACCACCAAGTCTACCGTGACTTCCTTCAATCCTTTTGGCACCAGGTCACTGTCATCAAGATTTCGGACTTCTCCGTTAATTCGAACCCGTTGGAATCCCCGTTGTTTGATTCTGGGCAATTCATCCCGCAAAACGCTCGGTTTTGCGATCATGAATGGAGCCACGATGATTATCCTTTCGCCGGCACAGGTCGTGAGTAGGTGTTGAATATTGTCGTCCAATGACCGGCGAATCACGCGCCCACCATCGTTGGGGCACAGCTGCGTTCCGGCCAAGGCCCATAACAATCGGGCATAGTCGGCCACTTCGGTAACACTTGCAATGGTGCTCCGGGGTGAAGAACCACCGGTTCTTTGCTCGATCGCCAACACCGGGGACAACCCATGGATAAAATCGATGTCCGGTCGCTTCAGCTGATCCAACACATGTCGCGCTTGGGTGGAAAGCGACTCCATGTATTTGCGATAGCCTTCGGCGTAGATGGTATCGAAGGCCAATGATGATTTACCTGAGCCGCTTGGTCCGGTGATCACCACCAAGCGACCACGCGGTATCCGCACCTCTAGATTGCGCAAGTTGTGCTCGCGGGCTCCCTTGATGTGGATGTGAGTGGCGATTTCCATGGGCGAAACCTTGAACTTACGCAAAACAATCAAAGTTCAAAGCTGTAAGTTATTTTGAATCTTTGACTCCAAATTAGCTTGTGGGAGATGAATGAAGTCACACGCTCTGTCATAAGTTTTACACTTAGTGACTAACCCAACCCCATCGGCTACCCTTACACAGGGGTGCCGGTAAATCCAATTCCATTATGAATGTGAATATTACTAAATGCCCTCGGGCACGGAGGAAACGTATTGGTGGCATGCTCATGGCCTGCGCCAGTTTGTTAATCATCACCCAAAGCTCTTCAGCCTTTCAATTTGGCGAAGGCGATTGGAGCGGCAGCTTTGACACCACCCTGTCCTTTGGTGGTCTCTACCGACTCAATTCCCCGGACGCCAATTATATTGGCCGCGCAAACGGGGGGTTGCAAAATTCAGTTAATGCCGATGATGGGGATCTGAATTATACGAAGGGTTGGGTATCATCCCTTGCGAAAGTTTCACATGATTTCCAATTGAACTACCGCAACTTTGGTATGTTCGTGCGCGGCTATTATTTCAGGGATTTCAAAAGTGATTCAACCGCTCGCACGAGTCTATCCTTGCAGGCATTGGATCGGGTGACTGAAGGAGCCGAATGGTCGGATATGTATGTTTACGGTAAATTTGAGGTGGGCGAAATGCCGGTCGACATACGCTTTGGTCGTCAAGTTTTAAGCCTCGGAGAAAGCACTTTCATACCCAATGGAAATAATATCGTTAATGCTGTAGATCTTTCGAAACTGCGTTCCCCAGGAGCCGAGTTAAAAGAGGCTTTTCTGCCCGTGAACATGTTGAAGGCTTCGATCGGTATCACCAAAAACATCACCATCGAGCCATTCTGGTTGCTTGAGTTCCGACGGAACGAAATTGAACCCTCCGGCACTTATTTTTCCACTAATGATTTTGCCAGTCGCGGTGGCAGCACCGTCTGGCTTGGTTTTGGTGGATTCAGCGATCAGACCGGCGCGAGTAACACCGGGCTTGGTGGCATACTCCGCGACAAGGACCATGAATACGGCAATTTCAATCAATATGGCATATCCGCCCACATTTACACCGACCGTGGTATGGATATCGGTCTTTATTATGCAAAGTATCATAGTCGCTCACCGGTGATTAGTGCCCGAACCCCCACAGACCCGATCAGCACCGCCTATGTAATTGGCACTGCCACAAGTATCGCCACGGCCCAATTGGTTCCGGCAATGCTGGGATTCGGTTATCCTGCGGCTGGTATACCGTCCGCTTTAAGCACTTTGATTGGTGCCGCACTCACCAAAGTGCCTGTGGCCGCCCTCCCGGCTAGTCTGCAGCCTTTTTATCCTTCCGCCCAGGCCATTGCAGCAGGTGCCAGTCAACTTGGTTTGCTAAAGGCCGCTCAAACGGGCCGCTACATAGTTGAATATCCTGATGGTATCGACATGTTTGGTGCCAGTTTCAACTCCACGCTCGGCAATACGGGCATTTCCTGGCAAGGAGATGTTTCTCTAAAGAAAGATATTCCTTTGCAAGTTGACGATGTGGAACTTTTGTATGCCGCTCTTTCAACCTTGGCTCCTCAATTTGGCGCGAGTAACCAGATAGGCAATTATCTCGGCCAATATAACAAACCCCTTCCTGGATACCGGCGGCATGATGTTTGGACGGCCCAATCGACCATGACGAAGGTTTTCGGTCCCACCTTGGGTGCCGACCAATTGGCTCTGGTCGGTGAAGTCGGCGGAGTATGGGCAAACCTGCCCTCAAAGGACACTTTACGCTATGATGGCTCTGGAACTTTCACCAGCGGCAGTGCTGCCAATATGACCACGGCCGGATTTGGCTCAATCCCATCCACTCCAGAAAGTGCTTTTGCGGATGATTTTTCATGGGGCTACCAAATATTGGCCAAACTTGATTATAACAACGCTTTTGCGGGTTTAAACTTTTCCCCATCAATCGCGTTCTCGCAAGACGTCACCGGAAATACCCCGCTACCGGTGGGTAACTTTATCGAAGGTCGAAAAAGTATCACCCTCGCAGCAGAGTTTCTATACCAATACTCATGGTCACTGGAATTCCGTTACGTGAATTACTTTGGCGCTGAGAATTTCAACCTCCTCAACGATCGCGATTATGTAGCCGCCACCATCAAATATTCGTTCTAACTCCGATTGGGTCCCCAAATTATGAACACACATTTAATTCGATTTTTCTCATTGGCGACCGCCCTGACGACGGTCGGACTGGCTGCCGTATCGGAATCCGATGCTGCCCGACTCGGACAGGATTTGACTCCACTCGGCGCTGAACGTGCAGGCAATGCCGATGGCAGCATCCCCGCGTGGGATGGTGGTATCACCACGCCGCCGACCAATTATAAGGTGGGTGATCACCATCCTGACCCCTATGCTTCCGATCAGGCTTTGCACACGATCACGGCACAAAATCTTAGTGAATACGTAGATACTGTGACGGCAGGCCACGCCGCCTTGTTGCAGGCCTACCCTGATTATAAATTGGTTGTTTATCCTACGCATCGGAGTGCGGCCAACCCGCAGCGTATTTATGATGCAGCCAAGAGGAATGCGACCACTGCCACTCTCGTCAACGACGGGGCTGGTTTCGCCAATGCCATTATTGGAGTGCCTTTTCCGATGCCGCAAAATGGCCTTGAGGTCATCTGGAATCACTTGACCCGGTATCGGGGTGTAGCTGCTACCCGACATATTGGTCAGGCAGCTCCGTCCCGTGGTGGCAGCTACACCATGGTTAATTTCGAAGATGAATTCCTCTTCAATTATGTGCGTGAAGGTATCACGGCAGAAGCCCTTGATAATGTTTTGATCTATTTCAGACAGGCTGTGACCAGTCCGGCACGCTTGGCGGGCACAATACTGCTTGCCCACGAAACCATGGATCAAGTCAAAGAGCCACGTCGTGCCTGGGTTTATAATGTGGGCCGCCGGCGTGTTAGCCGGGCACCCAATGTCGCATATGATAACCCGGGAACTGCGGCCGACGGCATGCGCACCAGTGACCAATTTGACATGTTCAATGGAGCTCCCGATCGCTACAACTGGGAACTGGTGGGCAAGAAGGAAATGATCGTACCTTACAACTCCTACCAAATACACAGCGGCAATCTAAAGTATAATGACATTCTACATCCCCTGCACATTAATCAGGATCTGGCCCGCTACGAAAAGCATCGCGTCTGGGTGGTGGAGGCGACCTTGAAACCTGATGCCAAGCACTTGTATGCCCGTCGCACGTTTTACGTCGACGAGGATAGCTGGCAAATTCTTGCAGTCGATCAATACGACTCGCGTGGCCAACTTTGGCGGGTGTCCGAGGCTCACTGCATCAACTATTACGATGTTTTGACGTTCTGGAGCACCCTTGAAGTCCATACCGACCTGCAAGCAGGCCGTTACCTAGCTATCGGGCTCGATAATGAGAACGAAATGTATGATTTCAGCATCACCCGTGATCCAGGTGATTACAGTCCCGACAGTTTGCGTCGATCCGGGATTCGTTGAGGTTTACTCATGCTGCAAAAGGTGGACTGTCACGCCCACCTTTTGCGCAGGAACGAAAATCAATGATAATTCATTTCCGGCGACTAATTGTCGGCACCGCCATAGCTGTTGCTCTGGCTGGCCCAAGCAGAGCTGAGAAACCACATATGTTGCTGCTTGGCGCAGCCAAGGCTGACGGTAGCATCATAGCGGTAGGTGAAAGGGGAACGATTTTGAGATCCGGTGACGAGGGTCATTCATGGGAAACGATTCACTCACCCACCCTTACTACTTTGACCTCGGTCCATTTCGCATCAGACGGCAAGCGGGGCTGGGCTGTAGGTCACGATATGATCATTCTTGCAACCACCGATGGCGGATATTCATGGAAGATCAGCCACCAAGGAGAAAACCTTGAGGATTCCTTGTTGGATGTGTGTGTAAGTGACAATGGGACCATTATTGCGGTTGGTGCATATGGACTAAGTTTACGCAGCATCGATGCAGGTGAATCCTGGCAGCCTTTGACTGTTCAAGATGATGATTCTCATCTTAACAGGATAACGCGTGGCTTGAGTGGCACTCTGTATATTGCTGGTGAACGCGGCACCTTGCTGAGGTCACACGATGGCGGAGAAGTATGGGAGAGTATTGCCTCACCCTACGACGGCTCATTTTACGGTGTGCTCCCTCTGAAAGATAATGTGCTTCTCGCCTACGGTTTACGTGGCCATATTTTCCGGTCCGAGGATGACGGTGAAAATTGGGCATCCGTGCCGATAAACTCATTTCCATTACTGGCTGCGGCCTGCGTTTTGGGAAACGGAGAGATAGTTCTCACTGGTCAAGCGCGCGCTTTCCTTATCAGTTATGACACAGGTCATAGTTTCGTCCCATGGGCACAAGGCCTAACCACCGGAGTGGCTTATATGCTCACTAGAGCCGACGGCAATATCTTGGCTTTCGGTGAGAACGGTGTAGCGGCCCTGAAGAAACCCGGAGAATGAATCCCACACTGGACAAATTCAGCAGCTGGATATTTCGCCACCGTCTCCCCTTGGTGATAGCGTTTGCATTGCTCACTGTCTGCATGGGTTGGTTTGCCGCCCATACGCGGGTTGACGCCAGTTTCAACAAGATGCTGCCCCAGCAGCATGAATACATAAAAAATTTTATAAAATATCAGGATCAATTTGGTGGAGCAAATCGGGTGGTGATCGCACTCATTACGAAGCAGGGCAGCATTTTTACACCCCATTTCTTTAAAGCTTTGCAGGAAGTTACTGACGAGGTTTTTTACCTGCCTGGGGTCGATCGCACCCAAGTTAAATCCCTATTTACTCCGAATGTTCGATACATCGAAGTCGTGGAGGATGGTTTTTCCGGGGGCAATGTGATTCCGGCGGATTTTGAGCCTACTCCCGAAGGTTTTGCCAAGGTGCGGGAAAACATCATCAAGTCGGGTAAAGTTGGGCAATTGGTCGCCAATGATTTCTCTGGCGCCATTGTCAGCGCCCAATTACTGGAGATTGATCCGGGCACTGGCGAACGGCTCGACTATACCCGGGTGTCCAAATATCTGGAAGAAAAGATTCGGTCGAAATTTTCCGGCAAGGACGACATCGATGTAGCGCTCGGGGTCCACATAATCGGGTTCGCCAAAGTTATCGGTGATATCAGCGACGGAGCTCAAAATGTGATCTTCTTTTTCCTGATCTCATTTGTGATCACTTCATTGCTCGTGTGGATCTATTCCCGGTCATTGCGACTCACCATCCCGACCATTATTTGTTCGTCAATCGCGGTGCTCTGGCAGTTGGGAGCGCTCAACGCCCTTGGATTTGGTTTGGATCCGTTGTCGATATTGGTGCCCTTTTTGGTCTTTGCCATTGGGGTCAGCCATGCTGTGCAAATGGTGCGCGCTTTTCGTATGGAAGTCTTCAATGGGCTTTCGTCATTAGCTGCTGCTGAACTGGCTTTTCGGCAAATTCTGATTCCCGGTGGAGTAGCATTGATCACCGATACCATAGGTTTCATCACCATGTTGGTGATTAAAATTCCAATTATCCAGGAACTTGGTATTACCGCGAGCCTGGGGGTTGGCGTGATAATAATCACGAATCTGTTTCTACTCCCCATCCTTCTTTCCTACATAAAACTACCGGGTAGCTACAGCACCAAAGCTGACTGGACCAAAGCCCCGTTTGCGCCCCGGGAAAGCGTAGCAGCCAAGACTGCTACGGCGGACCGCATGTGGCGACGCCTCTTGATCGTCACGAAACCGCGCGTTTCGATTATTGTTATCTTAGTTTGGTTTGCTGCGGGAATATACGGTTACATTAAATCCGCCGATGTCCGTATTGGGGATTTGCAAAGCGGCGTGCCCGAGCTTCGCCAGGGTTCGCGCTATAATGTTGATAGTGCGATCATCACAGAACGATTCAGCATTGGAGTGGATATGATTTCGGTGCTGGTCGAGGGTGGTCCGGATGCTTGTGTGGATTATGATGTCGTCTCCCTTATGGATAGATTTGAAGGCGTCATCAGTGAAGTGCCCGGAGTGCAGTCGGTTATCAGTATCAGTTCGGCGGCCAAAGTGATTAACTCAGGTTTTAACGAGGGTTCATTGAAGTGGCGGATTTTACCCCGCAACCCGCAGTCGCTGGCCCAAGCAATTTCCCCGATCGAAACTTCCACTGGGTTGCTTAATAGCAATGGAAGTGTGTTGCCGATCTTGATTTTTCTGACGGAACACAAAGCGGAAACTATACAAGGGGTTATTGCCGCCGTGAAGAAATTCCGCAGTGAAAATGTCAGTCCGAAAGCAAAGTTTATTTTGGCCAGCGGAAACATTGGCGTGATGGCCGCGACCAATGAAGTGGTGGCTGCGGCACAGGGACCAATCCTATATTGGGTTTTTGGCACAGTAATAACCCTCTGCTTGATCACATTTCGTTCTATCCGTGCCACCTTGTGCATAGTTATCCCTTTGGCGATCGTCTCATTTCTGGCCTACGCCCTTATGGCTTGGTTGGAGATTGGCCTTAAAACCTCTACTTTGCCAGTGGTTGCCCTAGGTGTAGGCGTGGGGGTTGATTACGGGATTTATCTTTTTTCGAAACTACAAAACGCATTGAAGCGGGGAGATTATTTTGAGGATTCACTCTATGTGGCATATACTCAAACCGGCAGTGCGGTGGTGTTCACTGGTCTGACTTTGGCCATTGGAGTCAGCACTTGGGTGTTTTCCGACCTGAAACTACAAGCTGACATGGGTCTGTTGCTCGGTTTTATGTTTTTGGTTAATATGCTCGGTGCCATAATTTTATTACCAGCGATGGCTCGATGGCTCTATCGTCACCACACGGGCAAAACTTCAGTGCCGTTTCCCATGACGGGTAATTCTTAATAGACTGACTGGATATTTGGGCTGGCAAAGCCAGCGGGCGGCGAGTGTCCTTGCCCTATGGCCGACGTCCCCGAGAGTCGTTTTTTATCTGACAGCCAACGCCGCGTGGTGGGCTATGCATTAACCATGTTTGGGTTGTTGGGTATTGCGGCATTGGTCGTCGCGGGATTCATAGCTCTTGGTCGAATGGCCTCATATTTCTCCGGTGTATTATGGCCTCTGGCCTTCGCTGGTGTGCTTGCACTGATATTGCGACCGATCGTCGAAATTGCTGAAAGACAATTGAAACTGCGTCGACTGGCTTCAGTCATCGTCCTCTACGGACTTTTTCTGATATTTTCCGCCGGGCTTTTGGTTTTACTGGTGCCTCCTTTGATCGATCAAATATTGGACTTCATTGCCTACGCACCGACTTTATGGACCAACGTAACTGCCTATTTTTCACGCGTATATCCTGAGTGGATCGCGCTGGTTCAACGCCAGTTGGATAATCCAACCGTGCGGCAAATCGTCAATAATCTGGCGGATGAATTGAACGGAGTGCTGTCGCACACCCTGCCATCATTGAAAGCTGCTGGAGTCGGGATTCTGGGGTTATTTGCTTTCGTCGCGCATTTGGCCATTGTGCCGATCTATCTGTTTTTCTTCTTACTTTCCCGAGGTGAACCTACGCGTGAACTTGGCGGGCACCTTACTTTCTTAAGCCGTTCGGTTCGGGGTGATGTCGTTTTTCTGGTTGATGAATTTATTTCGATCATCGTGTCGTTTTTTCGCGGCCAATTGCTCATCGGTTTGATCATGGGATCTTTGTTGGCCTTGGGCTTTACTCTCATCGGGCTAAAATTCGGTCTCCTCATCGGACTGACCCTAGGCGTATTAAACATCATTCCATACTTGGGCACGATTATCGGTCTTACTGTCACCCTCCCCTTGGCCTTTTTTCAACCCGGTGGTGGCTGGCAACTGCTCGGATTGGTTTTGTTGGTTAAAATTATCGTCCAGAATATTGAGGGCTGGTATCTGACCCCGAAGATCATGGGTGATCGAACCGGGCTTCATCCCGTGACCATCATCGTGGCAATTTTCTTTTGGGGCACCGCATTTGACGGTTTATTGGGGATGCTTTTCGCCATCCCATTAACCGCATTCTTTGTCACATTGTGGCGACTGCTCCGGCGTAAATATTTCGATATCGAGGCGGTCTGATCGCCTGATTCCAGAGTTGGTAATTTGTCATGAATTGGGAAGTGCAACTTCGAAAGGGACTTTGGATTCCGCAGGCTGATTGTTGGTTGGATGCTCAGTTTCCGGCTACTCGTTCAGTTGTCTCCCATGCGCATTCTGATCATGTCGGGCGCCACAAGGAACTGATTTGCTCACCTCCTACCGCCCGACTGCTTCGGGCTCGAATGCCCGGGCGTCGGATTGAGCATATTCTGCCCTTTGGTCACAAGGAGGCACTCACCAAAGATGTCACCATCACCCTTCACCCCGCAGGCCATATTCTGGGATCCAGTCTGATTGAACTTCAAGGCGAACCCGGCACATTGCTCTATACTGGTGATTTCAAGTTGCGCCCTAGTTTGGCGTCTGAAAATTGCGCGACTCCCAAGGCAGATATTTTGATCATGGAAACTACTTTTGGACTGCCGAAATATGTATTTCCTCCCGATGATGAAATTTTCGGCAATATTATCACATTTTGCCAAGAAGCTGTAGCTGATGGACGAGTGCCTGTGCTATTCTGTTACAGTCTGGGCAAAACTCAGGAGGTATTGCGTGCGCTGCAACCCGCAGGTCTCCCGGTAATGCTGCATGACAGTGCCCTTCGCCTCACGCGTATCTACGAGCAATTCGGATTCACCTTTCCTGCTTACCGACCATTTAATGCAGATGAAGTTGGTGGCCACGTTGTTATCTGTCCACCACCCCATCAAAAAGGTGGATTACTGAATCGGATTCATGCGCGGCGCACCGCCTTGATTTCTGGTTGGGCTTTGGACCCCGGCGCAAGATATCGTTTCCGTTGTGATGCCGCATTTCCATTATCTGATCATGCTGATTTCAACGACCTGCTGCAATTTGTCGAACTGGTACAGCCCAAGCGAATCCTGACCCTCCATGGTTTTGCCAAGGAATTTTCCCTGACATTGCGAGAACGTGGCTGGGATGCTTGGGCCATTGGGAAGGAAAACCAACTTGATTTGGGCTTGGGTGTTTCAGGCTGAGTCAGCTAATTTTCTCTCGCACATTTATGCAAAACCGCGGTCAAAGTCTTCACCTAATGCACAATTTTACCCCCCTGTTCCGGCTGATAGCGCTTCCTATTTATGTCGCTGCAATGTCTGGTCCACTCACGGCATCTCCGCTGCCGTTGAGCGACGGCGAACAGATGACCTTTCGGGTTGGTTGGGGGATATTTGTAGGAGCGGGAGAAATTATCATCGATGCCAAGAAAGAATCGGGCATGGAAAAGCCCCGTTTGCGCATTACCACAACCACACAGACCCGGGGGTTCCTTAAGAACTTCTTTCCGTTCACTGCCCGCAGTGAGGCGCATTATGATATGGAAAGCGGACTATTGTTACATTCAGAAGAGACCAGCACGTCCAAAAGGAAGGATACCAATATATCGCTGATTTTTGATTATTCCAATAAATCCGCCCAATATGATAACATCATTGAGCCAGAG
>DFDG01000088.1:16184-19767 GCA_002367815.1 Opitutaceae bacterium UBA3033 | reverse complement strand
CTTCCCCGATTGTGAACCAGCGAGATCGTTTGAAACAACGCAGTCTGACTAGTTCGCAACACTCAGGATCCTATCAAGGGTCGACTGATCGTCCGGTAGCACGCCTGCAGGTAGTAGGTGGGGCGTAAGCTTCACCCAATTTTGGTCTTCTTTGAATACTTGCCTGAAGAGTGGCAGCGACTCGTCGACGCGCCCCATGTTCACTAGCGCCACTGCGTGCCAGTAAAGCATCTCCAGGTTGTTGGGGGCGAGGGTGCTGGCCATTGCATATTCGCGGAGGGCGCCCTTGTTGTCCGAGTTCTCGACCGCGAGATCACCGGCGTTCATATGGTTGTAGGCTCGCTGCAAGACCACCAGTCGCCGCAACTCCGGCAACGGATTGGGACTATCTTCGACCCTTAGATCAAATGTTCGGTCGACCCATTGCTTTCCCGTGGGCTTTCCGCTAACAATAATCAGGGCGGCAGACTGGGAGCCGCGGATGTCGCCCCCAGCTACTTGGGCGGCATCGAGGGCCGCCAACATGCGATTGGCCAGGTCTCCATTAGAATTTTCAAACGCATGCGCCATGGCCGGCCAAATTGCGTCATTCAACATGAGATTCGCTTGGACTGAATAGTTGGTGCCGACGTGGTCGCCCGCCGATTGAATACATTTCGAGCCAGTGTAAGCATCCACCTTTCCCTGGGCGTCAATCATGGCGACTTGTCGGACTTCACGAGACGAGTCTTGCGCGAGCAACTCCTTTAGCGCGTCAGGTGCACTCCTACCCGATCGCATCAACGCCAGTCCGCTATGTCCGTAGGCCGGATCGACAAATGACTGGGTGGCGATAGCACCGACACCGGCTTCAGCCCAAGGGACCATCGGACCGACACTGAACCAGTGCGATTGGACGGCCACACCGAGTTCTCCAGTCGCCGGATCACGTGCCACAATCGAGTAAGTGTGCACGGGTCGTCGGGGACTATCAGGCGCATTCTGGGCTTGGGCAAAAATACCTAGCGAGGTAATGAGGTTCGCCAGCAACGCGAGGCGAAATAAGTGGGTGATCATGTGGAATGTTGGGTTGCCGGCAGCGTTGACGATGCGGCTCTAATGACGCAAGGCCCTGCTGTCCCTTCATCAAACCGGTTATTAAAGTGCCTTGTGCGCACCTTCGTTGGTTCGCGCCGCGTGTCGGAACAACAACGCTGATCCGATAAACAGCACGGCGAAGACCGAATTCAACCCCAGTACCTTCAACACTCCCGGGGCAAAATCGTGCTTCCACGTAATCAGCGCCATCACGGGAACCAAAAATTGAGCGATAGCCGTCGCGAACAGCGCGCGGACCATTCCGTGAGGCTCAAAGCGTGCAATCCCGGCACCGATGAGGCCGACGGCAACGACCCCGCCATAGATCAGGTTGGCTGGATTATTTTCGCTGCCGATGATCCCAACTGCGCCGTTTATCCAAACGAGGATAAAGGCAGTAGCGACCGCAAGGCCGGCGGCGGTTCGATAGGCGAGATTACGCGTTTTTTTCGTGGCCAACATATACGTGAAACCAGCGCTGGTCATCAGGACCCAAAAGATAATGAAATCGCGCACGTCCCAGTTCACTTCATCGGTGATCTGCATCGCAACCAAGGGCACTAACAATATGAACGCCGGTACGAGGATGATGCCGAGAATAGTTTTATTTTTCATCAGTTCGATCAAGGTCCGATGGGAGCGTGAAAGATTGATGAAGGCAACGTGGAATCAGGGTGAATTGCTCAGGCAGCCGAACGTCATCAGTCACCTACGACGGGGCGCAGTCCCGAATTTGTCAGTGATGATCAGGTTAGTGACTCTATCATTGGAGCTTCACAATTAGTATCTCCCCGAAAATATGAAGATTACGATGGTGGAAAGAGGGATATATTCCCACTAGAATGGTGCTCTCTTCCTAGAGCCATACATAGGATACGGTTCTTCGGTTGATTCCTTTTTGTCGAGGCGTGCGAGAAAATAGATCATTGCCGAGGCCAGACCACTGAAAATCAAGCAGCCCAGCACGGCAGCAATCACGCTTCGACTTCCGATATAGTATTGGCCGGTCCAAGAATCTCGGCAGAAGCATACGGATTGAATTTCTTCTTGGCGGCACCGAATACGAAAAATAGCAGAGCGATATTCCCCGATCATTTCTTTTTGCTAACGTTAGAGATGTGCTGGACGCGGGCGAGCCCGCACTACTTTGTGATCCGTTTTGGTCCCAGCTTTCCGATTTGTTCGCCTCTTGTTCGCCATAGTTTGAACGACGGCAGAAGTTCCATATTATAAACCTCTATGCGATAAGCTGAAAGCTCCAATAAGTTCTGACGAACGAGTAAGGATCATCATACAACTGTGCTCTCATGTCTTTCGTCCCTGAATTCCTGTATTTATCCGGGGCGGTCAGAGAAAAAGTAAGAGGAAAAACGCGTCAAGGACTCCACGCTCCACCTGACAGAAAAACGAGAAGGAGCCAGGCGTACTTAATAGTGCTTCACGTAACCGTTGCGACGGAGTCGTTCGAGCCAGTGTTCTTCGCTTTGACGACCCATCTGCTGGATGAGGATGCGTTCGATATCGTCGCGTACTTCGTCGATGGGCTGGACGCCGGCATATTTGCGTTCCTCCGCGAAGAGGAGAAAACAGCCTTCGGGGGTGATGACCGGTTGGCTGACATCGCCGGCTTTCAATTCGAACAAGGGCTCGCTGAATTCTTTTTTGAGGTCCGAGCGTTTCTGCCAACCCCAATCGCCACCTTTGGTGCGGCGTGAGTCCTGGCTGTATTCTTTCGCGAGGTCATCGAATTTTTCCCCATTTTCGTGGCGGGCGACAATCTCCATGCCGCGGGTATAAATCTGCAGATCGGGTTCGGTGCCGTTGCGGTTCAATTGAATCAAACGCAGATGCACGCTGTCTTCCTGGTAAAAGCGGTCCTTGTTTTCAGCGTAAAAGGTCTCGATGCGCACTGGGCTGACAATGCTCTGTGATTTGCGCTGCTGCTGACGCATGTAGCTGTAAATAATGTCGTCTTCAACTTCCTTGCGATACTCGCGCATGGTGGTCCCGCGGGAACGCAGGTAGGCGAGAAACTTGGAGCGGTCGTTGTCGAATTGCCCGGCTTGAATGTCGGCAATCTGCCGGTCGACGAAACCCCGGGGAATCTGTTTTTTCTCATCTTTGCGGAATTCCTTGATGATCAGCACCCGGTCAATGAGGTCCTGAATGACACTGTCCTGCAGCTGCTCCAGGCGTTGATTGAAGTCGGCTTCATTTTTGGCTTCGCGCTGCAGCTGGGGGATCATGGCGGAAATTTCCCGCCGGACGTCGTCCACCGTGATAATCTTTTCTTCAACTACCGCAGCAATCCCGTTGGCGAAACGGAGGTTGAGCCCATCGTCCGAAGATTCGGAGGATTGGGCAAAAGTAGTGAGCGATGCTCCGAGGAGGATCAATGAAGTGGATACGCAACGACTGAACGTCATGGATTGGGCAGGTTGTTTAAAAATGAGATGATCTCTTGCAACCGTAGAAGTGGCTTGGAGGCGGTCAACCTTGGAAACCG
>DFDG01000088.1:9275-15961 GCA_002367815.1 Opitutaceae bacterium UBA3033 | reverse complement strand
CTGGATCCAGTCGTCCCGGCGCCCACTGTTGCGCAAGCACTTGAGGCGGTTTGAGTCAGTTTCGACGGAAACTAGCCCCTTTTGTTCCGCCCTCACCCTGATTTCCGTGATAATCAACAGCGCTTTGACCTCGGGCCCGTATTTGCCGAACCGGTCTTCTAGTTCGGCGGCGAGTCCGATGACCCGCTCAATTGATTCCGCCAGGGCCAAACGCCGGTAAAAGTCTATGCGCAACCGGGTCTCGCTGATGTAACTTGATGGTATTCTAGCCTGTATCCGGGACACTTTGGCCATGGACTCATCTTCCTGGGCTTTGATGGCGGTATAGCTATCCTCGTAACGGTTTCTGGCGCCGTGGTCGGGTGCCCCTTCGCCGATGAACACAAAATCCAGTTTCACCGAGGCCCGGATGGTCGAGGCTTGTTTCTCACCTTTCAACCGGGCGACCGATTGGCGTAGCAACTGACAGTAAAGTTCAAAACCCACGCCGATGATATGCCCGCTTTGCTGGGACCCCAGCAAGTTGCCAGCGCCGCGCAGCTCCAGATCGCGCATGGCGATGCGGAAACCGGCACCGAGTTGGGTGTGCTGCCGCATGGCCGTCAGCCGTTGTCGGGCCACATTCATCAGGCGCGTGTGGCGGTGCAACAGTAGATAGGCGTAGGCCTGATGCTTGAAGCGACCGACCCGGCCGCGAAGTTGATAGAGCTGGGACAGGCCAAAACGATCCGCGCCTTCGATGATGATCGTATTGCAGTTGGGGATATCCAAACCACTCTCGATGATCGTGGTGCAGACCAGCACTTGATGTTTGCCGGCCACGAAATCCGTCATCTCGCGCTCCAGATCGTCGGCGTGCATCTGGCCGTGCCCCACACCAATGGTCACGCCCGGCAACATTTCGCGGAGTCGCGCCGCCACCAGATCGATGGTTTGCACCCGGTTGTGCAGATAGAAGACCTGACCGCCACGCCGAATTTCATGGTGGATCGCATCAGTCACGATTTTTTCGTCGTAAGTTTTTACGATGGTCTGGATGGAATGCCGGTTGGAGGGTGCGGTCTCAATGACGCTCAAATCACGGGCCCCCGTCATGGCCATGTAGAGAGTGCGGGGAATGGGGGTCGCGCTCATGGACAACACATCGATGCTCGAGCGCATGGCTTTGAAACGCTCTTTGTGTTTCACGCCAAAACGCTGTTCCTCGTCCACAATCACCAGACCGAGCTCCTTGAAGATCACGTCTTTTTGCAGCACCCGATGGGTCCCGATCAGGATATCAACCTGGCCAGCCGCGACCGCGCTTAAAATTTTCTTCTGCTCCTGTCGCGTGCGAAAACGACTGATCATTTCTATCGCGAGGGGATAGCCCGCCATGCGCTCCCGAAAGGTATTGAGGTGTTGTTGGGCAAGCACGGTGGTCGGCACCAGGATTGCGACCTGCTTGCCTCCTTGGACGGCTTTGAATGCCGCGCGGATCGCCACTTCGGTTTTGCCAAACCCGACATCGCCGCAGATCAAGCGATCCATCGGGCGGGTGCGTTCCATATCCACTTTAGATTCCTCGATGGCGCGCAATTGGTCGCGGGTTTCGGTGAAGGGGAATGAGGCCTCGAATTCTTTTTGCCAGGCGTTGTCCTCCGGAAAGGCGAATCCGGGTTGGGCTTCGCGGGCGGCGTGAATGCGTAGCAGTTCGGCCGCCAGATCGAGCGTGGCGCTTTCGGCGGCTTTGCGCGCTTTTTCCCAACGACCGGAGCCGATGCGGCCCAACTGCGGACGCACTTTGCTTAAGCCGACATAGCGACTGATGAGATGCGACTCTTGCAACGGCACATGCAGCGTCACGTGGTCATCGAATTCGAGCGAGATGACTTCCTTGATGCCCTGCGCCGTATCAAGTTTTGTCAGGCCACGATAGTGGGCGATGCCGTGTTGCAGATGCACCACAAAGTCGCCTTCGACGAGGTCGGCGAAATCGAGCAACTGGTCGATCTGGGCGCGTTGGGCAATCGAACGAACATTGATGGCTGGCCGTCGCTGGCGTTTGCGACCGAAAATTTCGGTTTCAGTGACCACGACCAAACCCTTGGGGCCGGGACCGGATTTCCACCTGATGGTGGGTGCTTGCTCGCGAAAGGTGATGCGGAAACCTTCGTTCAGGGTGCCGCGGAGAAATTTCGGCTTAATGCCCTTGATCAATGCCTCGTCGGTTAGGATTTCCTGAGTGCGTTGTTGTTCCCCTTCTTTGGAAGCAACGATGCAGATGCCGTAACCCGCCTTGCGCCAAAGTGCTACCTGTTGCAGAAACTCCAAGCGCGATTCGGTTTCAACGTGGAGGCGCTCCTGTGCGACGAGAGAATCGCTGGGATACCGCCGATGATGTATCAGACTTTCGGTGTCCCAGGTTTGCTCGGTGTCGGGGGCCGTGAACAACGCGCTGGCTTCATCGATATCAGCCAAGCCGAAATGCGCCTGGCATTTTTGCCGCAGTGATGACAACCCATCCGAACCCTCCCGGGCAAAAGCGCTGAATTCCTCTTCCAACGTAGCGGGTTCGATGAAAACCAGCGCGCTATTGGTCGGAAGATAATTGGTGATGCCGGTCGATGATTCCGCGAGCTTGACCCGGGGGGAGGCCGCGATGCTGATCGAATCAACCCGGTTGGCTGAACGTTGATCGACGGGATCGAAGGCTCTGATATCTTCAATCTCGTCGCCGAAAAAATCCAACCGATAGGGTTGGGTCGCGGTAACCGGATAAACGTCAATGATGCCGCCACGCACGGCATAGTGCCCTGGGGCTTCACAGACGGCCTCGGAATCGTAGTCGAGCGATTGAAGTTGCTCCAGTAAACCCGTGAAAGACTGAGTTTGGCCGCGAGTCAGCATGATTTCTCTCGTGGCAAATTCCTCGAGCGCTGGCACCGGTTGCAACAATGCGGCGGGTGTTGTGACCACGATCAATCGGTCGGGTGCCTGATGGAGTCTTCTTCTGGTGCGCAACCGCGAGAGCACGGTCAAACGTTCGCTGGAGGCGGCAAACGCTTCCCGCATATCGCGGCTGTCCGGCATGGATTCGGGCAGAACCAAAACTTCCACTGGGTGCAACGCACCCGAGACTTCATGAAAAAACAGCAGATCTTCCGCGAGGTGTTCGGCCGTTTTGAGGTCTTCTACGATCACGAGCCAAACCTGTTCTTGATTGGCCCGCATCAATTCCGTGAGCGCACAACCCCGCACGGCCGGACAGATTCCGGTGTAGTAATGTTTGAGGGGTTGCTGAGTGCTCATGCCCAAAAGTGAAAACCGACATTATGGACCGGAAGCGAATTCGCTAACTACGCTGACATGCCTAACTGGCAGGCGTGGTATTCCAGTTCACTAGGGCGGCGTCGGCGGCCGCTTCTTCCGCCAGTTTTTTGGATGTGCCGTGTCCCGAGGCCAAGGGTTGGTCTTTAAAAAAGACCGTGACTTCGAACTCCCGCGCATGGGCTTCACCGCTGGTATTGATGACTTCGTAACGCAGAGCCTTGTTGCCGTGTTCAGGCTGCACCAATTCCTGCAAACGGCCCTTGGGGTTATCATCGGGTAAAATGGCGGCTAATCTCAGGGCGATGTCGCCATATATTTTGAGCACAACCTCCCGGGCCTGATTATAGCCAGAATCCAAATACAAGGCCGCTACCAAGGCCTCAAAGGCGTCTTCCAAAGCGGAGTTGCTGCTGGCCAGTTCACTGGCGTCGGTCTGCACACGCAGGCATGATTCCAAGCCAAGTTCATGGCCGAGTTTGGCGGTGAACCGGCCTTCCACCAATTTTTTTCGATTCAGGGTCAAGGCTCCTTCGCGTTCCTGCGGATAAAGTCGGTAGATTTCCTCAGAGATAATCAACTGCAACACCGCATCGCCCAGAAACTCGAGCCGTTGATTGGATTCGGTGATATCGGGGTTCTCATTGAGCACTGAAGGGTGGGTTACGGCCAGTTCCAATAGAGTTCCCTGCTTGAAGGTGTAGCCAATGCGTTTCTGTAGTTTTGTGAGTTCCTTGTTCATGAGCTGGCACTGGAATAGCGACGCAGGCCGCGGTTAAAAACAGTCTTGGCGAGTCCGAACCAAAATACGGTGACACCCAACAGCCACGCGGTGTGCAGTGGGTTAAAGCCATGCAAGAGCGTCTCCGCCGGCACATTGCTCACAACCACCACGGGGAGGGCCCACACGAAGAGAATGCGCGCGACGCCTTTGATGGCTGCCCGGGGCAGACGGGAAAACTCGAACATGCTGAAATAGCTGCTTTCCAGTCCTTGCGCGTTGGTGATCCAAAACCCCAGCGAAACCACGGTGAGCATGGCGCTGTAGTGGATCAATACCCCGCAGCCAATCATCAGGACATAGATGAAAATGTCTAGGGGCTGAGGATGCAGGTGCAGCTGCATCGCGGAATAGATCACCACGCCCATGGCCACGAAGGAATTCATGACGCTATCCAGATCCAGTTTGCGCGTCGATGCCATAAACATAATGTTGCCCGGCTGCGCCAGAAAGAAGTCGAAGTGACCGCTGCGAATGTTACGAGCCATTTCGAACAGGCTGCTCCAAAAGAACCCCATCAGGAATCGCTGAATGAGCATCGCGGTGGCGACCAGCAACATCATCTCATACTTGCTCCAGCCGGCGATGCTGTCGGTGTGGTTGTAGAGCACTGTAACGAGCAACAGATTGACCGCCATCCACAGTAACTCGACCGTGGACCAGAGAATGAAATCGAACCTAAACATCATGGTGCGCACCACCGAATAGCGCGCACTCGCCAGCCATATTTTAAAATAATGCACCACGGTATTCATCCTCCCACCGCTGTGTGTCGCCGCAAACCCCGGGTCCAGAGCAAACGATTCAAGGCCAACAGGGCCACTACCCAGATGCCTTGCACGATCAGCCCCTGCACCGCGAGGGCATGGTCTATGCGCCCCGTCAAAATCGCGGCAGGAAAATACATCTGGTAATAGAATGGCAGAAATTGGGACAGGCGAAAGACCCAGTCCGGCATCAGATCGAGCGGAAACATCTGGCCGCCCAGCATAGTTTCAATGGCCAGGGAGAGAATGACAAAGCCTTGAATTTCCAGAAACCAGAACGTCAGCATGCCGAAGCAATAGGCGATGCTAAACTGGATAATGCCCGCCATCAGGGTTGCGGGAAATCCCAATGCCAAACGCCACAGTTCATCAGGGAAAGTAATGTAGTCTTTGATCAGCGGATAGGCGACGGCGATGGGCACCAGCACGAGTAATCCGGAAACCAGTCGAGCGGACATGTAGATCGTGAAACGGTAGAGAAAATAATTGATCGGCTTCAGCAGGAATTGATTGATGAGCCCATTGCGGATTTCCTCGCTGATTTGGTAATCCTCGTTGAACGCGCCGATAAAAAATTGGAGCACGAGCAACATGACGAAATAGGTCATGGTTTGCCCGACATTAAACCCGCCGATTTCAAGGGAACCTTCGTAGGCCGCGGTCCAGAGAATGAACACCACGGTAAGATGAAATAACGAAAAGAAACCGCGCAGCGCAAAGTTCCAGCGGTAAACGATGTTGCTCTGCAGACCGACCAGAAAAACGTGCCGGTATTTATTGAGAACGGCCAGCATGGCTTACTTTAAATTGAAGCGTGCCGCGACTTCATCGGCCAGACTGCGATACGCCAGCGCACCCGGATTTGTCTTGTCGTAGGCAAAAATGGTTTTGCCAAAACTCGGGGCTTCACTGAGACGCACCGTCCTTGGAATCACGGAGGAGAAGATCTTGTCGGGCAGGTGCTGTTTGACCTCATCGACCACCTGCCGCGACAGATTGGTACGTCCGTCAAACATGGTCATGATCACGCCGCCCAACTCCAAGTTCGCATTGATGTTGGCGGTCTTGAGCCGCTCGACGTTACGCAGGATCTGCCCTAATCCCTCGAGGGCGAGGTATTCGCATTGCAGCGTTATCAGCAAGTGATCGGCCGCGGCCAGACTGTTCATCGAAAGCATCCCGAGGGCCGGGGGGCAATCGATGATGATGGCCCGGTATCTGCCCGAAGCCCTGATCGGCTCCAATACTGTGCGGAGTTTCATCAAGTAATTGTCCATCTGGGCCAGTTCGATCTCGGCCGCCGCGAGATCCTCCTCGGCTGGAATCAAGGCGAGTCGCTCGATACTGGTGGGCGTGATCATTTCTATGGCAGAACCATCGCCATGCAGAGGGCCGTAAAGACTGCGTCCCTCCTGTTTCTCAACGCCGATCGCGCTCGTGGCGTTGGCTTGCGGATCGAGATCGATGAGCAAGGTGTGAATTTTCAGGTCGGCGAGCGCCGCGGCCAGATTGACCGCCGTGGTGGTTTTGCCGACTCCGCCCTTTTGGTTAGCGATGGTAAAGACTGTGGTAGCCATGAATTGCCATCCAGTAAGGGTGAAACTTCCTCTTCCGCAAGCGTGGCCTCCCGCAAGCTTAAGAAAGTGGCCCGTCCCGGTCTGTACCGGCCAAATTCCCGGTCCACTCCGGGCTGTTTTCATTACACTCCGCCGCGGCCGCCCACGGCAAATGTCACCTATTAAGTGACATTTAATGTGACTAGTGGTTGAGTATGATTTAGATGTAATAATTAGAAATAATCTCAAAGTGTCACTTAATAGGTGACACTT
>DFDG01000088.1:8595-9139 GCA_002367815.1 Opitutaceae bacterium UBA3033 | reverse complement strand
CAGGGATGCATCACAAAGGTCATGACGCAGAAAATTTACGGTAGGGTGGACAAGCGGTTGACGGCGGTGCGGATACACCTATCGATTGCGCGCACCCAAATCATGCGACTGCTGATTGCTTATCCCCATGCCGCTACGTGGTCCTGGTCATCACCGATCAATGCCACCATTTGTGGCTTTTCCGTCGATGGAATAACGGCTGCACTTTCGGAGGACACCGAGGTGTTGGTCACGGATGCGATGCCGGGTGCAGAGGTTTCGGCTCCGGGGTTGAAATGGATCCATTTGATGTCGGCCGGTTACAATCAGGCGATCGGGCATCCGCTGGCATTGCGGCCGGGGGTAAGAGTATCCAATGCAGCCGGACTTTGCGCCGGGCATATGGCGGAGTTTGCCGTAGGCCAGATGTTGCGTCACGTGAAACGATTCGACGATTTTTCCGCGAAACACCACCTACACGAATGGCCGGATCGCACCAAGATGGCTACGCCATCGTTGCGCGGACGTCGCGCCGTGATTGTTGGCTATGGTGGAGTAGGTCGCA
>DFDG01000088.1:0-8394 GCA_002367815.1 Opitutaceae bacterium UBA3033 | reverse complement strand
GGCTATGGTGGAGTAGGTCGCGAAACCGCGCGATTGTTCACTTCGTTGGGTGTTTTGGTTGATGTGGTGCAACGCGGCACGGAGAGGGCAAGTTATGGTGGTTATTTGCCATTTCCGGGCATGGGTGATCCGGAGGGAATGTTGCCGAGGCGTATTTTCACTTTGGACAATATTGATATGGCATTGGCTGATGCAGATTTCGTGATCCTGACTGTGCCTTTGACCCCGCGGACCCGGCATCTGATCAATCAACGATCATTGGCTGCAATGAAGCCGGGGGCGGTGCTCATAAATATGGCGAGAGGTGGATTGGTTGAAATGGGGGCACTGGAACAGGCGTTGAAAAGCCGACATCTGAACCACGCGTATCTGGATGTATTTGAAACGGAACCCTTGCCGACGGAATCAGCTATTTGGGAGATTCCACATCTGACAATCACGCCACACATGTCGGGGGTAATACCCGGTGCGGCGGAATTGCAGGAAGATTTATTGAAGCATAATCTCAATCGCTATCGTAACGGTGAGCCCTTGTTGAACGAGATAGAGCGAGAGAAACTCGAAGCGTAAACCCGGGCAGTTTATGAAAATCATCGCTGTTACATGTCACCTTTGTTCTTCCGCCACTTCTTTAGGCGATGCGGTCGGGGCAGCCATTATACGGGTGGAAACTGACGAAGGAGTATGCGGACACGGCGAAACGTTAATGGGGTTGTTTACCGGAGAAGTCGCGCTGGCTTTGACCAATTATTATGCGCCGTTGTTGGTTGGTCGGGATCCACTGGATCGAACCGCGAACTGGCAGCGCATGTATGACTCCAGTGTATGGTGGGGGCGCAGCGGGGCCACGATTAGTGTGATGGGTGGAATCGCCAATGCACTCTGGGATATCGAAGGGAAAGCCGCCGGGGTGCCATGTTATCAATTAATCCGTAAAGATGCGCCACCCACAATTCCGGTTTACGCCAGCCTGGGGCCCTCGCCGCAACTTGAGGAAGTGCCGGCCCTGATCGAGCGCCTGCGATCCTACGGGTTTAACGCGGCCAAAATGGGGCCAAATTTCCGGGAGCATGGTGGATTTTCCCAGGATCGCGGCAGCAAATTATTAAAGGCGGTCGAGCCCGTGTTGTCGGCGATCCGAGAAATCGGAGGATCTGCATTTGGCATTATGATGGATGGCCACATGGGTGGAGTTCCGAATCCATTTAGCAGAGAAGATGCGCTCGGATTGGCAGGTTTATTGGAGCAGTTTGACGGCGTGTTTTTTGAAGAACCGCTCAGTTACTTGGATCCTGCTGGTTATGCGTGGTTGCGGGAGCGCACCAAGGTGCGCATCGCGGGTGGCGAGAGTTTGTGCACGCGGCGGGAGTTTGAACAGTTCGTCAAGCTGGGGGCATTGGATATCCTGCAACCGGATGCGAATTTTGTGGGCGGGGTGGACAACTTTATGGCGGTCTCCGCGTTGGCGACCGAGCACCAGTTATCCCTGATTCCACATGCTTGGTGTGCGGGACCGGGAGTTATGACCAATCTGCATTTGGCGTTTGCCTCGCCCCAGACGGAAATGCTCGAGATGGGGCAGCACCTCACGGAACTGCAGCAGGCCACCATGATTGAGCCTCCTCGGATCAAGGACGGGATGCTGCTGGCGCCCACGGTTCCGGGATTGGGCATAGAATTTGACCTCAAATTGATCGAAAATTTTCCCTTTCCTGCGGGCATTGCCGAGCGGGCCTCGGGCTTGATGTCGGTGGATTGATCATTCGGACTGAATTTCACCCTATTGAAAACATACATAATTATCGGTGCCGGGGTTACCGGGCTTTCGACGGCTTATCATCTGGCCCGACTAAATGCTGGGCGGATCGTCGTGCTGGAGCAGGGGGCGATTGGCAACGGGTCCAGCAGTCGGGCCGGGGGTATCACGAGCGGCTTGTTATGGACCGAGACGGGGGTGCAGGCCCGCAAGATCGCGACGAAGTGGTTTCGGCATCTGAGCTACGAGCTGCCGGGTTATACCTATCACAACGAGCAGGGTTGTCTTAACCTATTCAGTCCGGAGTTGTGGCCGACGCGCGAAAAGTTGCTGCCTTTGTATGACCGGCTCAATGCGCCCTACCAGATTTTGCGGGCCGATCAGATCAAGGCTCGTTGGCCGCAGCTGAATCCGCCGGAAAATTATCTCGGGCTGCACGATCCGCTGGGCGGTTATAGCGAGCCGGCAGAATACCTTACGGCGTCGACGGCCAAAGTGCGGTCTCAGGGCGTGGAAATCCGGGAACAGGTAACTGTGCGCGAATTGTTGCGTAAGGGTGACCGGATCACCGGGGTGCGCACCGATGAGGAATCTCTGACGGCGGACACGGTGATTCTGGCCAATTACGCGTGGGTGCTGCCGTTGTTGGCGACGGTGGGAATGAGTGTGCCCGCGAAGACATTTATTCATCAGCGTTTCGTGTCTTCGCCTTTGCCGGATGTGGGTAGATTCCCGCCGGTCAATGCTGACCCGTATCTCGGCTATATCCGGCCAGCCGCAGGGAACCGACTATTACTGGGAATTGAGACACCGGACGTGCCGGATCTAAAGGTCGATACGATGGATTACCGAATGGAAACACTGGCGGAACCGTGGGAATTGGTGGCTCCGGCTGTGGAACTGTTCGCGGAATTCTTCCCCGGAATCAAACAGCTGAGTTGGGAGACAATAAAAGTTGGGCTGCTCTCGTTTTCGATGGACGGTGAGCCGATCCTCGGTCCACTGCCGGGAGTCGAAGGTCTGTTGATGGGTTGCTGCTTTCACTCCGGCGGATTCAGCTACAATCCGGCAATGGGATTGTTTCTGGCAGAGTATGCGACTACGGGAACCACTTCCCTCGACGTGTCCGCCTTTCTCCCTTCGCGTTTTGCAGTGAACGAGACGACGGAATATCTGACCACATCCATCACCCAGAGCCAATCATTCAAGCGACGTCATTGATCAACCCCGATTAACCCATGAACAAAGATTCAATCTCACCCGACAACCGCACAGAGTCGCTTTATCGTCGCGGTCGGGAATTGATACCCGGTGGCACGCAGCTGTTGAGCAAGCGGCCGGAAATGTATGCGCCTGAATTGTGGCCGGCGTATTATAAGACGGCCAAAGGTATTACGGTCACTGATCTCGACGACCGGTTGTATCAGGATTTTTCAACGATGGGTATCGGCGCATGTCTGCTGGGTTACGGCTGCGATGCAGTGGATGAAGCTGTGATCGCTCGCATTCGTGGTGGTTCAACCAGCACGCTCAATGCGCCCGAGGAGGTGGAGTTGGCGGAAAGATTGGTCGCGTTGCATCCCTGGTCGCAGCAGGCGCGGTTTACCCGGGCTGGAGGCGAAGCGATGTCAGTGGCGGTGCGGATCGCCCGAGCGGTCACGGGCCGGTCGGTGGTGGCAGTGTGTGGTTATCATGGCTGGAGCGACTGGTATCTGGCGGCCAACCTCACCGGTGGAGACGCCTTGGGTGGCCATCTGTTGCCCGGTTTGGAACCGACGGGTGTTCCCTCGGAACTGACCGGAACAAATTTCACTTTTCGTTACAATCAACCCGCAGAACTCGAGGCGTTAGTTGCACTACACGGGGGAAATCTTGCGGCTATCGTAATGGAACCGATGCGCCATGACTTGCCGAAAGATGGATTCTTGGAAAAAGTGCGAGCCGTCGCAGACCGGTTGGGTGCGGTGCTTATTTTTGACGAAATCACCAATGGATTTCGGGCGAATTTTGGCGGCAGTCATCTACGACTCGGGGCAAATCCGGACATCGCGGTATTTGCCAAGGCGCTCGGTAACGGATATCCGATCGGGGCTGTGATCGGTCGCGCGGAAGTGATGGACGGCGCGCAACGGGCTTTTATTTCCAGCACCAGTTGGACGGAGGGCACCGGGCCTGCCGCCGCCATCGCCACGCTTAAGGAAATGGAGCGATTGCAACCGTGGTCACATATTTCAGCAGTAGCGGGAAAAGTAATGCAAGGTTGGCGCGAGTTGGCGGAACTGCACGAGTTGCCATTTACGGTGAGTGGTAGTGGCAATCTCTGTGCCTTGCATTTTGGCACCGATACCGATGCCAATGCGACCCGCACGCTCTTTACTCAGGAAATGCTAACGCTGGGATACTTGGCGGGGGCAGGATTTTATCCCTGTGCCGCGCATACCCTGTCGGCGGTAGATGATTATCTGTCGGCGGTGGACAAGGTGTTCGGCTTTATCGCCATGGCGGTAACAACGGGTGGGGTTCGGGCCAAGCTTAAGCACCGCGAAGCCGATCAAGGCTTCAGGCGGTTGACTTAGAAACCGGGCTCATCGAGCCCGGCTACAGAGATACATGGGCACTTTGGGACAGCGCCCCTACCATGTAACTTAAAGAGTGTTACTCGCCGACCAGGTGCTCGATTTGCTCGCGGGTGAGAGTCTGCATATCGATATCTTTTTTGATGGCACCGAGACTCACCAGACACTCCGTGAATAGTTCGCGGGTGCGCATTTCCAATGCCTTGGCATCCAGCTTGGTCATGATGTCCAGGATGTGCGTGCCTTTGCGAACGTGGGTGCGCTCATCGGCCCGAATGTAATCTGAGATGTGGCGTAGGAGTTCGTCGTTACGGTCCGCGGCTGTATCAATGAGATCGTTGATGGTTTTGAGCACACCGACTTCGCCGAAGAGATTGATCTCAGCCATGGCGAAGGCGGGTTCCATCGGGCCACGACAGGTCGAACTGGTGAGGCGATTACGCAATTCGTAGGGATCGTAGCCGGAAGCCAACATGGCGCGGTGTCCGATTTCGGTGTGTCTTGCTTCATCCCAGGTAACGCGCGCGAGATCGTATTCCGCGTCGAAATCCTTGAAGCGAATATCCCATACAAATGTGCCAAAGGCCTCGATGGCGTCCACTTCGTCGCGTTGAGTACGGATGAAACGCAAGCGGAGCGACTCGTAGGAATCCTTGTCAAATCGTTCCACGGCGTCCGCCGCATCATAATCGCCGGTGTGCTTGAAAGTATCAAATCGGGAATCACGCATCGGCACGGTGCCGCGCTCGTAGGGCTTGCTGTCGATGCGCAGGGGAGTGGGTGCTTCGCCGCGGGGATCAGCTCCGGTGATGCCACCGATGGACGAGAGCAGGCGGGCGATGTGCCAGCGCCAGGTGGATAGTTTGGCTTCTTCAACGCCACCGGCAATGTAGGCATCGACCGCATCATCGGCCCACGCTAACATGGGTTCGTAATCGGTCAGGATACGTTTCAGGCAGCGAATAGTCGGGACATCGGTCACTTGATCGGTGTCGTCGATATGGTGGCGATATGTCGTGGCGATGGCTTTGCCGACTACTTGATGAACCCCGACCAGCAATTCGGCGCTGGAATGCGCACTGAGTAACTCGTCGATGAAACGGTCAATCTCGGGGTCGCGAAAGGCATCAATCTTTTTTGGGCGGTATTCCTGCTCAGTAAGACGCTCACGCAGCATACGCGCGGCATCGGCGTGGTAGAATATATGACGACCGGTCTCAAGCTTTACCTCGTAATCCGGAATGGTGAGCGTCCACGAGCCGAGCGCATGCATGAGGCGACGTTCGAGATAAAAATAACGCAGCAGTCGGCGGCTGTTTTCCTGCACGGTGAATTTACCACCGAGTTGGCGACGATCGACGGGGAAACGATACGGATAGTTGGCGCGGCGCTCGGCGGCGGCGGCTTTTGCACCGTCCAGGCTATGCGGGGTGATGATGGTTTTATCGACAGGTTGACTGCTGGTATCTTCGGGGAGTTTCATCAGACGGGGATTTTATGGCTAAATAGACTCGTGGGTTGCGAAGTGAAATCCTAGCTCAAACACCAATTATTGTCGTTCATATTCTTCGTGGGAAATGTATAGAATATTTGGTCATGAGGAATAATCAGCCTTTGACCGCTCCGGTGGTCAGACCGGAAATGAATTCTTTTTGGAGGACTAAAAAAAGAATCATGACTGGCGCGATGGAGACCAGGGTGCCAGCCATGATGAGGCTGTTGTCGTCGGAGTATAAACCGCGCAGGCTAAAGATTGCGACGGACAATGGATGGAGTTCCGGAGACTGGAGCACGATCTGAGGGGTGATGAAATTATTCCAAACACCGATGAACACGATGATCAGGTAAGCACTGATCATGGGCCGAATGATTGGGAGGACGATTTGGAAGAAGATGCGGATTTCACCGCAACCATCGATCCGGGCTGACTCAATGATGTCGGTGGGCAGACTGTTGATCATGGCCTGGCGGAACAAGTAGAGTCCAAAAGCAGGTGCGAGACCGGGCAGAAGCACGCCGGCATAGCTGTCCACCAACCCCAGATGATAGAGGGTTTCAAATCCGGGGCCCAGCAACAGAGCGGAAGGCAGCACCACCGTGCCGATGGTAAAAGTGGTCACCCATTCGCGGCCCCGAAAATCAAACTTACTCAAGGCATAACCTCCGGCCGCACTGAAAAATGTGGCGCCGAGACTGATGACCGCAGAGAAGAAAACGGAATTGAGCAAGGCGCGGGCCACGGGAAGCTCGGTGAACAAGCGGACGAACTGATGGAGAGTAAGCCGGTCCCAAGCGATGCCGAAGATACCATCACCGGTCGGTAAAAACCTCGAAGTGAAAAAATCGGCCTGGGTTTTAAGCGAGGCGCAGACCATCCAGGCGAAAGGCAAGACGGTCAGACCTGCGAAAAAAATAATCAGGCCATAAAGTAGCACGCGACCGGGACGAAAAATATCGAGCGATGATTTCAATTTTCGTTCCTCCGCGCAATTTGTCGCTGGACGAGGGCGAACCCGACCAGAATCAATGTGAGCACCCAGCCAATCGCGCTGGCGTAACCCAGATCGCCGCTACGAAACCCTGTCTGGTAAAGATAGGTGACGATGGTGAGGGCGCGGTTTTCCGGTCCGCTGCCACCGGTGTCATTGTAGAGCAGAAATGGGAGTTCAAAGAATTGAAAACTACCGACAACGACCAGTAACGTGATGAGGTTCAGCACCGGACGGATTTCGGGCAAGGTGATGTGTCGGAAACGTTGCCAAGGACCGGCGCCATCAATATTGGCGGCTTCCAATAGTTCGGCCGGGACGTTTTGCAGGGCGGCCAAAAAATAGATCATATAGAAACCGGCTGACAGCCAGAGAGTGGCCCCGACCAGACAAGTGAGCACGTAGTTTTGCAGCCAGGGGAAATCAGGGTCCCAGCTGGAAAAAAGACCGTGCAACGATCCGTTGATGAGTCCGATGCGCTTCTCGAGCATCAGCGAAAACAGAATGGCAACGAAGGCGAGGCCGACAATGGACGGAGAAAAAAAGGCGAGACGGAAAAGACGTTTACCGCGCAGATCGGGGCGGTTGAGTAAAAGAGCCAGCCCCAGTGCGGTTGGGATCTGCACCAGCAACGCACAGATGGTGAAAAGCAAGGTGTTCCCCAGAGCGGTCCAAAACAGTGGATCATGGAGGAGAAATCTGAAATTCAGGGTGCCTACGAAGATGGTGGTCTTGGGACCAAATGTTTGTTCGAAGGCGAGAATCAGTGAACGGATCAACGGCCAAGCCGTGAAGGTGAGGAAGATGGCCAGAAAGGGGCTCAGAAATAGCCAAGGAATCGCGGAAGAGTGAGTGCGTGAGTGCTTCATTGGTTTGCCGCTTGGATGAAGACGTTACGATTCATCTGCTGCAGGAGTTGGGCTTGCGCCTGATCAAGTAGGCGTTGGCTTTCTTCGGTGAGAGCCATGGGATCGTCGATGGCGTTTTCGTCGGTATAACGCGCCAGATCAATGATCGCGACATTGAGAACCTGTTGCGCATTGCCGTAAAAGGGTGAGGAGGGGCGAAGAGGAACGTCCGGCGCGAGGTTGATATACATCCGACCGATGGCTTGATTGCAGTAATAGGGGTCAGGCTCGTCAAAAAATGATTCGCCCCAGTTGGATTTGATGGGGGTTACAATCCGCGAAACATCGTAGAGCCGCTTGGCGGTTTGAGGGGAGAGATAAAGTTGCTTGGCGAATTCCCACGCTTCATCCGGGTGTGCGCTGGCCTTGGTGATGCCGAGCATTGTGCCCCCGTAAACGGAAGTGCGTCGTCCACCCGCTTCCCATGCCGGTAGAGGCATGAGTTTGAATCGACCAGCCATGGTTGGCAGACTGCTGCGAATACTGCCCGCATACCAATCGGGGGCGAGGAAACCGATGACGTAGCCTTCGGCCACCAATTGCGCGGCGACTCCGGTCGGTGGAACTTCGCTCGTCACCCGGCCGGGTCCGGCATACCATGTGGCCAACCGACTCAGGATTTTGACATTGAGGCTGGAATTGAGAATAGATCGGAAGAGCGTCGT
>DFDG01000190.1 GCA_002367815.1 Opitutaceae bacterium UBA3033 | reverse complement strand
CGGAAAACATCAAACCTCTCCTCAACCATATGGTCGACGAAACCTGCTAATGAATGCCACCACCCTCGGTAAGAGTGAACTCAAGATTCCCCGCATCGCACTGGGCAGTTCCAATTTCGGTCGGGAGATCGATGAAAAGACCTGCCGTGAGATGCTGGATTACGCCGTCGAACATGACATCACGCTGATCGATAGTTCCGAGGCCTATGGCGGCGGCAACGCCAAACTCGGTCGCAAGAAAGCCTACGGTATCGATGATACCCGCGAGGTTTCCGACGAGATGCATTCAGCCGAAAAAATCATCGGACGCTGGCTGCAGGAGCGCCAGTGCCGCGACCGAATATCCCTCTGCACCAAGTTCAATACCGGGGGTCGCCCCGAACAGGTTAAGCAATCGCTCCATGACAGTCTGGAGCGGCTCCAGACCGACCATGTGGAAATCTACATGCTGCATTGCTGGTTCAAGGACGTGCCCATTGCGGAAACGCTGGGGGCTTTGACCGAGGAAGTGAAAGCCGGCCGGATCAGGACCATCGGGTGCAGCAATTTCACCGCCGATCAAGTGCGCGAGGCCCAAGCCGCCTCCACCACTCTGGGTCTTGAGCGGATCAACTCCGTGCAACCCTCTTTCAGCCTCGCCGATTCGCGGGCCGGGGAGGATTTGCTGCCCTATTGCAGCCAACACGGGATCGCCACCATCACCTACAGCCCCTTGGCTGCGGGTTTTCTCACCGGTAAATACACCCCCGGGGGCGATATCCCCAAAGGCACGCGCTTCGACGTCGCGCCGGCCCACACCAACGTGTATTTCAGTGATCGTAATTTTCGGATTGTTCAGAACCTGAATGCACTCAGCGCTGAGACGGGTGAAGCCATGACCCGTTTGGCCATGGCCTGGGTCTTTCAACACGCCGGGGTCAGCACGATTCTGATTGGTTCGAGGAACTACTCACACCTCGACAATGCGCTTGATGCCATGAATCGCCCCCTTGATCAGGCTATTATCGACCGCATGAATTCATGGTTGGACCAAGCCTAACTGCGGCAGGCCCATGCCGCGCTGCCGCTGAAACGATTTAGCTGAGGTTCTCTCGTATCCATGAATTCCCCCAGCACGCCCATGCTAACGCCGAGGATTTCCGTGGTCATCCTTACCATGGGCTTGCTGTTGTGTGTCTGGCCGATGGTAACCGCTGCAGCAGCCCTGATCCTCGGACTGGCGGTCGGTATGGCCGGATTGAATCAATGGGCCGGCAAAACCACGGATTACGCCTCGCGGTTCCTGCAACTATCCATTGTGGGATTGGGGGCCGGCATGAACCTGGCGGTGATCTGGACTGTGGGTATCCATAGCCTCGGCTATACCGTGATCGGGATCACCTTTACCTTCTTCTTCGGATGGTGGTTGGGACGACGACACGGTCTGTCCCGAAATCTCACCTTGTTGATCTCCAGCGGCACGGCGATTTGCGGAGGTAGTGCAATTGCCGCTGTTGCCTGTGTGCTGAAACCAAGGGATGAGGAAACAACGGCGGCATTGGCCACCGTCTTCCTGCTCAATGCAGTCGGCCTGCTATTATTTCCCGCCTTGGGTCACGCATTCGGGTTCAGCCAGCACGATTTTGGCAAGTGGGCGGCCTTGGCCATTCATGACACAAGTTCGGTCGTCGGCGCCGGAGCCAGTTATGGAGAAAGCGCGCTAAAGATAGCCACCACGGTCAAACTCACTCGCGCGTTATGGATCGTCCCCCTGACCCTCGCCATTGCGTGGGGCGTGACTCGCGCCAACAAGCAGATGGTCTCACCGCCGCCCAAGATCAAATTCCCTTGGTTCATCGCCGGGTTTCTGGCGATGGCCGCGCTGGCTACCTACCTTCCCTCGTTTGCCGATATCGCCCTCTATATCTCAGCCGGAGCCAAACGACTGCTGGTCATGGCGCTATTTCTGGTCGGAGCCAATCTCTCACGTCCGGCTCTGCGCGCCGTGGGCTGGAAACCGCTAGCCGTCGGGACTACCCTGTGGATCACCGTTTCCAGCGTTGTCGCCGGAGCCATCAAGCTCGGATGGATTCGCTGATCCGATTGGCTCGAATCAGTCAGGTCAACGGATCGCGAGTCAAAGTGCTATTCACCTGCCGCATAATGCCGAGTGGATTGGCGTCCTGCAGCGCGGCTGGCAAATGTTCGGCGGGAAAGTTTTGGTAACACAATGGCCGGGCAAAACGCAGCAGCGCGGCGGTTCCCACCGAAGTAAAACGGACATCGCTCGTAGCCGGTGAAGGCCCGCCATGATTCATCGCGGGACTGACCTCCACCCCGGTCGGAAAACCGTTCACCAACAATCGGCCGGCCTTTTGTCCGAGCAATTCAATCAGTGCCTTAGCTTGATCGAGATCAGCCGCCGTGCCGTGCAAGGTGGCCGTAAGTTGACCGTCAAGGGCACTGGCACAGGACAGCATCTCGGCCCCATTCCGGCATTTCACGATCAGCGCAAACGGGCCAAAGGTTTCGGTGCCCAACTCGGGATGACCAATAAAATTTTCCGCCGACGTTACGCCCACACTGGCGCCAGCCGCATTGGAGTTTTGCTCCGCCGATGGCTTGGCCGCCGCCAGCAGGGTAACCTCATTAATCCCCAGCTGCTTGTCCCGGTTCTTTTCAAAGGCTTGATGAATTCCCGGGGTCAACATGGTCGCTCCCGTAGATGTTTCGACGACTTTAACGATGTGCTGCAAAAATTGCTCGCCGGCTGGATCACTGATCACAAAGACCAATCCCGGCTTGGTGCAAAATTGTCCGACCCCCAGCGTAAAGGAACCCAGCAAGCCCTTCGCGATATCCGCGCCCCGATCCTGCAGTGCCTTGGGCAAAAGAAACGTGGGATTCACTCCACTCATTTCCGCAAAGAACGGAATAGGATGAGACCGAGCCGCGGCCGCGGCAAACAGGGCCCGCCCCGCCTGATGTGAGCCAGTGAAGCCCACCGCCGTGATGGCAGGATGCTGCACGAGGGCGATCCCCACGCTGGGGCCTCCATGCACCAACGAAAACAATCCTGCGGGCAATCCACACGCCGCTACCGCACGGGTGATGGCCTGACCAATTAGCTCGGAGGTCCCGGGATGCGCTGGATGCGCCTTCACTACCACCGGACAACCCGCGGCCAAGGCGGAAGCCGTGTCCCCACCTGCCACGGAAAACGCCAAGGGAAAGTTACTGGCCCCGAATACCGCGACCGGACCGATCGCGATCAACATTCGTCGCAAATCAGGACGCGGCAACGGTTGACGGTCCGGCAGCGCGGTGTCGATACGGGCATCCACCCAGGATCCCTCCCGCACAACCTGCGCAAACAAACGGAGCTGTCCGCAGGTGCGGCCACGCTCCCCCTGCAACCGAGCCAAGGGCAGTCCGGTTTCCCCCCGGCAACGTTCCAACAATCCATCACCGAGAGCCTCGATCTCCGCCGCCATGGTCTCCAGCAATTG
>DFDG01000086.1 GCA_002367815.1 Opitutaceae bacterium UBA3033 | reverse complement strand
ATTGTCAGTGCGCTTTTTAATTCCGTAGCAGACAAGAAAATTGCGGTCTTGGGCTTTGCTTTCAAAAAGGACACCAATGATACACGCGAATCAGCGGCCATTAGTGTCTGCCGTGATCTGCTGTTGGAGCAGGCGAGAGTCACGGTCTATGACCCCAAAGTCCCTGAAAATGAAATCCGCCACGATGTTTCGGGTGATGCGGAAAATACACGTCTTTCAGTGGTTCAGTCGGCCTACGAAGCTTGTGAGGGAGCGCATGCTGTTGCCATCTTGACGGAGTGGGATGAATTCAAGCAGCTGGATTTCAAAAAAATCTATAAGGCGATGGCCAAACCGGCCTTTGTCTTTGACGGTCGCAATATCCTGGATTTGGCAGAGTTACAGGCCATCGGATTCCGGGTGCAAGGAATCGGTAAGTAAGCGGATTTTGCTAAATAAAATCCAGCAATGGCATTGGGGCATATTTTGCCATTGGTGGCCGTTGTCCGAGCCATTTTTCCGTGATGGTTGCATAGACCTGCCTGTGATCAAAGCCATGAGCCATGTGCGAGGATTTATCGCTGGAAAGTATTGATGTTGATCCATGCACACCCCCATTTGTTTTGGCGCCTAAAATAAACATCGGAGCTGCGGCGCCATGGTCTGTGCCCCTCATTTCATTTTCTGCTGCCTGCCGGCCAAATTCAGAATAGGTCATGGTTAAAACACGATGCGCTTGACGTTTTGCCTGCAAATCTCGTTGAAACGCCACGAGTCCATCTGAGAGAGTTTTTAATAAATTGTGGTGTGGGTTTGCCTGATGACTATGCGTATCAAATCCGCTTAGAGTCACATGATAGATTCGAGTGCCAATTTCAGAGGCTATCATTGATGCAATATTTCTTAGTGAATGACCGAGTCGGGTATTCGGATAATTGACACTGGTTCGATATGAATTGGTCTCCGATGCCAATCGCCTGTTAGTTAAATTTAGAGTCAGGGTTGCTTGCCCAAATTGACAGACGCGGTGGTTGCCGACGGTCGATAACGACAAGGGTTTTTGTTGGGAAAAATACAGGGCCGCAGGATCATGGTTGAGAGAATCACTCGTTCCGGTTGCATCTAGATATCTCCCCAGCCATCCAGTAATAAGCGGATGTTCAGTTGATCCACCGGTTTCCCAGATTTCTGATGAACCAAAGTGACTGCGGTTTGTTTGCGTGTAGCCCACATTTTGAATAATCGCGAGGTTGCCTTCAAGAAACAGCCGCTGAAGCCCTAGGCAGGCTGGATGTAGCCCATGGGTGTCGTTTAGTTTGTGAATCTGATTCTCATCGATGGCCAGTGTTGGTCGCAATCGATAATAAAGATCATCGGTAAACGGCACCACGGTGTTTAGGCCGTCGTTGCCTCCGAGTAATCGCACCAAAACTAGAGCGTTTTGTCCTGAACCTCGGTCAATGCATGTAGCCTTTAACGAACCGTATGCAGGAAAAATATTACCAAGCGTGACCAAACCAAGACCCTGTCCCGTCATGCGGAGGAAATCGCGGCGTGAGGTCGTTTTTACACTGGTTGCGGGGGCGGCAGCCACCGGTGCATTTAGCTTTAAGCCGCCAATCTGAGCAAGATTTTAAGATTACGGACTGAACCCACTGATCATATCCCAAGCGGTGTCCGATAAATTCGCGGCACTCTTTTGGTCACCGAGCATAATGTTTCCCAAGGAATTGTATCCGCCCAATGACTGAATTCCGTGACAGAGATACGGGCATAGTTTTGCTGCCCAATCAAGACGACCTCGTCGCCACACTTCACGTTAGGCAGATCGGTAACATCGACGATGGTTTGATCCATGGTCACCCGGCCGATAACAGGACAGTGCTGACCGTGGATAAGCACTTTGGCGCGGTTGCTTGCCGCTCGAGGTATCCCGTCACCATAACCTGCGCAAAGAATTGCCACGGTGGAATCGCGATCAAGCTTATGAGTGCGACCATAGCTAATGGTGGTGCCCTTGGGCAGTTTTTTAACTATGCCAACCCGGGTATGAAAACTAAATACCGGCTCGGTATGCACCTGAGCGAGTAGGGAATGGGGATGAGGCAAAATACCGTATTGTAATAGTCCGACCCGCACCGCGTTGAATGGACTGGCCCCAGGCATGGTTTCAAGTCCGGCACTGTTGTCGGCATGCACCAAGATTTTAGCCAAATTAACCCCGTGACAATTTGCCAGCGCCGCAAGGAATCGGTGTCGTTGTTCCGCGGTGAATTTCTGATCATCATCCGGACTGGCAAAATGTGTGTATATACCTGCCAGGGTCAGATGCGGATTGTTAATTACTAGGTCGCACAGTGCCGGGGCAACTTCATGCCACACGCCCAAGCGTCCCATGCCGGTATCAATTTTGATATGCACTGCCATGGGTCGCCCTGCACGCTGCCCTGCCAAGGCGAAGCGTTCGACTTCCTCTTCGGTCGAAACGGTGACGGCCAGATCAAGTTCTGCGATAAAGCGATCCTCCTCAGGCAAGAGAGGGCTGAGGATGAGAATCGGCCAGCCGGGGCCCAATTCGCGTAACGTTGCCGCTTCAGAAATATTGGCGACGGCAAAAATGTCAGCGCCGGATTGCATCATGCGTGATGCGACTTGGTGAAGGCCATGGCCATATGCATCAGCCTTAAGCACCGCGACGTAGCTGATATGGGCGGGTAGCGACGCCCGGATCAACTTCAGGTTTCGTTCAAGGGCGGCGAGATCTATTTCTGCCCAACAACGGTGGAATTGCTTGGAATATGGATCAGGTTTCATGGCGCACGATGAATCTGGGGAGTCCATGTTTTGTAACTGGGCTCAGTGTGCATAAATGCGTCTGGTGACTCATTGAGCGATAGGATGTGTTCTTCTGCAATTGAAGGCAGCAATTTTTCCACATCGTAGGGTGTAATCGTAAGAGGGTTGGGCAGGGTTGACCAATGTCGGAAACCTTCAGGCATGATCAACTCGCCGGTTAGGTCTTCCAAGGCGACTCGTCTTAATGCCTGGGACAATTTTTGAACATGCCATGATTCTCGACGGGCATCGGCAATGATGCTGACATCTGGCCGATTAATAGCCTGTGCGACCAAGTTTAGACTTGAGTAGCTGTAGACTGGTCTGGTCCTTATTGTGCCCCATGTCCGGACGGCCATGGCCGTTGTTCTTATCCCTAAGATCGAGCCCGGCCCCTCGCAGAATACGAACGCTTCCACCGAGGATGTATCCACCCCAAGAGACTCTACGCATTCGAATATTCCCCGCCCTGCTTCCTCTTTCGAATCAGCCCAACGCGACCCCTTGTCTCGTGTCATAACTCCTACTTGAATACGGCAGGATGCCGCATCTAACACGAGGATGGAACCATGACTGGCAAGAATTTGCCGTAAGTTGGGCATAATGTTGACGAAACTCGGCCCAGGGTAGAGCTGCAAGCGTGTAGAATCCGGCATTGACCGGCTTCTTTCGCAACGTAGCGTGGTCAATTCTTTATTTTAATCCAGTCCGTCCCAAATCTGTGAACGTCCAACTAAATTCCATTTCCGATACCCGTAAGAGCCTTGTGGTCTCACTCGACAAGAGTGAAGTCGACACCGAGCACCAAGCCGTAGTGAGCGAATTCACCAAACAGGCCCGTTTGCCCGGATTTCGTCCGGGTAAAGCTCCAACAGCCATGATTGCCAAACGCTTCGGCAAGGAGATTGCCGAGGAGTTCAAGCAAAAGGTCGTGTCCAAAGCCTACCGTGATGGTCTCGAAAAACAGAAACTTGATGTTTTGAATATCGTTAACGTGGAACCCGGCACGATTGAACCGGGTTTGAGTGCCGCGGTGACCATCACTATCGATGTTCGTCCAGAGTTTGAAATGCCGGAATATACCGGCCTGAAAACAGAAGTAGCGTCAACCGATGTGACGGATGCGGAAGTTGATGCCGCGATTGATACCATGAGAAGCGAGCGCGCGGAATTTAAGGTTGCTGAACGTGAGGCGCATAAAAGTGATTATGTGAAGTTGGCCTATGAAG
>DFDG01000080.1:363-4343 GCA_002367815.1 Opitutaceae bacterium UBA3033 | reverse complement strand
CCGGGAATGGCCGTGCCGACAAAGAACAACGCCAGCATGCGACGTCGCCCGAATCGGTCCGAGAGCCAACCTCCGGTCACGCAAAAAATTGCACTGATTACCGTCGTCGCCAATGCCAACTTGGCGATGGCGTTATCATCGAGCCCGAGTTCCACCGCGAGGTTGGATTGCAGGGCCAGACTCAACGCGTAGGCCCCGGCGGGTAGCAGGGCAAAAATCATCCCAACCCATGCCGCGCGGGTGCCGGTGAAGGCCCGGAACGCTTCGCGCACAAAACCACCGATCTCCATTCCCACCGACGCCAACAACGAACCCTGCCGTGGCGCGCGGGCGGGGCCCTTTGGTTCGCGCATCGGTAGCGCCACCAAAAGAGTCACCGAAAGCAACACGGCCGCGACAAAGACATAGGTCGCAGGCAGACCCGTATACGGAATGAGAAACAACACTCCCGAACCACCGAGGGCTTGCCCAAGATAAGCACCCGAAAACATCAATCCGTTGGCGAGCCCTCGTTCATCCTTGGAAAGCACATTCACCGCCAAGGCATCAATCGCCACGTCCTGGGTAGCCGCAAACGTGTTGAGCCCCATGATGACGAAGGTGAAAAACTTAAGCTCGGTCGTGAAGTTGATCGGTAACGCCACCATCAAGGTGATGACCATCATGACCTGCGTCATTACAATCCACATCCGGCGCCGGCCAAAACGATCCGCGGAGAGCACGTCCACAAACGGTCCCACCGCCCATTTGAAGGCCCACGGCAAATAAAGGGTGCCGACAAAAGCGCCAATCTCGGCAACGCCCAGACCCTGCCGACGCATTTGGGTGGCAATGGCGGTGGCGGTGAATCCAAGGGGCACCCCCTCGGTTACGTAGAGGGCAAAAAACGCACCAAGACGTCCGAATTTCGTGGCGAGCAGGTTGGAGAGTTTCACGAGAGGGGTGAGCAATTCTTGGGATCAACCAATCCCCAGTGCAAGAACTCAACGCCGGCTTTCCTAGGCCCGAATCGCCCAGCGAAGCTTCGCCGAAGTGCTGCGCGGATTTGCCCTTCGTTCTTCCGCTCCGGCCCGCCCGACTTCCTCATTCGTGGCATTATATGTTCCGGAGCGCAGTCCTTCGCGAAAGGCCCGCTTGACCCGACGATCCTCGCCCGAATGAAACGTGAGAATTGCAGCCCTTCCCCCACTCTTCAGGCAAAGGGGTAACTGCCGTAAAAAAGTGTCGAGCACGCCAAATTCATCGTTAACTGCGATGCGGATAGCCTGAAAAACCCGGCGGACACTGTCGTCCACTTTCTCCGGGTCGCGGCGCGGGGAGTGTCGATTCAGAATTTGCCGAATCGCTTCTGCCAGTTGCAAGGTTCGCGTGATTGGCCGGCGAGCACGTGATGCGACAAGATCGACCGCAATTAATTCTGCAAACGGTTCATCCGCGTTATCCGTTAATGCGGTCGCAAAATCAGCCTTGGAAACACGCGCAAGCCATTCTGCAGCGGAAGGCGGACGCGAGGGGTTGAGCCGCAGATCGAGCGGGCTGTCTGCTTTGAAAGTAAAACCCCGAGAGGGGTCATCAAGCTGCATGGATGAAACTCCGAGATCCGCCAGAATCGCGTCAACCCCATCGAGCCCAAGCGTGGCCAGCACCTTTGGCAGGCCGGCAAAGTTGGAGCGAACCGCCGTAAAAGTGTCTTCTCCCCACCCGGCAGAACGAAGTCGCGCGGTGGTTTTAGGATGTTCAATCGGATCAACATCCAACCCTATAAGTCGCCCGGTCGGCGCCAGCCGCGTAAGCAATTCTGCCGCATGTCCGCCATAACCCAGCGTGCAATCCACGGCCACTTCACCCCGCTGCAGCGCGAGGGCTTCCAGTATCTCCGTCACCATGATGGGCCGATGACTGCCGGCAGGGGTTTTCCCGGAGGCGATCACCTTGGCTACATCCGCGGCGTAACGCTGGGGATCGTGTTCTTTGTATTTTTCCCCAAATCGCCGCGGATTCTTGCCTGCATAACGCGGTCGACGACGATACGGAGCCGCCCCACCGGTTTCTGGCGGGGGTGAATCTGCGTCGGGCGTTGATGGCAATTGGGACAACAAGAAGGTGATGCCTGAAGCGGGGCTGCGAAACAAGAGCAGGTTATCGACCACCAGATTATCACCCGGCGAACTTGCCTCGGGTTTGCCAAGGCCCACGCTCACCAGAACATGAATCCTGCACCTGAAGTCCTTTTTGAAGACGAGAGCCTCCTCGTATTGAACAAGCCTTCAGGAATGCTGACAGAAGGAGGCGAGCAACGAGAAGATGACCTCGAACAGGTCGCGGCCCGCTACACCGGCAAACCTGCCTTCTGTTGCCATCGACTTGACCGCTTAACCAGTGGAGTCGTGCTGATGCGTAAAAACAACCGATACAATGCGGAGCTATCCGCGATTTTTGAACAACGCCAAGTGCGGAAACTTTATTGGGCCGTGGTGGAAGGGCTTTGGCCGTCCGGAATACACAAAGTCGAAACCCAAATTGGACCGGTTGGCAACGGCATCTGGGCCAACGTGACCAGCGGTGGCAAACAATCCTCCTCCACTTTCCAAGTTCTCGGCTTCTCGCAAAAGTTAAATCTGAGCTGGCTAAGCGTTCTGCTCAAAACCGGCCGCACACATCAAGCACGTTTGCACTGCCAGCACGCCGGCTGCCCGATCGTGGGCGACCCACAATATGGGTCCGACAGTCCCTCGGAATTTTTTGGTCTGCATGCGCGTGAATTACGCCTCCGCCACCCCGCCAATGGCGAGGAATTACACCTCAGTGCTCCCCCACCGGCAAGTTGGACGGCAACCTTGGCTCAATTCTAAGGCCAATAGCAAAACTGATAACACCGTCATTAAATCCGAAGGACATTGACCGTGGACGCGGCCATTATAGTTTGCCCGACATGAACCCTTACCGGCTGTCCCCACAGCAAATGGCTTTCTTTAATACCTTTGGTTATCTGGCTTTCCCGGGCCTGCTCGCTGACCGCATCGAGCGCATCATAGCCGAATTCGAAATTCTCTGGGCCGCCCAGGGCGGAGGGCATCACGGACAGGCGCACGACGGTAAACGCCGCTCCTGCATCGCTCCGTGTGTCGATCGCAGTGTTTACCTCAGCACCATGCTCGATGATCCGCGGCTGGAAGGCATTGCCATCAGTATCCTGGGCGAAAATTTCAATTACATGGGATCAGACGGAAATCTTTATGCCGGTGACACCGGCTGGCATTCGGACGGATGGCATCGGGAGATCACCCATATCAAGATGGCCTTCTATCTAGACCCGGTGGCTCGTAATACCGGATGCCTGCGGGTCATTCCCGGTTCGCACCGCATTGGCGACAAGTTTGCCGACTCACTTCAAGCCGAGGTGTTTAATGCCGAAGCGAGTTGGACTATCGATGACGGGGACGTGCCATGTGTGGCCTTGGAAACACGCCCCGGCGATGTGGTGCTATTCAATCATAATCTCAAACACTCCGCCTTTGGCGGGAGTGCCCGGCGCCGCATGTTTACCATGAACTGTTGTCAACGCTACCCGGAGCGGTTGTTACCCGAGTTGCGCGAATACCTCACCGGTGCTGCGCGCTTCTGGGTGGATCGCGCTTACGGCGAAGCCATGATCAATACGGCGAGCCCACAACGCATGGTTCACCTGGAGCAAAATTTAGCCAATGATGGGCATCTAAAAGCCTTGGCCGACAAAGCACGGGCCGAGATGCTTGAACCTTCACGAGGCTGAACCAAGGACAGGGCTTACGGCGGAATTTTACCGTGGAACGAAACGCTAAGGCCTACATGCGTAGTTCCGGCGGATCGAACACGAACCCATGGAAGAGTTTTCGCTGCTCGGTGGTGAGACGCTCGTTGTAGAAACTTTTGCTATAGTTCCAATGGGCCGCCGAACCGACTGCAGTTACTAATTCAAGCTTTTTCAATTGATACATCTT
>DFDG01000080.1:0-157 GCA_002367815.1 Opitutaceae bacterium UBA3033 | reverse complement strand
TTTGCTATAGTTCCAATGGGCCGACGAACCCAGCATCCAAGGATGTTCATAGGCCAGATACAATATCGTGCGACCGCCGCTGTCTGGGCCATGGCTGGATGCCGTATGCCACACGGCATTGTGAAACAAAATCGTGCTGCCGGCAGGAGCACAGATT
>DFDG01000096.1:236-4987 GCA_002367815.1 Opitutaceae bacterium UBA3033 | reverse complement strand
GAATGCTGAATGCTGAATGCTGAGCACAGATAGCAGAGAGAAAGATTACGATAAAGAGGAAAGAGAAAGAATTTAGGAGGGAGAGGGCGGGTCGGGCGGATTCTACGGTCAATTCATTGAGGGTTGTTGCCACCTTCAGCTAAACGTTTGAAAATGGCTGGGTGAAATCACTCGAAACCGAACGACTCTTGCTGCGCCCTTTCACGAAAGATGATGCCCTCTTTGTGCTGAGATTGGTGAATGACTTTGGCTGGCTCTTGTATATCGGTGATCGCGGTATCCGGACGGTCGATGATGCGGTGACCTACATCGGCAAAATGACGGACATGTATGAGAAGTATGGCCACGGTGCCCTGTTGATTTCACTGAAGGACTCGGGCACGCCCATCGGCCTGGCGGGTTTATTCCGGCGCGCAGGATTGGATGATGCGGATATTGGTTTTGCACTGCTGCCGGAGTTTTATGGGCAGGGTTACGCCTTCGAAGCGTCGGCCGTAGTCTTGCAGCAAGGTCGTGATGAATTGGGGTTGAAACGCATCACCGGGATCACGATTCCAAGCAACCGAAGTTCAATCAAACTGATGGAGAAACTCGGCCTGACCTTTGAGAAGAGCATCCGATTGCCGAATGATAATGAGGACGTCAGTCTGTATGTGATCGATCTGGGTAGGGCAATAGACGGGTAGGGTCGGACCTCCGGGCCGACCGTTCTGTTGACCAACAGTATTCAGACGGCGCGTCCGGAGGTTGCGCCCGACCAATCAATCACACTCGGCTGGGGCCGATGGCTGCAGATGTTAAATCCACCCATCCGGTTTAATCCGTGATATAAGCGGGAGAGATTGAGGTATTGTCATGCAGGAATATTGGCGCATTTCTTACTCACCCTTGAAAATCCGCCCCCTTCTGATTCTGGCCCTGGTCGGTCTGTGCTCCGCCCGGCTCGTGGCTGTCGATTCCTCCCATTCACTGCATTCACCCAATGGGGCCATCGTCGCGGATGTGCGAGTGAGTGATCGCATCTGCTTTGATTTAACGGTGGCGGATATGATGATCCTCAAAGATTCAACTCTGTCGTTGCGGATCGACGATGAGACTCTTGGCCTGTCGCCGCAATTGAGGTCAGCTGAAACACGTTCCCATGACGATGTGTTGCATCCGGTCGTGCGCCAGAAGGCGGCGGAATTGCGTGACCATTATAACGAACTGCGATTGGAGATGGAGGGCGGTTATGCCGTGGTATTTCGCGCCTACGATGAAGGCGTGGCGTATCGTTGGGAGACCTCGTTACCCGCCGAGGAGGTAAAGGTGTTTAGCGAGGAAGTGACGGTGAATTTTGCGGACGATTTCCCGGTGCGGTATCCCGCGGAAGAAAGTTTTTTCTCTCATCAGGAACCAAAATTCGAACCCAAGCTGCTGGGGGAATTGAAAGCGAACAATCTCGCCAGTTTGCCGGCTGTGGTGGATGCCCATGGAATCAAGATCGCCATTGCTGAATCAGACGTGGTGGATTATCCGGGACTCTGGCTGCGTGGAGCAGAAGGTAACGGAATCAGGGCTGTATTTCCCCCATATCCCTTGGAGGAGGAAATTGAAAATGACCAAACAGTGAGGGTGTCGAAAGAGGCTGATTATATCGCCATCACGTCAGGCACCCGCACCTATCCGTGGCGGATCCTGGGGGTGGCGCGGAACGACGGTGAACTGATCACCAACGCGCTGGTTTACCTGCTCGCCAGCCCAACGAGTTTAACCGACACGACTTGGATCAAACCCGGCAAGGTTGCATGGGATTGGTGGAACGCATGGAACATCGGCGGGGTGGATTTCAAGGCGGGGATCAACACTCCCACTTACAAACACTACATCGATTTTGCGGCAGAGCAGGGCATCGAATACATCATTATCGACGCCGGTTGGTATGTGCGCGGCGACCTGTTGAAAGTTTCGCCGGACATGGACATGAAAGTGATCACGGATTATGCGAAGCAGCAGAACGTGGGGGTGATTCTCTGGGTGGCCTGGAAGACACTCGATGAGCAGATGACGCCGGCGCTGGAGAAATTTGCCGAGTGGGGCGTGAAAGGACTGAAAGTGGATTACATGCAACGCGATGATCAACCGGTGATGCAATTTTATGAACGCGTTTGTCGTGAAGCAGCCAAGTATCAGATGTTGGTGGATTTTCACGGTTCGCAACGACCGGCCCTGATGACGCGCACATGGCCCAACCTGATCACGACCGAAGGACTGCGGGGCAACGAGTGGAACAAATGGAGCGCCGACATCACGCCGGAGCACACGGTGACCTTGCCATTCACCCGCATGTTTCTTGGTCCGATGGACTTCACGCCGGGGGCGATGTTACACGCTACCGAGAAAGGGTTTTCCCAGAACAATACCCGGCCCATGAGTCAGGGCACGCGGTGTAATCAACTGGCCATGTATGTGATCTATGAAAGTCCGCTTCAAATGTTGTGCGATTCGCCTACGAACTACCGGCGTGAACCGGAGAGTCTCAAATTTATTTCGGCCGTTCCAACAGTTTGGGATGAGAGCCGTGTGTTGGCGGCAAAGATGGGCGACTACGTGGCCATGGCCCGCCGCAGTGGATCGGCGTGGTTTTGCGGTGCGATGACTGATTGGACGGCGCGCGAGCTAGCGGTTGATCTTTCGTTTTTGCCTGAAGGGGAATTCACCCTGGAAGAGTGGAGCGACGGCGTGAATGCCGATCGGCTTGCGGACGATTATTGCAAGACCATGCGCCCGGTAACCAATGAAACCAAACTCACTCTAAAACTCGCGCCCGGCGGAGGCTGGGCGGCGAGAATCAGGAAAAAGTAACTGAGCCTGGTAAAGCCCGATCAGTTGGGCACTGGCAGATCGAATTCCTTGAGGATGGCAGCGATCTTGCCCGCGATGTCCGCTTGCTTGTCCGCGGGGTGAATGCCGGTGTGACGCACTGTGCCGTCTGGTGCGACGATGGCCAGATAGGGAATGCCTGTGACGGCGTAATCGGGATTGAAGACTTCCTCTTCACTAAACGCGACGTCCCAAGTCATTTCCTTGAGTTTGATAAATTCAGTCATGAGGCCCATTTCTTTTTCCGGGTCGCCCTTGGTATCGATACGCGGACCCATGTTGGAGACTTGGCCTTGAATACTGGTCACCCCGATGATCACGACCGGACTGTCTTTGAATTTTGCCAGGAGCTCGCGGGTATCGGAAAAGGAACGTATACACGGCCCGCACCAGGTGGCCCAGAAATCCAGCACCACGACCTGACCTTTGAGACTGGAAAGAGTTTTAAGTCCGTCCCGAGTGGACCATTTGAAATTCAACTCGGGGGCAGCATGGCCGATCAGGGCAGCCTGTTTGATGCGGCCTTCCTGCACCCGCACGATAAGTGACATCAGCTTGGCGGCTTTGGCCACGGTTTCAGTGCCGGGAAAGTTTCCCGCGATTGTCCCGGCTTGCTTGCCCGCGGTCTCTTCGTCTTCCAGATATTGAAAAGTGAAATAAGCCTGCTCGTAGGCGATGTTGGCGACGGCGTCGGATTTATCGTCCACAAATTTCGCGAGCAACTCATCATAGGCGGCGGCTTCTGCGGCGAAATCCACCGGCGCTTCGAAACCGGCTTTGATTTTGGCTTCGAGACGCGCATCGATGGCCTTGAGGCCGGCTTCGGGGGAATCAGCGACGGGTTGGGTGGTTTCCTCGGCGGGGACAAAGTTGCAGAGTGCAATTGCCAGTCCAAGGGTGGGTAACAGGGAACGTAATTTCATAGGGGTATCGGGACATCGTTACCATAGGAGACAATCCGAATTTATGCAGTGAGTCGTTTTGGATAGATAGTTGTTGTCCATTAACTATCGATAGGCTGATCGAACTCTTTATTTCCGCCTGCGACGCGAACTGATCAGAATTAATCCCAGCCCGCTCAGCAAGAGGAGCCACGTGGATGGTTCCGGCACGGCGACGAAGGTGACTGAGTTATTGAAGAACTGGGAAAAATTGGGGTCGGCCAGTTGATTGGGACCAACGGTGGTCGAGATTTGCAGCACCCGGCCTAGTCCTACGTCCCAACCGATCACGCCGGCACCGCCCGCACCTCCAGAACTACTGTAATAAGTCGTGGCGCCATTCTTCGCGGCGAAGAGGGATTCAACTCCGGCAAAGTTATCGCCCATGAAGGAAAAAGTGGAAGGCAGACCGGCGTTGAGCACGCCATCGGTTGCACTCAGATTATAAGTGATGGTGCTTCCTCCGGTGTATTGAGTGGTGGAGACGACGGGCAGGATGGGTTCTAGGGTGGCGAAACTCCCAGAAGCGACTTTCCCATTGGTCCATTCGCTAGTGATCAGGCCACCGCCAGCATTGACGAAATTGATGAGTGCAGTTTGCGCGGCCAGGGACATGTCGCCGGAGTTCCAGTTGTTGTTGGGCATCAGCAGCACGACATCCATGCCCGTCAGTTCAGTGGCTGAGAATGAGTTGAACTGCCTGCCCACGGTCACGGTGAACCCACCGTTTTGCAGCACGGTCTGGGTTTGGGTATCCAACGTGCCGTTGCCAGTGGAGAGCAGCTATACGGTCTGGGCGCTCAACTCTATGGGTATGAGCAAAGCCAGTAACAGACCCAATAAACACCGCGTATTCATGGGACCGATGGATAAGGCATTGCGGTTTAACCTCAAGCCGGTAACGGCCATGCTGGGTGTGTGGGGCACTCCGTGCGCCGCCTGACTGCG
>DFDG01000096.1:0-120 GCA_002367815.1 Opitutaceae bacterium UBA3033 | reverse complement strand
GCGCCGCCTGACTGCGCGCGGAGCGCACGGTCCTCCTTGCCGAAAAAAAAGCCCCGGACGTTGCGGTCCGGGGCTGGGAGAGATGATACCAAAGGGCCGGTTAAGGATAACCGCCCCTAC
>DFDG01000028.1:5398-27932 GCA_002367815.1 Opitutaceae bacterium UBA3033 | reverse complement strand
TGGAGGTGCTGCTCTCCCTTGTCCAATTGCAGCCCGTTCTCTGCCGTAATACGACCGATAGAATAATGTCCGAGGTAGTTGTCCGGATGCTTCTGCAATAGCTCTTCGAAAAGTGAGATAGCTTCCTCGAAACGCCGGTCCGCGACGTAGAGTTGCCCCAGAATAAGGGTGCCGCGATAGAGGTCGCGCTGCCGGATTTCGGTGGCTTGGGCATATGCTTTCAATACGCCGCCACCGAGAAACGAGGGAGCTTGGCGGTAGTAATCGACCAAACCTTGGCGGGCATCCAGATTGTCGGTATCAAGCTCGACTGATTTTTCCAAAGCATAACGGCACTTCTTGGCCAAACTCATTTGTGAAAGCAACGTGGCGTTGTCAGCCGCGCTGCCATAGGCACCGCCTAATTCCGCGAAATAACCTGAATTGTGAGGGTCCATTTGTGTGGCCTTTTCCAACTGGAGAATGGCGTCATTGAAATCATTTCGCTTCATGGCGATCACCCCAAGAAAGTAACGAATCTTTGCGTTTGCGGGTTCATCGACCGAGAGGATCTGAAAGGCCGTACGGGCGTCAGGGTATTGCTTCGCTTGGTAAAGTGCGAGGGCGCGATTGTAGGCGTCAGACGCCAAAGATGCATTCTCTGATTGAGCTCGAGCCGAAATAATAGCCAATAGGCATGTGACGAAGATGAAAAACCGGCGTGGGAAACGCATGGGTTTCAATGAATAAGTGCCCCAATGCGAACGGCAAACCTGTTTCGTGAAGTTTGCTCCGTCTGGTTGGCGCAGGTCAATCGACAGACTGTAACCGTGGTCGCTGACCCGACCGGATACATGCCGATAATAACAAAACGAACCGGGGTCAGCGACCACGGCTACACTCGATCACTCGTAGCGCAGCGCGTCGATGGGATCTAGCTGAGCCGCTTTGCGAGCTGGATAGTAACCAAAGAATACCCCAACGGCGGCACTGACCGCGAAAGCCACTACGGCAGCGGAAGTCGATACCAAGGTGGGCCAGCCATTGAAATGAGACATCATTTCTGAAGCGCCGACGCCGAGGGCTATGCCAATGATGCCACCGAGGGCGCTGATGAGCACCGCTTCAATGAGAAACTGGAGCATGATTTCACTGCCATGAGCACCCACTGCCATCCGGATGCCAATCTCACGGGTGCGTTCCGTCACGCTAACGAGCATAATATTCATAATGCCGATACCACCGACGATCAGGGAAACCCCGGCTATGGCACCCAGCAGGTTGGTCATGGTCTTGGATGTTGCAGTAGCGGTGTCCGCGAGTTCAATTTGGTTGCGCACCGTGAAGTCGGGTTCGCGTCCTTGCCTGCGTTGTTGCAGCAAATCGGTAATACCTTGCTGGATCTGGGGGATGGCCTCCGGCGTGATCGCTTGCACCAGGATGGAATTCAAATTACTTCGGCGAGAAACCCGACTCAGATGACTGGTGTAGGGTATGATAACAATATCGTCCTGATCGGATCCGAAAAAATTAAACCCTTTGGGTTCCAGGACCCCCGTGACTTTAAAGGGAATGTTTCTGATTCGAATTATTTGACCGATGGGATCAACGTCAGGAAAAAGTTGGTTGACGACGGTGCGGCCAATAACCGCCACCTTGGCGTTGGCACGCACGTCGTGTTCGGTGAACATGTCTCCCTCCTTCATCGTCCACATTCGAATACTCAGATATTCAGGGCTTTCCCCTTGAATTTGGGTGTTCCAATTCAGTCCGTTGCCCAGGATTTGGGAACGGTCGCGCAATTCCGGACTGGTGGCAACAACCCCGGGAACCTCCCTTAAAATTGCGAAGGCGTCCTCGGGGGTCAGGCTGCTGGCGGAGCCCCAACCGCCGCGCGTGCCGCCACTGCTGCTGCTGCCGGGGAAAATCATGATCACGTTCTGGCCCAGACTGGCGATTTGTCCTTCAATCTGATTTTTGGCGCCGTTGCCGATACTGACCATCGCGATCACGGCGGCGACGCCGATGATGATACCCAGGGCGGTGAGGGAAGATCGCAGGACATTACGGCGCAAGGCCCGCAAGGATATGATAAAAGTGGAGCTGATGCGCATGGGTCAGTCTTGCTCCGTTAGTTTGGCTTCCGCCTCAGCGATGAGGAGACGTTTCATCTCGGTTTCTGCCATCAATCTTTTGGGAACCTGAAAATCGCTGACGACCCGACCATCACGCATGATAAGGTTGCGTCGACAGTATTGGGCAATGTCGAGTTCATGCGTGACCATCAGAATGGTGATGCCGGAATCGTTGAGTTTTTGAAACACCCCGAGGATTTCCACTGAAGTTTTGCTGTCGAGATTGCCGGTCGGTTCATCGGCGACGAGAATCTGCGGTTCATTGACGAGGGCACGTGCGATGGCGACCCGTTGTTGTTGTCCTCCGGAAAGTTGACTGGGAAAGTGATCGGCCCGATCAGTCAACCCGACGATTTCCAGGCAACGTTCCGCGCGTTCTCTCAATTCCTTGGTTGGAATCTTCTTCTGGCCATAGAGCATCGGCAGCTCGACGTTTTCCAAGGCAGTCGTGCGGCTAAGCAGGTTGAATCCTTGGAACACAAAGCCCAATTTTAGATTTCGGATGTCGGCCAGTTCGTCGCGATCCAACTGGGAAACATCAACTCCGTCCAACAGGTAAGTGCCCTCCGTTGGTCGATCAAGACACCCGATGAGATTCATCAAAGTGGATTTACCGGAACCACTTGCCCCCATAACGGCTATAAAATCACCCCGTTGTATATCAAGCGAAACTCCACGCACGGCATGGACTTTGACTTCGCTCGAGTCATAGACCTTGTGGATATTCTGAAGTTGGACGACAGCGCTCATGGCAGTTCGATCGACTGAATCATTAACGACGGCGTTGGTTGCTGAATGGGTTGTTCGTTGGTTGGCCGGAGTTGTCGCGGTCGGGAACAAATACGCTGGTGACCAGAATATCGCCTTCCTTCATCCCTTCAATCAACTCGGTATTGCTCCCATCAGTGATGCCTAATTTGACGGTGACTACTTCGAATTCGAGTTTTTCGGAAGTGCCGATGAACTTGTAGATTTGGCGGGTGGTGATCGTGGATTCATTACTTTCACGATTACGGCCGCCTCCATTACGATTGGGTAGAATAAGTCCGCGTTCCTTGGCCAATTCCGCCATCCGGGTTCGAACTTCGGGTGAAGGTGGCCCGGATCCTCGTGAAAATCCTGCCTCCGCCATCAATTGCATGACTTGCTCCCGTGTAGCCTCGACTTCATTTGTAGCTGCAATCTTGCCTTTTTCTTCAGTCGTCGGGTTGGCGGCGGGCAGGAGGGATTCCGGCATGCGCACCCGAAGTGCGCTGTTGGGAATGCGCAGTGTATTCTGGTGGTTGGCGATAACGACCGAGACATTTGCCGTCATGCCGGGTTTGAGTTTTTGCTCATCGTTTCTCACCTCTATAATTGTCTGATAGGTGACGACGTTGGACTGGGTCGTGGGAGTGTTGCGAATTTGCAATACTCGCCCACGAAATTGTCGGGTGGGAAAGGCATCTACGGTGAAATTGACTGACTGGCCAACCTCAACGCTCCCGATGTCGGCCTCGGCGATGGCCGCATTGATCTGCATCTTGGTCAGGTCGGCAGCGATAATGAAGAGGACTGGTGAATTGAGACTGGCGGCCACGGTGCGTCCCACATCGATTTGTCGGTCAAGGACGATACCACTAACCGGAGCATAGATTGAACATCGCGACAGATCGACTTTGGCGTTTTCGACCGAAGCTTGCTTGGTGAGAATGGCAGCATTGGCTTGCGCTAGGGCTGCTTCTGCCTGGTCCAGCTCCTGTTTGGATACGAGATTACGAGCGCGCAGCGCTTGGGTGCGTTCCGTGTTTAGTCGAACCAACGTGTGGTTGGCCGTGGAAGATGCCAAGTCGGCTTCACTTTGTCTGAGACGCTGCTCATAGGTCGCGGGATCGATCTTGGCGATGAGTTGTCCTGCCCCAACGGGGGAATTGAAATCAACCAGCACTTCTGTGATGAGCCCAGAAACCTGACTGCCCACCTGGATTGAAGTCACTGGTTCGAGGGTTCCAGTGGCCGTGATGACCTGACTGATATCGCCTTTGGTAACCGTGGTGGTGGTGTAAATCGGTGCCGTAGATTTATCCTTTTTTAGGTAGAACCATGCACCGGCGGAGATGAAGACCAAAATGAGGGGGAATATAATGCGGAGATTGGAGCGCGACTTGGCCATTTTAAATTCGATGAAGGTTTTTGAATATTGTGGAGGTTTACTTTTGAAACGCAGGCGCGGTTACTAGACGTCAAGGATGGCTCTTGGTGACAAAAACAATTTCGGTTAATTAATTTCGGGCCTGCGGAAAGGCGCCGAATCCCGAAATGCTATTGAAATGAGGTCTTTTTCAAGGCCTCGGCCACCGTCGGGGGAACAAAATGAGCCACATTGCCACCATATCTTGCAACCTGCTTGACGAGGGTGGAACTGGTGTAGCTGAACTGTTCGTTAGGCATCACGAAAATGGTTTCCAACTCAGGCTTCAGGTGCCGGTTCATCAGGGCCATATTGAATTCAAATTCGAAATCGGAGAGTGCACGGAGGCCGCGAATGATGGCTTGGGCTTTTTGTGCAATGGCAAACTCAACCAAGAGACCATCAAAAATTGTCACCGTGACATTGGCCAAATGAGTGGTGCTGCTTTCGACCATTTCCTGGCGCTGAGCTGGGGTGAACATGGGGCTTTTACCGGCGTTACTGGCAACCGCCACCGTTACGTGGTCAAAAAGCTTGGATGCACGGGTCAACACGTCGATGTGACCGTAGGTGATGGGATCAAACGTGCCGGGATATATACAGTGACGCATGAGGTAAAGTGGACTTAAATAGGTTCTGCCGCTGCAAGCGAATGTCTTTTTTGGAAATCTCGAATAGATTTCAACAGTTTCCGATATTGCCTTTGCTTTAATGGCATGCGTTTTTTTGCCCTTCCCGTGCGCTACAACCTACCTAATATACTAACGGTTTCACGAGTGCCTGCCATGTTCGCCATTGTGGCTTTGATGTATGCAGAGTTTCCGTGGGCCGCAACCATCGCATTCTGGTTGTTCGTTATTGCCGCGCTCACGGATTGGCTGGACGGCAAACTGGCCCGGGCCAATGGCCAGGTTTCGACCTTCGGTCGCTTCATGGATGCGGTTATCGACAAGGTCATGATTGTCGGGCTGATGGTTGCCTTGGTTAATGGCGGTTATTTTATGGGACATCGGATCACGGCCATGCTTTTGGTGCTCTGTATCATTGGGCGCGAATTTTTGATCTCAGGACTTCGCATGGTGGCCGCCAGCAAGGGCGTCGTGGTTGAGGCGGATGCAGGGGGAAAGGTGAAAACGTTTCTGCAACTCAATGCCATCGGTTGGTTGTTGGGTTGGCGAATGCTGGCAGCGGACTTTGCTGATGTGGGTGATCAGGTAATCACTTCTGGGGTCCATGTTATCGGCCTGATTCTTTTTGTAGGATCCGTTGTGCTGACCATTACCTCGGGCTGGACCTATTTCCGAAAGCATGGACACGTGGTGAGAGATGAAGGTGATGCAGCTTAAACAACCTGTCTGGCCCCGGTTTCTGCCGACGGCTACGGTATTGAACTGTGCCACCCTTGGTCCTTTGGGTCGGCGTTTACCCGCGCCGGGGACTTGGGGGTCGGTCGCGGGATTGATGTATTTTACGGCTATTTTTGCGGACCGTTACGGAGTAATCGGAACGTTGTTAATGACGGCGATCGGGGCCTATGTGGCCATAGCGATTTGTGGGGAAGCAGAATTCAGACTCGGACGACGTGATCCCGGGGAGGTAATTTTGGATGAATTCGTTGCCATTCCATTGTGCTTTCTTGGGTGGCCGTCGTTGGTGGGGCCACTCCCGGCATGGGCCATATTTTTGATCGGTTTTGGCCTGTTTCGTATCTTCGATATCTTGAAGCCATTTGGCATTAAACGACTGCAAGATTTACCCGCCGGTTGGGGCGTGGTGGTAGATGATCTCGCGGCAGCATTACTCACCTGTGCGGTCATGCATGCGGCTCAAGCGGCCTGGTTGGCATTTGGTGCTTCCAGCTAATTATCAGGGTAGTACGGTCAGGTTTTCCAGCGGCACGTGCACGAGTAAGCCCTGTCGCAAAACATCGACCGAGATTATCACGCCACGTGGATCATGCGGATTGTCCACATAGCCTTCCAAACCATGCAGTGGCCCGCCTGAAACCTTAACTCTGCGTCCTTTGGCGAGAAGTGGCATGAGACTAAGTTCGAAACCAGACGCGACGATGGCTTTGACATCCTCGATTTGGCGGAGAAATCCGGCCACATCGGTGACGGTAATCGCTCTGGCGAGCAGATCCATTTGGTAAATCCGGGCCTTCTGTTCAGCTGGCACACAGGCAAACACGTAACCGGGAAATAGTGGCTTGGTGAATTTCTTGGTCTGCTTGGCGTATTTGCGCACGCTTTCCATCAACGGCAGGTAGTGCTCAAAGCGTTCTGCCTTCATCAGGGCTGAAAACTTTTTTTCACAACGTGGCTTCGTGTGGCAGACCAACCACAATAACTTCTTGGCGTTTGAGAGCTCCGAATCAATCACAGGTATTTGGCGAGTCGCTGCAAAGCTTCGATGTAACCGGGAAACCCCTTGCCTGAAATCATAGCGCGACAAGCACCTGCAGTCATCGAGTGTTGGCGAAATTTCTCCCGTTTTTTAATGTTCGATATATGCACTTCTATCGCGGGTTTGCCTGAAGCGGACAAAGCATCACGCAGGGCGATACTGGTGTGAGAGTAAGCGCCGAAGTTTACGATAAACCCGTGAATGCCCCGATCCGTGAAAGCATGTATTTTATCCACCAATGCTCCCTCATGGGCCGATTGAAAAAATGAAACCGAGTAGCCGATCGCCTTGGCCTCGGTGCGAATTATTTGTTCCAAGTCTTTGAGCGTAGCATGACCGTAGACGTCGGGTTCGCGTTTGCCGAGGCGGTCTAGATTTGGGCCGTGGAGGATGGCGATGCGTTTCATGATAGTGGCCACGGAAGACGTGGAACCCGCGAAAGTGAAGACTCAACTTTGGACATTGTTCCGCGGTGGTTCAAATCATCACAGTGGATTCTCGGTGGATATGAATTCCCATGGCAGATCAAACTTGGCGGATAATTCGGCGGCGAGGGCTTTGACGGCGTGGACTTCTGTCGCATAGTGACCGCAAAGGTAGAGATTGAGTTTCTCCTCTTGGGCCAAATTGAAATGTTCTTCGCGAAGTTCACCGGTGATCAAAGTGTCTGCGGCAGTGCCGACGATTTCGCGTAAAGCGCTATGGCCTCCACCACTGCAAATGGCGATTTGGTTAGGCGTTTCGGTGCCATATTCGATGGCGATAACCCGCGCGTAAAGTGACTCCAGCTTGTTACGCAGCTGTTCGCGGGGGAGGGAGTTTGAGCAAATCAGGCCAATGTTGCCGCCTTCGTTGGGTATGATTCCTCTGCTTGGCGCCAGACCCAGTTGTCGCGCGAGTAGAGCATTGTTACCGATCTCAGGATGGGCATCCAACGGCAGGTGGCTGGAATAGAGGGCACAATTCGCGTTGATCAAGGTGGAGACACGTTCGTAAGCCGAACCGGTCAGGGCCCGGGGCATATCCCAATACATGCCGTGATGAACGATAAGAAAATCAACTCCGGCGTCCACGGCCTTTTGAAAGGGAATCACTCCAGCGTCCACGGCCGCCCCAATCTTGGTGACGCGACCATTGTTGGCCATTTGTAGGCCGTTAAACGCTCCGGGCGAGTCGACGAATGCCGAGCGTCGAGTGCGTTCATCACAGTAGGTGATCAAGTCATGGAGTTCAGGCATGGTTTTTAATTTCGGCGTCTATTTTTTGAATTTTCAAGGCCAAGTTGATCGGGATCATTTCATGCCCGTCCTAACCGGCAACTATGTGCACTAAACCCCGCCCCAAAGCTCACCAACCATAAATCGTCATTCGTGGGCTTATTTTGCAGCGCTGCTTGTAAGGCAAAGAGAATGGATGGGCTGCTCATGTTGCCGTGGTCGCGTAGGACCTTTGCGCTGAAGTCCAACGTATACGGTGCAAGGACAGGAGCGAGTGCGGCCAGCACATCCTTGCCGCCGGGATGCGCTATGACTGAACCAACTGGGCGAGTTCCCCGTTGTTCCCACAGGCGAGAGACGGCACCGGCCGCCAGCTCAGGCACAGAGCGGTCGAGCAGGTTGCGCAATTTGCCGTCTCGTTGCTCAAACCTGAGCTTGTCCCGGTCCTGAGGTTGATGATGCGTGTCGAAATCGAAACATTGCAGACCGGTCGGGCCGGGAGAATTACGCCAAATCGTGGCGGCTGCGCCATCGCTGAACAAGCAGGCGCTGATCAATACGCCCGGATCATCATCCAGATAAAAGGCCGCTGAACAGATCTCTACCGCTACGCAGGCCACAATGGCATTCGGGTGAGCTGCGAGGATATGTTTCGCGGCGCGCATGGTGGGTATGGCTGCGCCACAACCCAAACCAACCAAATCATGGAGGATCGCATTGGGACGTAGATTTAGTTGTTCTGCTACATAGCTGGTCAGCCCGGGACATAAATAACCGGTGCAAGTGCAAATGAGGAGAGCGTCAATTTCAGTGGGTAGCACTTTGGCCTGATTCAAGGCATTCGCCAGTGCTCTTGCGGCTAACTTAGGTCCCTCGGTGCGAAAGATCGAGTGAAGTTCATCGGCACTTTGATCAAAGATATGTTCAATCTCCGGTGCAGCAAAATGTCGGGTGTTGATGCCGTGTTCGCCGCGCAAAATACCATGGAGCGTCAGACGCGAGCGCCGGGATAGACGGTCCTTGGCCGGTGAGCGTTCTATGATGCTCCAGCAATCTTGCTGCGTAAAGGTGTTGTCAGGCACCGCGGTGGCGAGTGATTGGAGATACATATCAGTGTAAAACGGAGTAGAGAGTTTGCATTGGCAGCAATCGGCTACGGGTCAGGCGGGCAAGCCAGCGCTGTCGTCGAGGTACGAGCAGGAAGGGATGAAGCAGATGCGCAGAAACGAGTCGGGTTTGGAAACGGCGCCTCAAATCGTTTTGCACCGTCATGCAAACAGTCTGCCAGTCCATCTGCCCGCGGGAATAAGCTAGAACTGGGTGGAGTGCAGATTCGGCACTTTGGAAGGCCATGGCCATGCCATTGCCTGTGAATGGTGGGATCATGGCGCAGGCGTCACCCAAGGACATACCCTTTGCTTTTGAAACCCGACGATCGAAACCGACGGCAGCGACCACACAAAAAGAATCAGCATCAAAATCAGCCTGGGCGAGTCGCGTTGCCAGTTTGTTTAAACCGGCCGCGCGCAGATAAATAAGCAGTAGTTTTGCCCCTTTGGCCGACAGGTCACGTTTTGCGAAAAGGCCACAAATGTTTACCCTGCCAAGAGGCAGTCGGGTGAGGCCGATATAACACTGATCTCCAAGATGTAGTTCGAGGTCACGATCCAACGGGAAATCAAAGGCATGAATCTTCAAACCCAGCCACGATGATTCCCCTTTGCGTCGTCCAGTTGCGACGATTCTACCGGGTAAAGTTAGGCTGTCAGTTATTCGTGAATTCGAACAAAGGACGCCTCCGGACTGCACAAAGGAATCAGCCAAACGTTGATCGAGTTGATGGCGACCCATAGCGAGTGCCGGTTGTGGAAGGGTCTGTATCTTCGTCGCACGGCCACCGATAAACCAGGCTACGGAGTGATGGTGGAGTGCATCTTTAAGAAATGGTGCCAAACCTAATCTGTCTATGGTGGTTGCTCCGAGACCGGTAATGAATTCCCCACAGACGCGATGCTTTGGGTATCCTCCTTTGTCATGAATTTTTACTGGCACATTCTTGCGTCGCAGAGCGAGCCCGAGAGATAGTCCAGCCAGGCCACCGCCAATAATCTCAATGGGTAGAAGGTTATTGTTCATGATCGGCGGCGCGCGATCATTCGATACGCCCCCATGAGGGTGCAGGAGCAACGGCAATCCCAACCGGAGGGATCAAGTCCAAGTAAACGGGGGAGTTCGTTATTTTGAAATCCGGCAGCAATGCTGACATGGGCATCATGCAAACTCACGTGATTGGCTCTGAAGATGGGGCCCAGGATTCGATACAAAAATTGAGAAACTTTGCGTCGCTCGGGTTCGCAGGCTATTATGATGCGAGTGTTGGACTTCAGGTGATCGCCCAAACTTGCGAGATCGGTGTTCGAAAACTGATGAAAAATCAGGTTGCCGATGACCACCGGATAAAGCTCCCAGTCTGCAAAGAACCGCAAATCGGCTTGGTGCCAAATATACTTGGATGGCCAATCGTGGGGTCGGGGCCAGACGTCGAGTCCATCCACGTTCGTGCCATTGGCATGCAGTGGCCGGCATAGCTCACCAGTGCCCGCACCCAATTCAAGCACGCGGTCGCCGGGTTGCAGCACGTTGCATAAGGTTTGGACCATCCAGCGATGATTACCCATTAAATGGTTGGTCAGCCGCAGATCACGCCGATTGTGCTGGGCATCAGGATGGCTGGGTGGGAGTGAGTCGAGCAGCTCGGCTTGCAAAGTGCGCAACTTCATCAAGAGGAAGATTGCCCGAATGAACAGGGAAGTCTACCCTTACCGTGATTTATGAGTAAGTTGCCAAATCCCATTGATCTGATTGCCCAAGCAACGGAGCAGTTTTCCCATCGTCCCAGTTGGGATGAGTATTTTATGGCTACGGCGGTGCTCATATCGACCCGATCGAGCTGTGAGCGTCTCAATGTGGGGTGTGTTATTGTGACGGGTGGAAACCGCAAAAACCGGATCGTAGCTGCAGGCTACAATGGTTACCTGCCTGGGACACCGCATGTTTCACGCCTACGGGAGGGCCACGAGCAAGCGACGGTCCACGCTGAGCAGAATGCGGTGGCCGATGCGGCTCGTCGGGGCAGTTCGGTGGAAGGGTGTGTGGCCTATGTAACACATTATCCCTGCATTAATTGTGCGAAAATTTTGGCAGCATCGGGTATTGCAGAGATACGATATAGAATTGATTACCATAATGATCCGTTAGTCTCACCACTGTTGACAGAGGCCGGAGTCAAGATATTGCAGCTCTAATTCAAAACCATGCGTGGCGATCGTTCCCATTCCAGAAAAGTAGACACTGTGGCAGGTTCACTCCTGTTGGCGCATCCCGCGTTGGAAGAGCCGACCTTTCGGCATGCCGTGATCCTGATGTCGGAACACAATGATGAAGGTGCGATGGGGGTGGTGCTTAATCGGCCGGCGGGTAAAAGGTTGGGTGCGTTGAGTGGTGATTTCGCCTTGGGAACGCTGGCGCAGGTGCCGATATTTTCAGGCGGCCCGGTGCAGGACCGCCAATTGATTTTGGTGGCGTGGGAGACCCAAGCAGAGGGGTTTCGCATGCATTTTGGGATCGAACCGCTCAAAGCGGAGCAATTCCTGCAAGAAGGCATGCATATGAGAGCTTTCTTAGGTTATGCAGGCTGGACCCGTGGTCAGTTGGACAACGAGTTAAAGCACAATACGTGGGTGATTGCGGATATTCCACCTGATCTGATCGAAAGCCCCCAAGATGAAGGACTATGGCGCAAAGTGTTGGGCGCGAAGGGCGATGAGTGGCGTTTGCTTGCGGATGAACCTGATGAACCGGAGTTGAACTAAACCACGCGGACATTTCAGTTGACAGTAGGTTCCTAGCTCTCTGTTTTCAGCTCTTTTATGAAAGTCGTCTCCTCTATTAAATCAGCAAAGAAGCGTCACCCTGACTGTCAGGTTGTTCGTCGCAAGGGCCGCATCTACGTGATCAACAAATCCAACCCCCGCTACAAGGCGCGTCAGGGTTAATTAACCATTTTATACCGTGAAAGCCACCGGACATCCCGCTCTTAATGATATTTGTTTCCTCGACGTTGCCACAGGCAAACGATTCCTGACGAAGTCCACCATGAAGTCTGCCCGCAAGGAGCAGATTGATGGTAAGGAATACTTCGTCGTCGTGCGCGATGTGACGATGGATTCGCATCCAGCTTATACTGGCGAAAAACGCTTGGTTGATACCGCTGGACGCGTGGAGAAATTCACCAACAAGTTCAAGCGCGCCCGTAAATAATCCGCGCTGGAGACAATACACTTTGAGGTCCACCGATTACGGTGGGCCTTTTTTATTGCCGGATTGGGGCTCTCCCTGACTGTCTAGTTAAGTGCCGGCACCCAAACTGATTTTCTTTGATTGTGATAGCACACTCAGCTCCATCGAGGGCATTGATGAGCTCGCGCGTATCCGAGGGGGAAAATGCTACGCAGAGGTGGAGGCCATGACGAGTGCAGCGATGGATGGAAAGGTGCCGATAGATGAAATATTTGGCCGACGTTTGGATATCATACGCCCGACCCGCGACGAAGTGGCATTGGTGGCGCAAAAATACATCGATGAAATTGAACCCACTGCGCTTGGTACGATCAGGTTGGTGAAAGACCTTGGTTGGACCCCGATTATCCTGAGTGCCGGTTTTACTCAAGTGATTGCCCCTTTGGCGGCTCTGCTTGGGATCGATCGGATTGAAGCCGTTGGTCTCAAATTTGACGAAAGAGGGGATTACGCTGATTATGAACGTGAATTTCCTACGACGCGAAATGGCGGCAAACCGGCACGAATCCTGCAAATGAAATCAGAACTACATCCAATTCGAACCATCATGGTTGGAGATGGAATCAGTGACCTTGAGACGACAGGCATGGTGGACCTGTTTGTCGGTTTTGGGGGCTACGTGCAACGAACCAAGGTGCAGACCAATGCACAAATTTTTATCCATCGCCTTTCAGAATTATCCGCCCACCTCTCATGAATATCCGCATAGTCCGAACTTTCCTTGTCCTGCTAGGAATACTCATTAGCCCCGTGCTTTGGGCGGCCGGTGGCGTTGAGTTGGCGCAGCCTGACGCCACCTTTCCCAAGCTGATTGACAGTTATAGTCACAATGTAGATGCCAGCATTATTGGCATTATCAAGGAACGCGCTGCCGCGGAGCCGTTTAACGTAGTGGCGACGGTAATTTTCTTCCTGGCGGTGATGCATACCTTTCTGACGGCCAAGATCCGGCATTGGGGGCACATAGTTGAAGGGAGACATGCGGCGCGTTTGAAATTGAAATTGGAAGCTACCGACAATGATGAAGATGGGCGGCCCGACGAAGTCAGTTTTTGGGGGCAAATCTTGCACTATCTAGGGGAAGTTGAGGCGGTATTTGGCACGTGGGCAATGGCTCTGTTTATCGCCATTTGCTGGAACAAGAATCTCGATACCGCGATTTACTACATTGGCGAAAAAGTGAATTTCACGGAGCCGTTGTTTGTGGTGATCATCATGACTTTGGCCTCGACCAGGCCCGTGCTAAAGTTGGCGGAGCAAAGTATGAGGTTAGTGGCTCGATTTGGTAAGGAAACTCCGCTGGCCTGGTGGTTGAGCATTCTCACCTTGGCCCCGCTTTTGGGATCTCTGATAACCGAGCCGGCCGCCATGACCATTGGCGCCATGTTGTTGGCGAAACAATTTTTCGATGTGAAACCCAGTTCACGACTGAAATACGCCACGATTGGTTTGCTCTTCGTGAATATTTCCATCGGAGGCACGTTGACTCATTTTGCGGCGCCGCCGGTTTTGATGGTGGCGGCCTCTTGGGGCTGGGACATAAAATTCATGTTTACCCATTTCGGTTGGCATGCGGTCATGGGCATTCTTATTTCCAACGCGGTCTATTTCTATATCTTCCGCAAAGAATTGTTGGCCATGAAAGCCGTGCCGGTTGATGGCAAAATCAACGAGGATCCTATACCGTATTGGGTGACGGGTGTGCATTTGGTGTTTCTCGCCTTCACGGTTTGGATGGCGCATTACCCCGTGCTCTTCATTGCCGGGTTTATGTTCTACTTGGCGTTCTCTCACGCTACGGCCCACCATCAGAGCAAGTTGGAATTACGCAGCCCCATGCTGGTCGGTTTTTTTCTGGCTGGATTGGTTATCCATGGCGGACTGCAAGGGTGGTGGATCGAGCCCGTGCTGGGATCATTGGGCCAATACCCTTTGTTTGGTGGGGCCATGGTGCTCACCGCATTCAATGACAATGCGCTTATCACCTACCTTGCGACATTGGTGCCGGACTTGAGTGATGCTTTGAAGTTCGCGGTGGTTTCGGGTGCGGTCACCGGCGGCGGACTTACGGTTATCGCGAATGCGCCCAACCCAGCCGGCCAATCTATTCTTCAACGTTATTTTGATGGGGGCGTATCACCTCTTGGCCTGTTGCTGGGCGCTCTCATTCCTACGGCGATTGTAAGCTTTTCTTTTATGGTTTTGTAACCGCAGAAAGCCTCAATTTGGACCTCATTTCGGCCGACGAAAGCAAGCAGTCGATGATGTAGGAATGCGAAACACCATTTTGTAACTGGCGTAAATAGAAGTTGAGCCCCGATTCGTCTGCTTCGCGGTCAAGGATTGTGCGAAAGGCTGTTTGGACAAATTTCCTATCAGGTAAAATAGTCAGGAGTTTAGCCAATGGCTGGATGACATCATGGAGACTGCTTTGACCTGATATAATGGCTGCGGTCATGGCTTCATGTTCGACACCCAGTCTTTGCATTAAAGAGGTGACTGCGGATACATTCCATTTGGGATTTAGTGCCTGTGCCTTTGCGCACTCCGGCCCTTTTTGATCATCCAATCTGGCCGTGATCCAGTAATATTGGGTTTCCTCCCCCCAAGCATCGATCAGGGAAAATCCCGCCCGTTTTAATATGCGTTGGATTTCACGCGGCCGAAACCAAACTCCCAGCCAGGTATCAGAACCTCGCCAGAATGAACGGACGCGACCATCAATTTGAAATTTCAAAATACCCCCAGTTTTCAAGATCCGAGCGGCTTCGCAGATGTAGCGGGTTATAGCTCGTTTGCTCGGTATGTGTTGAAATACGACAAAAGAATAAACGAAATCGTGGGAGTCATCAGGGAAAATACCGAGCTCACCATCGGTGACTTCCAGTCGGGCATTGGGCAGGTCTGATAGCAGGGTGCGGCCTTTGGCGATCATACTCGGGGCGATGTCCACCCCATTGATTTGAGTGAGCCGGTTGGCGAGTGGACGCATTAGTCGTCCCACTCCACAACCTATCTCCAATGCGGTCGCGGCGTGCTCCAGTTTAATCCCATCGAGGATTTGTTCATCCACATCAGTTCGCCCTGAGGTCCAAAACATCGCATCATTTTCGGCGTAACCACGACCAATATACCCGAGTGCATCGGTTTGGGCGCGTTGCTCCCATTCGTTTTGCATGCGCTGCGTCGGGCGCCACCAACGACTGACAAGTCTGCGCCAAATACGGGGGCCGCCGATAGGTAATAGCATCAACAGCTGAGAAGAGGGATTGCTCCCATCTTGGCAAGAAATCAGGGGAATAATCCGCGGCTGAGTTTCGCTTCGGCAACTCTTCCAATGCCCAAGGTTAGTGCTGCCAGGCGGCGGCCGAACTTGAATTTACGCATCTGGAATTCCACGGAATCCTTGGCCTTGTCGAGAATGGGGAATAGTTTGTTGAGGACTTCGTCGCGGGTCCAATAGAAGTTTTGCTTGTTTTGGAGCCACTCGAAATAGGAGACTATCACTCCGCCAGAATTACAGAGGACATCGGGGATGATTTGGATATCACCGCGTTTTTGGATGATTTCGTCAGCCCCATTGGTGGTTGGTCCGTTGGCGGCTTCGGCCAGTAATTGGCAATTGAGCTTGGTGGCATTTTTTTCGTGGATCACTCGCTCCAATGCGGCGGGTACGAGGACAGTGCATTTGAGCTCCAATAACTGCTCATTCGCGATGGGCTCACCCAAGTGGTAATCTTTTAATGTTTTGGCATACTGGAGATAAGCGAGGGCCTTTTGTATATCGATGCCCTTGGCATCGTAGATGCCTCCAGTGTAGTCCGAAATGGCGATGATTTTTGCTCCATACGCTGAAAGAGCCAAGGCGGTTTCACTACCTACATTGCCAAAGCCCTGAATGGCAACGGTCGCCTTATTGACGGGGATTTTCATGTCCTCGAGGTATTTCTTAACCAAATAGGCGACGCCTGCTCCAGTTGCCTCGCGTCGGCCTTGGGATCCACCAAGTGAAATTGGTTTGCCGGTGACCGCCGCAGGTTCGTTATGCCCGACATGGTTGGAGTAGGTATCCATCATCCAGCCCATGATCATTTCATTCGTGCCCACATCTGGAGCAGGTATATCGAGATCGGGACCCATGAAATGGACCATCTCCTGCATGTAACGACGGGAGAGACGTTCCAATTCATTGAGCGAGAGGTGGGAGGGGTTGACAATTACGCCACCCTTGGCGCCTCCGTAGGGCAATCCGACCAAGGAACATTTCCAACTCATCCACATCGAAAGTGCCGCGACTTCACCAATGGTCACATCCTGATGGAATCGAATTCCCCCTTTTGAAGGACCGGTCGAAAGATTATGCTGCACCCGGTAACCCTCAAATACAGTGACACTACCGTCGTCGCGCTTAACAGGTAATGTGACGCACAAACAACGTCGGGGATATTTAGTGCGGTCTCGTATTGCCTCAGGAAGGCTGATAGCGTCAGCAGCAACATCGAACTGTCGACAAGCCATCTTGAATACGGGAGAATCGTATAGTGATGAAACGATTACTTTGGACATTGGATCAAGAGTGTTGGGGTTTGGGTGAAATCACCCGGGATTTTTTAATGAGCAAACGTAGATGGAAAGTTTGGGCTTTAGCAATTGGCATCGCGGATCAGTGAGACTTCAATGACGGTAACTTATCCTGACTAGATGGCTTGATGATATGCTATCCGTGCTGAAATTTATTCGTTGGATTTTCCAAAAAATGGCGGCTGCCCTGCTGATGGTGGTGCTTTCTTTGGCGGCATTTGGGTTGTGGATATTTCTCAAGGACAATGTGGATTTTGATCTGCATCGACACGAAGTCATCCGCGCCATGACCGGTGAACGCACGCACGTTCATCAGGCGATTGTCGATGTAGATAAGCGATTAGCCGGCTTGTTTGAGTCGATTGCCGCGGAGAAGGCACGTCTGGTGCAGACCGATAAGGTGATCGCGAAGCTGAAGGATTTGGAAAGCACATGGGATCGTCTGATTGGCAATCCAGAGCAACAGGATGCCAATGCTAAACAGATACTCCGGATGGAGGAATTGCGCAAAGCGGTGCAAGAGAAGATCAACGGCCTACACCAGCAATACACCCGCGCGACTTGGGAGCGGGATGGCCTCGAAATTGCGCTTGGTCGGCTGGAGGCAAAAATCGTCAAAGTGGAGCAGCAGCGCTCCAAGGTTTTGCACTATGCAATGCAGGCCTGGGTCAAGATTCGGTGGTGGTTGGCGGGCGCGCTTGCCATGTATTTTTTCGGCCCGACCCTCGGGAAGTCGTTCATGTATTACGGACTCGCTCCTACCATTATGCGCGGTCGACCACTTCGCTTGTCACCCGGAATGCAAGTCATGCCTGTTTTGGAGAGGAGTAAGGTTTCATTGGCTATTTCCTTGGCCAGGGAGGAAAGACTCTGGATTCGGGAAAGATTTCTCCAGGCATCGGACGAGGGTTTGTTGAAAAACACCCGATTTCTTCTTGATTGGAAAATGCCGTTCACCTGTCTCGCCAGTGGATTGGTGGAATTGCTCGAGTTGAAGCCCGCCGCCAATGAGGAACAACAAAGCGTCACGTTATCCAATCAGACCAACCCCCACGTGGAGTTGTCCTTGATTACCCTGGTTGAAAACGGGTCGTTGGTCCTGCGCCCCAGTTTTTTGGCGGGCGCAGCCGTAACTTCCGGGCAGAAATTACGGATCCGCCGCCGGTGGCAGTTGTTTCGCTGGCAATCTTGGGTGACCTGGCAATTTCGTTACTTCGAATTTGTCGGTCCTTGTCGTTTGATCGTAGCCGGAAACCGAGGCGTGCGGGCTGAGCAACTGGGCAGCAGTGATGGTCAAAAATCCACTGCTCGTCGAACCAATCAGGATGCCACGATTGGTTTCACGCCGAACTTGGACTATAAACCAGTTCGAGCCGAGACGTTCTGGAGTTATTATCGCGGTATGAATCATTTGTTTGATGACTTGTTTGCCGGTAAGGGGATATTTCTTAGTCAGGAAATCTCCTCGGCTGGTGATGCCGATCGGGGAAGAAAGTTCTGGGCTGGCCTCTGGAGCTCGTTGCTTAAAGTCTTTGGTTTGTGAGCACATCAAAAGCACCAAGGGTTGGGGTTATCTTCGATTGGGATGGCGTCATTATAGACTCGTCCAAGCAGCACGAGGAAGGGTGGGAGCGACTGGCGCATGAGGAGAACCGGATTTTGATATCCGACCATTTTACCATGGGTTTTGGACGCAAGAATGAGTGGATAATTCCGAATCTTTTGCATTGGACCAATGAACCGTCGGAAATTCATCGGCTATCGTTGCGCAAGGAAGCACTTTATCGCGAGGTGGTAGTGGAACGTGGTTTGGAAGCACTGCCCGGGGTTCACACGTTTTTGGAACGATTGAAGGATGCTGGAGTGCAGAATTGCATCGGTTCCTCCACGCATCGGGAAAATATCGACACCATCCTGGGTGTTTTGGGATTCATCGGCCTTTTTGGCGGCATTGTGACGGCAGAGGATGTCAGTCACGGGAAGCCTGATCCGGAGGTTTTTCTCAAGGCCGCAAAGAAAATCGACTGTGCCCCATCGCAATGTGTGGTTTTTGAAGATGCTTTGGCCGGGATTCAAGCCGCCCGGTCGGGAGGGATGAAAGTGGTAGGCGTGGCAACTACTCATCCAGCTGCGGAGTTGCAGATGACAGATAGGGTGGTGGGTCGGCTCGATGAACTCACAGTTGCAGATTTGATCGCTCTGATTTCCTGTTAACAAATGCTGTTCAAGCTAAAGTCAGATTATCAGCCGAGGGGGGATCAACCACAGGCGATCGAGCAGTTAATGGCATCGATCAAGGCCGGCAATCGGGATCAGACCCTGTTGGGTGTAACTGGATCGGGGAAGACCTTCACCATGGCCAACGTGATCGCCCAATGTGACCGCCCAACCTTGATCATCTCGCACAACAAGACATTGGCGGCGCAGCTCTATTCAGAATTTAAGAATTTCTTCCCGGAAAATGCGGTCGAATATTTTGTCAGCTACTACGATTACTATCAACCCGAGGCCTACATTGCATCGAGTGACACCTACATCGAAAAAGATTCATCCATCAACGAAGAGATTGAGCGCCTGCGCATTGCGACAACCAGTTCACTGGTCTCACGGCGGGACGTTATCGTGATCGCGAGTGTCTCATGCATTTATGGTTTGGGTTCGCCGGAGGACTTTACCGAGATGCGGATTGCCTTGCGCCGGGGAGATGACCTTGGCCGAACTTCATTGTTGGAGCGATTGGTGGACAATCTCTACGAACGCAATGACTATGAACTCAAGCGGGGTTGCTTTAGGGTGCGGGGCGACGTGGTGGACATTATGCCAGCCTATTCCGAGCAGGGACTCAGAGTGGAATTTTTTGGCGATGAGGTTGATGCGATCAGTGAGTTTGAACCTCTGACGGGGAAAGTTCTTCGTCCTCTTGATCAATTTGATTTATATCCGGCCAATCAATATGTGACGACCCGAGGGAAATTGGATCCGGCTATTTTGACCATCAAGGCAGAGCTGGACGAACGCGTGGCATGGTTTGAAAAGCAAGGGCAGCTGTTGGAAGCGCAACGCATACGAATGCGCACCAACTACGATTTGGAGATGCTGCAGGAAATGGGCTTCTGTAATGGCATCGAGAACTATTCCCGTCACCTTACGGGTCGGAATCCGGGGGATCGTCCTTTTTGTTTGATAGATTTTTTCCCCAAGGACTTCCTGTTGATGGTCGATGAAAGCCACGCCACTATTCCGCAAGTCGGTGGCATGTCCAATGGGGATCGGGCCCGGAAACAGAATCTGGTGAATTTTGGGTTTCGACTGCCTTCCGCGTTGGACAATCGCCCGCAGAATTTTGAGGAATTCAGAAGAATCACCGGGCAAACCCTGTTCGTATCAGCGACACCGGCAAAATATGAACTGGAGGCCTCAAGCGTCATTGCCGAGCAATTGATCCGTCCCACGGGGCTGCTTGATCCCGAGATTGTGCTGCGATCAACTAAGGGACAGGTAGAGGATCTGATTAGTGAGATTCGCAAAGCGGTATTGGTCGGGGAGCGCGTGTTGGTCACTACGCTGACCAAGCGTCTGTCGGAAGACATCACCAGTTTTTTGCGAGAAGTGAAAATTCGGGTGGAGTATTTGCATAGCGACATTGATGTGATCGAGCGCGTGGAAATTTTGCGTAACCTGCGGCTCGGCAATTTTGATGTGCTGGTCGGCATCAATCTCCTGCGCGAGGGACTTGACCTGCCAGAAGTTGCCTTGGTGGCGATCCTTGATGCTGACAAGGAAGGTTTTCTACGTAGTGAAACCAGCCTCACTCAGACAGCCGGTCGTGCGGCGCGGCATGAAAAGGGTCGGGTTATCTTTTATGCGGATACCATCACGAATTCGATCAAACGCACCATGGATGTGGTGACGTATCGAAGGGAAAAACAAATTGCGCACAATCTAGCCAATGGGATTACACCGCGCAGTGTGATCAGATCAGCCCAGGCCAGTTTGCATGTCTATGACGGATCGGGAGCGAAAGACGAAGTGGCGGTGGCTGAATCGGCTGACGATGTGAAGACTGTCATAGCTGAATTGGAGGTCGAAATGGTTGAGGCATCGCGAAAATTGGAATTTGAGCGGGCGGCTCTGCTACGTGACCAGATTGATGCATTAAGGTCCGGAGATTATAAGAAAATTGCGCGATCGCAAAAGGTCAGCTATGGCAAGTCGCGCGCCGGTGGTAAAAAGCGTTCCTGATTTGAGTTGGATCAAGGAACGGTGAGCTTGGCCTTGCATTAAAAACCCTTGCCTATCGAGTGACGCGATGGCCGACATTGAAACCGATGAAGACATCAAAAAATTAGTGGATGCTTTCTACGTGCAAGTGCGCGAGGACGATTTGTTGAATCCAATTTTCGCCGATGTCGCCAAAGTTGATTGGGTGCAGCATTTGCCCAAGATGTATGCTTTTTGGAATGGTATGATTCTGGGGAAACCCGGGTATACTGGTCGGCCATTTCCGGTTCATGCGGTGTTGCCAGTGGGGCTTGAACACTTTGAACGCTGGTTGGCTTTTTTTAAACTCATGGTGGATGCGAATTTTGCCGGTGGAGGGGCTGATCGGGCAAAAAATGCGGCCGCGAGTATCGCCCATACATTTGCCATGCGCATGGGTCTGATTAATCCCGTAGCGGGGCAGATGCTCTGATATTGAATATTGCGCGATGGCGATGTCGCCAATCACATGCCGGGATGCGAATTGCAGTTATATCTGATATTCATGGAAATTTACCTGCCTTGGAAACAGCTCTGGCCGCAGTCGAGGAACTCAAGCCTGATCGATTAATTGTGGGAGGGGATGTGGTCGATGGTGCGCCGGATTCGGCGGCTTGTTGGGAGCGAGTAAAACAACTGCAATGTCCGGTATTGCGCGGTAATCATGAGCGTTATGTTTTTGATTTCGGCACGGAGAGAGCCGATCCGATTTGGGCGACAGATCAATTCGCTCCGTTGCATTACACGCATAGATCATTGAGCAACGCTCAACGCAATGAGCTAGCCGCGTTGCCAATGGTGTGGAGATCAACCGAAGCACCAGGCTTATTGGTCGTGCATGCATCGGCTCGCAGTGACGCCGATTCAGTGCTCCCACATACCTCTCTGGTGAATCTCGATGCCATGTTTGTCGGGGTTACGGAGGAACTCATTATTCGCTCCCATAATCACATCAGTTCAACGCGTGATTGGCGCGGACGGAGAATCGTAACTACCGGGGCAGTAGGGCTGCCATTGGATGGTCTAGCACAAGTTCAGTTCTGTTTGTTGACCTATGAAAACAGTAAATGGCAGGCCGAACACCATTCTGTGCCCTACGACGTCGAGGCTACTTTAGGCCGATTTCGTGATAGTGGGTATCTGGACGAAACGGGGCCATTAGGCCGCATGTTCATGCGTGAAGTCGCGACTGGATCGCACCACGTAGTGCCTTTTCTGCGCTACTGTCGGCAAAGAATGCAGCACGGTGCCCCACTGGATTTAATTCAGGCCGAGAAGGATTTCGTTCGGTGACGTAACCGTTAGAATTAACCTGAGCTCTTGGATTGCTTGGCAGCTTTTTGACGATTGCCGTTATCAAGGATTCGTTTGCGCAGGCGCAAACTTTTAGGCGTCACTTCAAGCAATTCATCGGAGATCGGAAGAGC
>DFDG01000028.1:1756-5189 GCA_002367815.1 Opitutaceae bacterium UBA3033 | reverse complement strand
ATTCATCGGCTGCAATGTATTCGACCGCGCGCTCCAATGAAAACTTGATCGCGGGAGTAAGTCCGGTGGCAACACCGTCACCTTGGGAACGAAAGTTGGTGAGTTTCTTAGCGCGAACAGCGTTGATCGCGATGTCTTCATTGCGTGGGTTTTCACCTACGATCATACCTTCATAAACTCGTTCACCAGGACTCACGAATAGTTTGCCTCTCTCTTGGCACATGACGAGAGCGTAGGTCGTGGTTTCACCGGCCTCGGTGGCGATAAGCGGGCCCGTGATTCGAGTTAGGACTTCGCCACCGTAAGGACCATACTCTTTAAAGAGATGACTCAAAACGCCGTGTCCACTGGTAGCATTGACTACATCGATTTCCATCCCGATCAAACCTCGAGTTGATATCGTGGCCTCGATCATGGTGGTGGAAACCATTTTTTCCATGTTCGTGAGCTGACCTTTGCGGTTAGCCAAGTTTTGCATAATGGATCCGACGCAGTCGTCAGGCACTTCGATCCACACGGTCTCATAAGGTTCATGACGTTGACCATCGACGATCTTCTCGATGACGGTTGGGCGGGAGACCAACAATTCGAAGCCTTCCCGGCGCATGGTCTCGACTAGCACAGCAACCTGCATCGCACCACGGGCCTTGACGTTAAAAACGCCGGCTTTTTCGGCATCATCGATGTAAATGGAAACGTTGGTCTTCAATTCCCGCATCAGACGTTCGCGTAATTGGCGCGAGGTAACGAGTTTGCCTTCAGTGCCCACGAACGGCCCATCATTGATCGAAAATTGCATCTCCAGCGTGGGAGGATCGATTTGCGTGAACGGCAGGGCATGGCCGGCTTCGTCGGCGGTGAGCGTATCGCCAATATCAATATCTTCAAAACCGGCGAGACCAACGATATTACCCGCGCTGGCGGTCGTATTCTCTTTGGTGCCGAGGCCGGTGAACTCGAAAATTTTGGTGATTTTGGCGCGAATGCGTTTTCCGCCTTCAGAGTAACGGAGGATGTAAACCGAATCGCCAATATTTACGGTGCCGCCGAGAATCTTACCCACCGCAATACGACCAACATAGTCACTCCAATCGATGTTGGAGACCAACATATGGAAGGGATCATTGGGTTTGGCGAAGGGAGGGGGAATGTGGTCGAGAATGGTTTGGAAGAGGGGAGTCATGTTCTTCTTTTCTTCACCGAGATGATACATCATGTAACCATCGCGGCCTGAGCCATAGACCACCGGGGCGTCGAACTGTTCGTCATCCGCGTTGAGCTCTAGTAGCAGTTCCAAAACTTTCTCATACATCTTGGCGGGTTCGGCGTTTTCGCGATCAATTTTATTGATAACGAGCACCACCTTGAGTCCGTGGGCGAGTGCTTTGCGCAAAACGAAGCGAGTTTGAGCTTGAGGGCCATCGTAGGCGTCCACGACCAACAGCACCCCATCGACCATGCGGAGGGCGCGTTCCACTTCACCACCGAAGTCAGCGTGACCGGGTGTATCGAGAATATTGATGATCTTGCCACTCCAATGGACGGAGGTGTTTTTGGCCTTGATGGTTATGCCTTTTTCTTTCTCCAGATCCATCGAGTCCATGGCGCGTTCAGTGACTTGCTGATTTTCGCGATAGACGCCGCCCTCTTTGAGCAATTGGTCTACTAATGTGGTTTTACCATGATCGACGTGGGCGATAATGGCGATATTTCGGATGTTCTGGTTCATGGCGCGGACGCGTGTTTTACGATAAAAGGGACAAACGTGCCGAACGCGTATGGTGAAGGCAAGGATGAAGGCGACGGATGAAACTTACTTGCCGCCAATCGACGAAAGGATTGCACTTAAAACATGTCTGACAAGGCAGTTACTCCAGTCGTGTCCAGTGGACGAAAGGTCCGCACTGAGACGCTGGCTGTCGCACCCGAGATCGTAGGACTGAATTTAGCGGAACCTTGGCGTCGTCTGGCTGCCATGATTTTAGACCTGATAATAATCGGATTTTTGTCCCTCTTGTCTGGCCCTTTCTTGGGGATTGTCGCCGGGGTCCTGCTGGTATTGCTGCTTGGAAATGGTAAATCAGCCCCATTTTTTTTGAAGATAGCCCGTTGGGGATGCCGAATAACTGGGGTATTGGTCGTGCTTACATCAGTTTTTGCCTTGGGTCACACTTCCTTCACCCATTTCGATCGGCTCAATATGTCTGCCATTATTGGACCAGGGGAGAGTCCAGCCATGAAGAAAAGTGTTTTTGTTCCGGCCAACGCTTCCTTTGGGCAGTTACGTGCCAGCACGAGTGAGTTGCAACAACAGGTCGACGATTTGAAGTCGGTGGTTGAGGCTGAGCGTTTGGCCAGTGCCACCCTGATTGGACGGGCCCGCGCTTTGACGGGAATGTTGGGTGTGACCTTTGGTTGGGCGGGCATCTATTTCACCCTACTCGCGGGACTATTGAATGGCCGCACCTTGGGAAAATTCATTTTCCGAATCCGCGCGGTAAAAATCAATGGCACGCCATTCACTTATTTTGACGGTTTTATTCGCCAGGGTGGCTATGTGGCCGGCGTAGCCCTGGGCATGCTCGGATTCCTTAAATTGTTGTGGGAACCCAATCGCCAAGCCGTGGAGGATCGCATCGCCGCGACCGTGGTAGTCAAGGTGTGAGGGAATCTTCGATTAGCGGATTTCATCGGCGAGAACTGATGCCAAAATTGTTGATATTTGGGTTGTCATTGCGAATTGCGCAGCGGCGAAGCGATCTACGAACACGAGTCGTTCACGTATAAATTATTTGTGGATCGCCACGGTGCGCTTCGCATCTCTCGCGATGATAAAAAGTCTACAACTTTAGCTCAGTTGGGATAAATTCCTGACGTTTGTTTTCCTCCGGTATATTACGGAACAGATGTTGCGACTTTAAAACAAAGAACCCGGGACCTTGCGGTCCCGGGTTCAAAGTGGGGGTGGGCGTTCGCCACGCGCTCTTTCCCTGCGGCACTCCATTTGGCGCTCTCGCTTTCGCGGGCTGGGTGCTCCCCGACGCCACTCAACGCGGCATGCGTTGATTTCGGTCTCATGGCGGGACCGTTCCGGTCGTTACCGACTGGAATCTATCGAGTGAGGTCTCTTCGCCCGGTTCGGTCGCCTTCTGCCGAAGGTGGCTCGCCGGACGTGGTGCAGACACGCCTGCAATCCGTGGATCTTTGCGCGTCGGCACCGTGGCCGTAGGGACGGCGCCAGCGGTTAGCCGGCCGTTGGCCCTACGTTACGGGTCTGACCTCTTATCTCTCAGGTTGCGTTCGGTTTGCAGTAGGGCGATGTGGTTTTTCACACCGCTCTGATTGAGGAGGTTGACGAGCTTTGCCCGGCTCGCTCACTCCCCGCGGTCGCTTCTCCTTTTGCGCCCAGCTTAATAAAAAGTGGGCTTTGGGG
>DFDG01000028.1:884-1573 GCA_002367815.1 Opitutaceae bacterium UBA3033 | reverse complement strand
TAATAAAAAGTGGGCTTTGGGGTGGGGTTGTCCCACCGGGATTGGCGACTGCGTTCTGGTCTCCGCAGTAGCAACCGTAACCCTTTGGGTAACTGCGTCAGTATGCAGATCGAAACTCTCTGCATACCTGACTCGACTCGGCTGCGGTTTCTAATCGCGCCTTGTCGCTCAGCTCCTGGTTCGTGTTTCCGTCGGTCACGAAACCGACGAAGGAGCTGGTGATATATGCCTGTTGCCCGCAAAAAACTTGCGCGCAGAGGGGTTGCCAACACCAGCTGTCGTCAACCATTCCCCGGTCACCCGGGATTATCCCAGTCGTGTTCTCAACTTCTCGTTTCAGATCATTGCACTGCGACTGTTCTATCAAGGAACATGCAGAGATTGTGACGCAAATGTGGCCATGGGAAGGCAATGTTGTACACAACTTTTCCCCAGCGTGAAATGGTGAATAACTTGAGCTTAATGTCTTACACCGGTTATTCACATGTTTTAGATTTCCAAATGCGACGATTGGCGAAATGCCCAAGTGCAAAGTTGCACCTTAAGCCGCGCTGCACAGCGTTTGGCCGAATCATGGCTCATCGCGATCTGCCAATTTACGAACTTGAAAAAACTATCGTCGCTTCTTTGCGCACGCAAGGTCGCTTGGTGGTGCAAGCTCCTACAGGCTCGGGCAAATCCACCCAATT
>DFDG01000028.1:527-739 GCA_002367815.1 Opitutaceae bacterium UBA3033 | reverse complement strand
TTTGGATGACGGTCAGGCGGTGGTGTTGCAGCCCCGTCGCCTTGCAACCCGCATGCTCGCCAAGCGGGTGGCGGAGGAGCTTGGTTCGGCTTTGGGCGATGTCGTTGGTTATCAGATTCGACTTGAATCTCGGGTTTCAGCTCGCACACGAATCAAATTCGTAACGGAAGGGGTTTTGTTGCGGCAGATGTCTTTTGATGCTCAATTGTCTG
>DFDG01000028.1:0-279 GCA_002367815.1 Opitutaceae bacterium UBA3033 | reverse complement strand
GAGTTTCACGAAAGGCACCTTTACGGAGATATTACCCTCGCACGAGCGATGCAGATCCAGCAAAGCACGCGGCCGGATTTGAAGATAGTGGTGATGTCGGCGACTTTGGACACGGCGATGTTGAAGAACTATATGGCGCCCTGTGAGGTGCTGACTTCGCAGGGCCGAACATTTCCCGTTGATATTGGTTATCAGACCAAAACAGTAAATTTTGATAACGAGCCGGTTTGGGAAGTGGCGGCACAGGAATGTGAGCGTGTGGCGAGCGAGACTCCGGGC
>DFDG01000192.1:6190-6400 GCA_002367815.1 Opitutaceae bacterium UBA3033 | reverse complement strand
CGATGGGGTTTTGTTTGCTTGGTTGGAACACTGGCAAAGATTGCAGCGGTCTGCCGCAGCCCTGCATCTTGTCGTTCCTTGGTGTGCGGATGAAATTTTAAGTGAGATTAAACGAACGGTGGATGCCTTTCGTGAGCAGGTGCGGGATAGGAGTGAACTCTATGTGAGGTTGCAGGTATCGCGTGGGGGCGGTCCCATTGGTTTGGATGT
>DFDG01000192.1:4757-5885 GCA_002367815.1 Opitutaceae bacterium UBA3033 | reverse complement strand
GCTTTGGCCGACGAGCCGAATTTCACAATCTTGGTGCAAACCAACCAGACCGTTCCTGCCGTGAAAATGAAGAGCGGCTACACGTTGTCGCTCGAATCCGCTTTACGGCGAAATTCCGTGGCGACTCTCAATCCAGCTTGGAAGACCGGCAACTATCTCAACAATCTACTTTGCCTGCGCGAGGCCAAGGCCCGGGGAGCTGATGAGGTGTTGATGTTGAATTTGGCAGGGGAGATCACCGAGGCTTCCGTCAGTAATATTGGCTTCATCCAGCAGGGGAGGATGGTGACTCCGTCTTTGAAGTCGGGAATTCTGGGTGGTATCACCCGTGAGTTGGTCGTGCATAAAATTGCCTCAGCGGCAGGAATTCCGATTGAGGAATTAGCTCTACGGCCGGAGGATCTCACGGCCATGGACGAGTGCTTTATCATGTCCACGACTCGTGACATCGCTCCCGTGGGAATGATTGACAAACACCCATATCGGGTGGATGCGGAAACGATCACAATGCGCCTAAAAACAGCTTTTGCCTCCTACGTTGCTGACTATGTGGCGACGCACGCCGAGTTAAAGATTACGTAATCACCTGTCCTGATTTCCGGGTGCAGGTTTTGGTGCCCGAAGCTGCTTGGAATTAATAACGGGTCAGAGTGGGATCAATCTCCACGGCCCAAGCGTTGATTCCTCCAGCGATATTGCTGACGGTAGAAATGCCATTGGTGCGCAGGAAATCTGTTACGCTACGACTGCGCATTCCGGAATGACAGAGGATGAGCAAATGCTGACTCTTGGGCAGATTCTCCAATTGCGCCGGAATTTCACGCATCGGAATATGGCGGGCCATCTCCAATTGGCAGATTTGCAGTTCACTGGATTCGCGCACATCGATCAACAAGGTCTGGGAAGACTTGGTGCGCAATAGTTCGGAAGCCTCATGGACTGATATTTCAGTAGGGTATTCTGTCGGACTCATTTGTTTTTCAGCAACCGCTTCGCATTTGAAGCGGTAATGTTCTGGTTTGATGGCTGTGATCTCTGGAGAGTTTCCGCACAACGGGCAATGGGGATCAGCCTTGATGCCGTGGGATTGGGTTTGATGCGAAAAGGCATCGTAGATTAAAAGCCGGC
>DFDG01000192.1:4093-4612 GCA_002367815.1 Opitutaceae bacterium UBA3033 | reverse complement strand
AACTATTGCGGGACTGCAACCAGTGATCAGTTTGATCACTTCCATGGCTTGCATACTACCGATGATTCCACAAAGCGCACCCATCACCCCGGCCTCGCCACATGCGGGCACACTGCCTGCGGTTGGCGGTTCCGGAAAAAGACAACGGTAGCAGGGGCCGCCTTTGCTGGGGTCAAACACACTGATCTGGCCTTCAAATTTGAAGACACTGCCATGGACCAGGGGTCGCCGCGTAAAATAGGCCGCATCATTGTTGAGATAGCGAACGAGGAAATTGTCCGTGCCGTCCACGATAATGTCGTATGATTCGAAGAGTTCGAGGGCGTTGTCTGCCGTGATACCATCACGATGAGGGATCAGCTGCACATGGGGATTCAGGGCCCGCAGAGCTGTGATGGCTGAGTCCACTTTGGGTTTCCCGATATTGACCGTGGAGTGGAGGAGTTGCCTTTGCAGATTGTGTTCCTCGACCGCATCGTGATCGGCAATCCCCAATGTGCCGACCCCGGCAGCAGCCAA
>DFDG01000192.1:3365-3880 GCA_002367815.1 Opitutaceae bacterium UBA3033 | reverse complement strand
GTGCCGACCCCGGCAGCAGCCAAATACAACGCGGCAGGGCTACCGAGACCCCCAGCACCAATCACCAAGACTTTGGCGGCGGAAATTTTTTGCTGTCCGGCCAATCCAATTTCATCGAGCAGAATCTGCCGACTGTAGCGCCGCAGGGCATGGGGTTCGAGAATGGGTTCAACATCAGGCATACCGACTAACAGAGTCGATTCATCAAGCGCCGCAAATGAAATTGCACCAAAGGCTCCACGTCATCCAAATGGCGGCATGCGTTGTCTCGGAATTGATTATGGCACCCGTCGAATCGGCCTTGGTTATGGCGATGATATCGGCGTGGCCACGCCTTTGCCTGCATTGGTTCATTCTACACCGGAGTTACGTTGGGCAGCGTTGACCTTGATCATTCAGCAGCGGCGTATCACCGATGTGATATTGGGCTATCCCTACAACATGGATGGCACCGTGGGTTTCAAGGCGCGCGAGGTGGATGATTTCGCGGCATCCCTGCGCTCAAGCTTTGGTTT
>DFDG01000192.1:2834-3124 GCA_002367815.1 Opitutaceae bacterium UBA3033 | reverse complement strand
CAGCTACGAAGCGGAATCTACGATCGCGAAAGACAAGCGTCGGGCCGTGCGGGCAAGTGGACTGGTTGATTCGCGGGCGGCCACCATCATTTTGCAGGATTTCCTGGATCAGCAAAATCAGCAGGTAATACCGGAAATTGACGCACCATGATGTTATCCCGATGGAAATGTGTCTGTGCTTATGCCGGCACTGATTTTGCCGGGTGGCAGAGTCAGGTGCGGGGCCGCGCAATTCAGGATGTGATCGAGGCGCGATTGGGTGAGATCATGAAATCGGCAGTTCGGATTCA
>DFDG01000192.1:1967-2594 GCA_002367815.1 Opitutaceae bacterium UBA3033 | reverse complement strand
GGCAGCGGCCGCACTGATGCAGGAGTGCACGCGCATGGTCAGGTTTTTCATTTTGATGCGGCATGGCCCCACGGTCTTGATAAATTGCTTCTGGCGATGAGGACGGGGCTGCCGACGGGCATACAAATAAAGTCGGTTATCAGGACCAAGCCGGATTTCCATTCCCGGTTTCAAGCCGTGGGCAAACGCTACGAATACTTTTTGAATCTGGGTGATGCCGACCCTTTTACTCGACCCTATGCTTGGGTGATATTTCGCGAACTGGATATTTCAGCGATGCGGTTGGCCGCACAGAAATTGTGCGGCAAGCATGACTTTCGTGCTTTCACCGCCCTGAATGGTCCCGCGAAAGATGATACGGTGCGAACTCTGCATAAGTTGGACATTACAAAAAGGGGCAAACGATTGCGAATCGTCGCCGAGGGTGACGGGTTTCTCTACAAGATGGTGCGCAGTTTGGTGGGCGCGCTGGTCTCGGTGGGTGAGGGGCGATTAAGCCCGGATGGGGTAGAGATGATTCTCAAGTTGCGGCAAAGGAGTGAGATTGTCCAAACGGCACCAGCTCAAGGGTTGTTTCTGGTGAAGGTGTTCTATTGATGACTGAGTTGCTGCAAACGATCCGTCGTG
>DFDG01000192.1:1271-1658 GCA_002367815.1 Opitutaceae bacterium UBA3033 | reverse complement strand
AATTGCAGATGTAATCTTTCCGCCCAATTGTGTGCATTGTCAGGCCTTGGTGGAGCACAGTCCTTTACGCCATTTATGTGCTATCTGCGCCCGTAAGGTGCAAATTGTCCAAGCCCCGTATTGTTCAACTTGTGGTCACCCTTACTATGGAGTGGTTGAAGGGGAACGCATCTGCCCGCACTGCCAAAGTTTGTCGCCCGTTTTTCGCGAAGGTCGCACCGCAGTGCTGTTAAAAGGCCCCGCCCGTTCTCTGGTGCATACCTTGAAATATCACCGTGGTCTGCATGTGTTGGAGGATATGGAAGCAATCTTCGCCCGGTCCTCCGCATTGATTTCCTGGGTGAGGGATGCGATTTTGGTTCCAGTTCCCTTGCATGCCCGCCGGGA
>DFDG01000192.1:453-1103 GCA_002367815.1 Opitutaceae bacterium UBA3033 | reverse complement strand
AGGGAGCGAGGCTACAACCAAAGTCGATTACTGGCATCTAGTCTAGCTCGTGCCGCGGCAGGTAACACCCGCGTGGAGGAAATTTTACAAAGAGTGGTGGATACCGTATCACAAACGCATCACGACAAGAAAACCCGGCAAGCGAACCTGAAAAATGCCTTTGCACTGGCCCAAGGGGTGGCCATAAATGCTGCCGAACACTATATCCTGATAGATGACGTATTTACGACTGGTTCCACCCTTAACAGTTGCTCTCTCGTGCTTCGCCGCTCGGGTTGCTTAAATCTCGATGTCGTTACCTTCGGCCACGGTTGAAACTCCCATGAATTTTGATAAACCGACCTACACCGTGCGGAAATTCCGTAAAAAGGATATTCCTCACGGTCTTTATACCAAGGATCCATTCTCCGGAGAGACTCTTTTCACCAAGGATGTGTTGGATAACCAAATGGTGGTCCCGGGCAGTGGATATCATTTTCCATTGGGGGCCCACGAGCGCATCGCCAATCTGATTGATGAAGGCACTTTCAAGGAAACCGATGCCAAGTTGCGATCGGCTGATCCCCTAGGTTTCATGGATTCTGCTCTTTATACGGAGCGATTGAAGAAATATGAGAAAAACAGTGGCCTGTCGGAAGCAGTGATTTGCG
>DFDG01000192.1:0-231 GCA_002367815.1 Opitutaceae bacterium UBA3033 | reverse complement strand
CCTGTCGGAAGCAGTGATTTGCGGAACTGGTAAAATCCATAAAATTCCGGTCTCGATCGCGGTCATGGATTTTCGCTTTTGTGGTGGCACATTGGGTTCTGCCACCGGGGAGAAAATCACCCGAGCGATCGAAAACGCCATCGCCAATAAAATCCCCTGTATCATTTTTAGCACCTCGGGTGGTGCCCGCATGCAGGAAGGCATACTTTCCCTGATGCAGATGGCCAAGAC
>DFDG01000122.1 GCA_002367815.1 Opitutaceae bacterium UBA3033 | reverse complement strand
GTTGCCCCAAAGCCGATGGCCTTGTCCATATCCCCCCTCGCATTCGCTGCGCTTCTGCCTCTGGCTTCGCCAGCCACCATGTGCCGATGGCACATGGCGGAGAGGGAGGGATTCGAACCCCCGGTAGGTTTCCCTACACACGCTTTCCAAGCGTGCGCATTAGACCACTCTGCCACCTCTCCGGTTGCTGGGTAGGGTTGACAGACAACCATACCTTTGAGTGAAGGGGCAACAAAGTGCCGCCGAGGGGTCTTGGTCAATGGCAAATCCGTGCGTATTTTTAGGCCAAAACAATATTTTCATAAATGCCACTTGCACGGCTTGGGGCAGACAGTAACCCTGATTGGAATTCCGTCCATCTCGAATCGACAAATTCCATGGTAACTTCCAACACAGAATTGGCCTACAACAGCAAAGTGGAGGGCGAAGTCATCGTCACCCGCGCTGATGCGGTCATAAACTGGATCCGCACTAACTCAATGTGGCCCATGCCCATGGGGCTGGCTTGCTGTGCGATTGAACTCATGGCGGTGGGCGCTTCGAGGTTCGATATCGCGCGCTTTGGGGCGGAGGTCATGCGCTTTTCACCCCGCCAAGCCGATTGTATGATCGTGGCCGGCACGGTGACCTACAAAATGGCCAGCACGCTGCGGCGCATTTATGATCAAATGGCCTCGCCGAAATGGGTGATCGCGATGGGGGCCTGTGCCAGCACCGGCGGGATGTATCGCAGTTATGCCGTCTTGCAGGGCGTGGACCGGATTGTCCCCGTGGATGTCTATATCAGTGGTTGTCCGCCGCGGCCCGAGGCGCTGCTTGATGCATTGATAAAATTGCAGGCCAAAGTGAAAAAAGAGTCGTCTGCCAAAAATCTGCTGACTGCTTAATCTTCATATTTCCCCAGCAATGTCATCCACTACCGCCGACTATACGTCAGCTATACGGGAAAAATTTCCTCAGGTTACGCCGCGCCCGAGCCTTGATCACGAGGCGATCGATGTGCCGGCGGCAGATTTGCTGGGCGTGCTGCGGACCCTGCGTGATGAACATGGTTTTGATATGCTCTTGGATTTGACCGCGATCGATTGGGCCGAGGGCGCGAGTCCGAGGTTTGTTGCCGTCTACCATCTCTATGCTTCGGTGAATCATGTTTACATCCGCGTCGCGTCGGCCTGCACCGGGGACGATGACGCACCGGCCGTGCCTAGTGTGACGGGTCTCTGGCCGGCGGCGAATTGGCATGAGCGTGAGACTTACGACATGTTTGGCATCACTTTTGCCGGCCATCCCGATTTGCGCCGCATTTTGATGTGGGAGGGGTATCCCTATTATCCACTGCGGAAGGAATTTCCCTTGGCGGGCATCGAAACCGAGCTGCCCGATCCGGAAGTCGCGGCCGAAACCGGAGTTCGCGCTATCCCGGCACCGATGGCGGGTGGTCCATTTGTGGCCTCGGGTGGAGAAATGAACCTGACCGAGGCCGAGCCTCGCGCCAAGGATGAGAGCTGGAACGAAAGCAGCGAAAAACCGGGAAACTGAATTAACGACCACCATGGCCACTGAATTTACTTATCCCGATGCGGCGGCAAAGAATGCCACTGGCGAATTCGAAACCGAGAAAATGTCGCTCTCGATGGGGCCATCGCATCCGTCGACCCATGGGGTGTTACGAATCCAGATGGAACTCGATGGTGAAATCGTGACGAAGGCTGAACCGGTTATCGGTTATCTGCACCGTGGAGATGAAAAGATCGCGGAAAACATGACTTACAACCAGTTCGTGCCTTACACGGACCGGCTGGATTATATCGCACCGCTCGCGAACAATATGGCTTACGCCATCGCCGTGGAAAGACTCGCGAAATTGGAAGTGCCGGAGCGTTGCCAGGTAATTCGCGTGATCACGGCGGAACTCGCCCGCATCTCTGCCCATTTACTTGGTCTGGGTGCATTCGGTATCGATACCGGAGCATGGACGGTGTTCATGTATTCGTTCACAGAACGGGAAAAACTCTACAAACTGTTCGAAGAACTGACCGGTGCTCGTTTCACCACCAGCTATACCCGGGTGGGAGGATTGGCTCGCGATGTGCCGGAGGGTTGGACCGGTCGCGTGGATGAATTTTGTGATCAATTTCTACCGATCTTGGAGGAAATTCTCGCGCTGTTGACCCGCAATAAAATCTTCATGGATCGCACGGTGGGGATCGGAACGATTTCCAAAGAAGATGCGATCGCCTATGGTTTGACCGGCCCCAATCTGCGCGGTTCGGGTGTGCCGATGGATTTGCGTAAGGACAAACCCTATAGTGGTTACGAGAAATACGAATTTGATATTCCTGTCGGTAAAACCGGCGACTCCTACGATCGTTATCTCGTGCGCGGGGAGGAAATGCGCCAGTCCGTGCGAATCGTAAAACAGGCGATCAAGAATTTTCCCGGTGGTGATTGGTATGCCAAAGATGCCCGCAAGATATTTGCCCCGCCCAAGGACAAGGTGATGTCCTCCATGGAGGAATTGATTCAGAACTTCATGATCGTGACCGAGGGGCCACAGATGCCCGCGGGCGAAGTTTATTTTGAAGCGGAAAACCCCAAGGGCACGCTCGGATTCTTCATCGTCAGCAAAGGCGGCGGGGTGCCATGGCGCATGAAGATTCGCGCTCCTTCATTCAGTAACCTTTCGATCCTGCCCAAAGTCTGCGTCGGCATGATGGTGTCCGATGTCGTCTCCATCCTCGGCTCCCTCGATTTTGTCATGGGTGAGTGCGATCGATGATCAATTCCTTTCAACCACGAAACACTCAAAAAGCACTAAAATGAATACCATTAATAACACCGCGACAGTTTCGTGTGTTTGGTGTATCTCGTGGTGACCAATTTTATTTAGTTAATGAATCTCAAACCTGAAACATTGCAGCAAATCGACGAGGTAATCACACATTACCCGCAGAAGCGCAGCGCTACGCTCCCCCTGCTGCACCTCATTCAGGAGGATGTCGGTTATCTCCCCCCCGCGACCACCGAGTGGGTGGCCGCAAAACTGGAAATCGAGCCGATCAATGTTTATGAGGTGATCACATTTTATCCGATGTTCCGCCAGCAGCCGATTGGCCGGCGCCACATTCGCGTCTGTCGCACGCTATCCTGTGCTCTTACCGGAGGTTACAAGACCTGCGAAACCCTCAAGCAGGAATTCAAAACCGGTCTTAATGAAATCTCACCCGATGGCGAAGTAACCATCGAATTTGTCGAATGTCTCGCCAGTTGCGGCACTGGTCCGGTGGTGATGGTGGACGATGAACTCCATGAAAAAGTAGACTGCGCCAAAGCGAAATTAATCGCAGCTCAGATCAAAGCCGAAGCCAAGCAAAGCTGACTCACGCCATGCCAGAACAAAGACGCATAATTTTCCAGCACATCGACGAAGCGGGCTACTCCAACGACATCGATTGCTACCTGCGCAACGGTGGCTACGAGGTTCTCAAAAAAGCCATCACCCAAAAGCCCGAGGATCTGCGCGAGGAAGTTAAAAAGTCCGGCCTGCGCGGTCGTGGCGGCGCGGGTTTCCCTTGTGGGGTGAAGTGGGGACTCGTTGATCGCAAGAGCGGCAAACCCATTTACCTAATCGTCAATGCTGACGAATCGGAACCCGGCACATTCAAGGATCGCTACATCATGCACCAGGATCCGCACCAGCTGATCGAAGGCACGATGATCTCATGTTTCGCGAATGACGTGCACCAGGCCTACATTTATATCCGGGGCGAATTTCCGCATGGCGCGAAGATCTTGGAAAAGGCAATCCAGGAAGCCCGGGACAAGAATCTCGTCGGCCAGAACATTCTCGGCTCGGGTTACTCGTGTGATATCTTCGTCCACCGTGGTGCGGGCGCTTACATCTGCGGAGAAGAGACCGGCCTGATCGAATCACTCGAAGGCAAACGCGCGAATCCCCGCATCAAGCCCCCGTATTTTCCTGCTGTGCTCGGCCTCTACCAATGCCCAACGATTGTGAACAACGTGGAAACACTCTGCCACGTGAAACACATCATCGACATGGGTGGCGATGAATACACCAAGATCGGCACCCCGGGCAACACCGGCACGCGCATCTTCTGTGTATCGGGGCATGTGCAGAAGCCCGGTTATTACGAATTCGAAGCCGGCAAAATCACTTTGGGTGAATTGCTCAACGACGTTTGCGGCGGTCCCTTGCCCGGTCGCACTTTCAAAGCCGTGATCCCGGGCGGTTCATCGGCTAAAATTTTGAAATTCGGCGAACGCTTTAAAGGCAAGACTCGCACGGGCGTGGAATACGATATGGGGGTCGAGGATGTGCCGATGGATTTTGATTCCCTTGCCATGATCGGCACCATGGGCGGTTCCGGTGGCGTGATCGTGATGGATGATTCCGTCAGCATGGTGGAAGCCCTCGCCAATATTAATGCCTTTTATTCCCACGAGAGTTGCGGCCAATGCACCCCTTGTCGCGAAGGCTCCCTCTGGATGAAGAAGATCAGTTCGCGCATGGTGCACGGGGAGGCCCGCGAGGAAGATGGTGCTTTGCTCAAGAGTGTAGCCGATCAAATTCCCGGCCGCACCATCTGTGCTTTTGGCGAAGCCTGTTCCTGGCCCACCCAGAGTTTCATCACCAAATTTGGCGACGAGTTTTCCGCCTATCCGGTGACCAAAAAAACCAAGTCCGCTGACGCCAACGTTCTTGTTTAAGTTTTTATACCAATGATCGCACCCGCTAAACTAGACCTCGTCACCGTCTATATCGATGGCAAGGAAATCGCTGTTCCCAAGGGCACGAACGTCATTGAAGCTGCCCGCCTGCTGGGCACCGATATACCGCATTATTGTTATCACCCGAAACTGAGCGTGGCGGGCAACTGCCGGATGTGTCTGATCGAAATGGGCATGCCCATGTCCGACCGTGCGACACGCGAACCGATTTTGGATGAGGATGGCAAACAGAAGATTGGTTGGATTCCCCGTCCCGTGATTGGTTGCGGCACCACGGTTGCTCCCGGGATGCAGATCAAAACCAAATCCCCTCTGGTTAAGGAGTGCCAAGAGGGCATCATGGAGTTTCTCCTCATCAACCATCCGCTGGATTGCCCGATTTGTGATCAAGCGGGCGAGTGTAAGTTGCAGGAACAAGCGACCGGTTATGGTCGTGGCTATTCTCGCTTTATTGAACAGAAGAATGTGAAACCCAAGCGCACGGTTCTTGGTCCACGGGTCATGCTCGATGATGAACGTTGTATCCTGTGTTCCCGCTGCATTCGGTTCAGTAAGGAAATCGCTAAGGATGATGTTCTTGGCTTCGTTGATCGTGGCAGCTACAGCATCTTGACCTGTTTTCCCGGCAGGGAGCTGAATAACAATTACTCGCTCAACACGGTCGACATTTGCCCGGTCGGTGCGCTCACGAGCACGGATTTTCGTTTCAAAATGCGGGTCTGGTTCCTCAAGCAAACCAACAGCCTCGATACCGAATCCAGCGTGGGCGCTAACACCGTGGCTTGGTCCCGTGAAGGGGTGCTGTATCGCATCACTCCGCGGAGTAATGATGACGTCAATGATACTTGGATGGCTGACAGTGGCCGCGTGCTTTACAAGGAAGTCTCGGCGGCGAATCGCCTCAAACAAATCACCGTTGATGGCGCGGATAGCACTTTGGAGCCGGCGGTTGCGGCCGCCGCAAAGTTGGCGAAATCCGGCACCTGTGCCGTGGTGGGATCAGGTCGCAGTTCGGTCGAAGAACAATTTCTTACCAAGAAACTCGCCGAGGCCCTCGGCGTCTCTGCCGCACTCGTCAGCCGGGTGGGTGAGGGTGACGGTATTTTGGTCTCGGCGGATCGTAATCCCAATGTGCGTGGCGCGCTGGTTACCGGATTGATCAATGTTCTGCCGGAACAGAAACTTTCTGCGCTAGCGACCGACATCGATGGAGGTAAAGTGACTGCCGTCGTATCAGTTGGCGAAGATCTCACCGCTGCCGGTCTCAGTGCCGAACAACTGGCAAAGGTTTCCATCATCTATCTCGGCACGCACGCCAATGCGACGAGTGACGCGGCGAAAATCTTGATCCCTACGCTTACTACATTCGAGAAATCCGGCACTTTAGTGAACCAGCAGTTCCGTATTCAGAAATTTGCCCGGGCTGTGCCACCAACTTCGGGCACGACCGATGATCTGATCGTGTTGGCCAAACTGGTCGCGGGAGTAGGGGGTTCAGTCCTCGCGGCCGAAGTGAATGCGCTCTGGTCCACGATCGCGGCTGAGGTTTCCGCTTTGACCACGTTGAGCCTCAAATCCATTCCTTTTACCGGTTTGTTACTCGATGGCATTCCGTTCGCAAGTCTGCCTTTCGTTGAGGGCCCATCCTTACACTTTGAACCGGCTGCCGCGGCCGTGACCACCGCCTGACCTGACGTGCTACCATGATCGAATTCTGGTTCAATCTTCATCCCTTCATCCAAGGCGTCGTCAAAGGTCTCGCCGTCATTGCGGTTATTTTCCCTTTGGCGGGAGCCTGTTCGATGGGCGAACGCAAGGTGTCCGCTTGGATTCAGGGTCGCCCGGGTCCCAATCGTGCGATCGTGCCTTGGGTCGTGTGGATTCCATTTGTCGGCAAGTTCCTGCAACGCCTCGGAGTATTTCACCTCCTCGCCGACGGAGCGAAGTTCCTGTTCAAGGAGGATCCATTACCGGGCCACGTTAATAAATTTTATTTCATCCTCGCCCCAGCCATTGCGTTGATCCCCGCATTTACGACCGTGGTCGCCGTGCCTTTTGGTGCCTACTATGACGTCTCAGGCAATATGTTGCCTTTGATCCTGTCCAATGTGGATGTCGGTCTGCTGGCGGTGTTCGCGGTTTCATCGCTCGGAGTTTATTCGATGATCCTTGCCGGTTGGGCATCCAATTCGAAATACCCGTTTCTCGGTGGTATTCGCGCCTCGGCTCAGCTCATTTCCTATGAGCTTTCGATGACGCTTTCGGTGTTGCCGGTTTTTCTGTGGATCAATGCCCCCGGCACCTCAGGTTCCTTGAGTCTCACCCGGGTGGTTGAAATGCAGAGTGGTTTCGGACTGCATTGGAACAGTCTTTGGTTCATTTTTACGATGCCGATTTGCGCCATCGTTTTTCTGATCGCTCTCTTCGCCGAGACCAACCGGCATCCGTTTGACATGGCGGAATCCGAGGCTGATCTCGTCGGTGGTTTCCATACCGAATACGGGGCCTTCAAATGGTCGCTCTTCTTTGTGGCTGAGTATGCTCACATGATCATCGGTTCCGGCATCTTTGCGCTGCTCTTCCTCGGTGGCTGGAATCCGCTGCCCGGTCTGCCTTTGGCAAATTTTGTTGCCATGATCGGAGTCGCCGGTTCGCCGATATTGGTGGGGATCATCTCTGTCGTCATCATGCTGAGCAAGATCATCGCCCTGCTATTTTTCTTCATGTGGGTTCGCTGGACGGTTCCTCGTTTCCGCTATGACCAAGTGATGAAATTGGGCTGGCAACGCCTGCTCCCGCTCGCGATCGGCAATCTGATCGTTTACCTGATCGTAATCGCTCTTATCCAAAAATGAACCTTTCCAAGCACAAAGCCACCAATCGGCCAAACTCTGCTCCCGGAGTTTCAGGTGGTCTTGGTCAAATCCGGGCTTCGCAACTTTGCGCTTTCGCGCTTAATTTCCTCTAACTTTCCGTGCCATGGCTGTCATCCCTGTAGATCGAAAACCTCTCACCCTCGCCGAGCGTGCTTATTTGCCCCGGATTGCGAGTGCGTTGAAGACCACGATCAAGCATCTGTTCAAACCCAACATCACGATGGAGTATCCCGAGGCTCGGCCGGAAATTCCGCCGGGTTATCGTGGGGTGCCGACCTTGGTGAAGGATCCCAACGGCCGCGAGAAATGCGTATCTTGTCAGCTTTGCGAATTCGTGTGCCCGCCGAAAGCTATTCGTATCACTCCGGGCGCAATGCCCGAGGGCGGTGATTGCGATCATGTGGAGAAGGCGCCGCAAGCATTCGAGATCGATATGCTGCGCTGTATTTATTGTGGGCTTTGCCAGGAAGTCTGTCCCGAAGAGGCGATCTTTCTGCAAAACCAATTCTCCCTGTCGGGCTACTCCCGCGCCGAAATGGTCAACCACAAGGACAAGCTTTACGAACTCGGCGGCACACTGCCGGATCAACATCACAAATGGGACAAGAAAAAGGCGGCCGCCGAACACGGCAATGCCCACTAAGCCCTGACGAACATGGCTGATTTACTATTTTATTTTCTCTCCAGCTTCACGGTGATCTTCGCCGTGGGGGCGATAGCGAATCGCAATGTGGTCAACGCAGCATTGTGCTTCCTGCTTTGCCTGATTGGCGTTTCCGGTCTTTTTGCCCTCCTCGAAGCCTACTTACTCGCGGTATTGTTGGTGTTGGTTTATGCGGGTGCCGTTGTGGCCCTTTTTCTCTTCATTATCATGCTCCTCGACATGCAGCATCCGACCGCTTTGAACTCGAAAGGATTTTCATCTTTTGCCGCCGTGATTGCATTCGGGTTGCTGGTTACCGGGGTGATCTCCTTTGCCCAACACGGTAAGTTGCAGAACTTGGCCCTCGACCAGGTGCCGGCCATCGGCGCGTCGCTGAAGGAATATGGCGCACAATTGTTCACCACCTATCTGCTGCCCGTGCAGGTCGTGGGTTTCCTGCTGCTCATCGCCATGATCGGGGTGATTGTAATCAGCAAAAAAAATAAACCCGTGGAAGAAGCCAAATGATGACCATCAGTCTCAACGCCTTCATCCTGCTCAGTGTGTTGCTTTTTGCCCTTGGGTTTCTCGGCGTGCTCGTGCGCAAGAACACCTTGGCGATTTACATCAGCCTCGAACTCATGCTCGTCGCTTCAACCCTGGCGCTGGTCGCATTCTCCCGCTACAACGGCACGATGGGCGGCAATGTCTTTGTGTTCTTTATTCTTACCGTCGCCGCTGCTGAAGTGGCGGTCGGCCTCGCCATCATCGTCGCACTTTTCCGCCAACGGATGACCGTGCAAGTGGACGAACTTAACGCCCTCAAGAACTGACGCCCATGACGCCAGTCCAACAAACTCTTCTTATTCTGCTCCTCCCGCTCGCCTCGGCTGCGATCATCGCGCTGTTCCTCAGGAGCAAGGGCGGGTTGGCCACGATAGTCTCTGTGACCACGGCTGCGATCATCGCGGGCCTGTCTCTCGGGCTGATCTTTGGTGGAGCACGCTTCACGTCTTCGATGGAGTGGATGCAACTCGGCGGCCTGACCATTTCACTGGGCTTCAAGTTCGACGATCTCGCGGCCCTCATGCTTTTTGTGGTCAGCGTTGTTGGCTTCTTCATTCACCTGTTCAGCACCGGCTACATGCATGATGACAAGGCCCGGGCCCGTTACTTTGGCGGGCTTTCCATCTTCATGTTCTCGATGCTCGGGATCGTGTTCGCGGACAATTTGTTCATGATGTTCATTTTCTGGGAGCTCGTGGGTTTCAGCTCCTATTTGCTGATCAACCATTATCACGAGAAACAGACTGCGGCGGATGCTTCGAAGAAAGCCTTCATCGTCAATCGGGTGGGGGACTTTGGTTTCCTCCTCGGTATTATTCTATGTTACTGGAGTTACGGCACCGTGAACCTGACTGAATTGGGCGCGGTCTCTGATTCCGGCGGCGCATTCTACAGCTGTTTGTTACCGCTACTGTTATTCTGCGGTGCGGTCGGCAAATCCGCGCAGATGCCCCTGCAAGTCTGGTTGCCTGATGCGATGGAAGGCCCGACTCCGGTCTCGGCCCTCATCCATGCCGCCACAATGGTTGCCGCTGGTATCTACATGCTTTGTCGCATCCAAGTGCTGATGGTGCCGGACGCCCTTACCGTCATCATGTGGGTTGGCACCGCGACCGCCCTTTACGCCGCGTTTTGTGCGATTGTCCAAAGCGACATCAAGAAGGTTCTCGCATACTCCACGCTCTCCCAACTCGGCTACATGGTCGCGGCGTTTGGATTGGGATCGACGATAGTTGACCATGGCGGGCACGAAATACTCGTCGCCACTGGCGTGGGCGCGGCGATGTTCCACCTGACGACGCACGCTTTCTTCAAAGGTCTGCTCTTCCTCGGTTCCGGCTCGGTCATTATGGGCTGCCATCACGAGCAGGATATTTTCAAGATGGGCGGCCTGTGGAAAAAGATGCCGGTCACGTCCATCACTTTTACCATCGGGGTGCTCGCGATCATTGGTATGCCCGGTCTGGCTGGTTTCTTTTCCAAGGATGCCATCCTACTCCTCGCTTATCAGAACAATCCGACCGTGTTTGGCATTCTCGTCTTCACCGCCGTGCTGACCGCGTTCTACATGGTGCGGATGTGGAAACTGGTCTTCTTCGGTCGAACCCGTTCGGAGCATGCTGAGCATGCTCATGAAAGTGGATTCTCTATGACCCTGCCATTGATGGTGCTGGCCGGGCTGGCGATCTTTGGTGGCACATGGTTTTTCGATCTGGGATTATATCCAAAATTTGCCGGAGCGCTCGCGCATTTGGTGCCCCATGCCGATGGAGCGGCGCACAACACCATTCTCTACACGAGTCTGGCGGTGTTGCTGAGTGGTTCGCTCAGTGCCTGGTTTTATTACAAATCGGACCCAATGGATGCCTTGGAAGTTAAGGCCACGGGTATCTTCCATGGTCTCACCGGCCTGAAGAAATCATTTGATGCACTTTACAACTATTACGTGGCGAAGGTGCAGCAGCGCTTCGCGATGATGCTCAATTTTCTGGAGCAAGTTTTCCTTGCGGGTCTGATCATTCGCGGCTTCTCCGGGCTGGTCGGTCTGTTTGGATTGGGCGCACGCTCGCTTCATGTCGGCAGTCTGCACGCCTATGTGTATTGGTTCCTGCTCGGCGTGGTCGCGCTCTGGGCACTGACCTCGGGACTATTTTAATCTGCAATGAGCCAACTGCCCTTTGATCCTCTCTTATTGGCCATCGTTTCACCCTTGGCGGTGGCACTGGCCATCGCACTCGGTTTGCCGAAGCGCTACTCGGTCAAGCTGGCCTATGTCGGCTTCGGTTTGCCTGCCCTGTTGGCCCTGCATGCGTGGTATCATTTCCCCCCGCAGATGGGTGCTGATTATGCTTTCGCCACCAGTTACTCCACCGGGCTCGACAGTCTGGGCATTGGCCTGAAGTTGGGGCTCAACGGCATCTCCATGCCGCTGTTCGTCTTGGCCGGTCTAGTGGGCTTGGCCGCAGGACTCTATGCGATCCAGTCGGGTGCGGAACGCCTTAAAATTTACCTCATGCTTCTGCTCGTGATGCAGGGTGGGCTGATGGGTGTCTTCGCCAGTATTGATGTTTTCTTTTTCTACTTCTTCCACGAACTCGCCCTGATTCCCACCTTCATCATGGTCGGCGTTTGGGGTGGGCGGGACCGCAACTATGCGGCGATGAAGATGACGATCTATCTCACCTTGGGGGCGATGCTTTCTTTGATCGGGCTGATCGCAATTTATGTGAAGAGTGGGGCGAACAGTTTTGATCTGATCACTTTGCGCCATGCCTTGGCGGATCAACCCCTGACCGGCAGTTTGCAGAAATACTGCTTTGGCCTGCTGATGTTTGGCTTTGGCATTCTGGTTTCCATCTGGCCGTTGCACACCTGGGCCCCACTGGGCTACGGGGCCGCGCCCAGTTCGGCGGCCATGCTGCATGCCGGAGTGCTTAAAAAATTTGGGCTCTACGGTCTGATCCAGATCGCGTTGCCTTTGCTGCCTTTCGGCGCCAGTCACTGGGCCACCACCCTCGCGATCCTGGCGGCTTTCGGCAATGTGCTCGTGGTTGGACTTATTACCATGGCTCAGCGCGACCTCAAACAGATGGTCGGTTACAGTTCAGTCATGCACATGGGTTATGCGTTTCTTGGCATTGCCTGTCTCACCAGTATGGGAGCGGGTGGTGTCGTAATTCTCATGGTTGCCCACGGTTTATCCGTCGCGTTGCTCTTCCTGTTGTCCACCAGTATTTATCACCGCACGCACACTTTTGATATGCAGGAAATGGGTGGCCTTGCGCAAAAGACTCCCGTGCTCGCGGCTTTCTTTGTGGCGGCCACGATGGCCAGTATCGGCTTGCCGGGCTTTGCCAACTTTTGGGGTGAGCTGACTATTTTCGTCGCCCTGTGGAATTTTTCCCACCTCTACACCGCCATCGCGGTGGCGGGTATCATCATTTCCGCGATCTACGGTTTGCGAGCCGTGGCCCGGGTGTTCTTTGGTTCACCCACTGAATCTCTGGCCAAAGTTATCGCTGATCACCCTCCGGTTGATCTGCGCTGGGGCGAAAAAATTCCGGCCATAATCCTGCTCGCTGCTCTGCTCTTTATCGGTTTCTGGCCGAAATCCATTACTGAACCAGTCAATGATGCTTTGCATCCCGCATGGCCGGCCGCCGGTGCCTTGCCGGCATCAATTACTGACCAATAATTTTCGCCGCCATGAACATCGAATTTCTTCAGGCCGCCGCCGCCTCCAACATGTGGAGCGCGCTATTTCCGGAAATCACCCTCGGCCTGCTCGCCCTGGCATTATTGGTGCTCGAAATCCTCCTGCCCAAAAAACTGCACAAGGATATTCCGACTATCGCGATTGTGGGACAACTCACATTGTTGGTTAGTTTGCTCTTCACGTTTGATGCTCCGTCTGTCGGGGAAATTACTTTCAATGGCATGCTGCATCATACGCGTGATGGACAATTTATGCGGGTGTTTTCCCTGCTTTGTTCGATTCTGGTCAGTCTGATCGCGACCGTGAGCATGGCGAAACAGAAAGTGCCGCGCATCGAATTCTATCATTTGGTGCTCGTGGTCAGCGCCGCGATGATGCTCCTCGCGCAGAGCAATCACTTCGTGATGCTTTTTGTGGCCCTCGAAACCGTCACAGTTGGATTCTACATTTTGGTCAGTTATTTCCGCAACAACCCGCTGACCCTTGAGGCCGGGCTCAAATACCTGATCATGGGCGCCCTCAGCTCCGGTCTCTTGCTGTTTGGCATCGTGTTACTCTATGGCGTAGCAGGAAATCCCATGCTGCCGGATCACACCGTGAGTGGGATGAGTTTTCCTGAATTGCAGAAGTTTCTCGCGGCCAATCCCAATAACTTTATCGCCAGCCTGGGCATCCTGTTCGTGTTGTCCGGTGTCGCTTTCAAGATCGGTGCTTTTCCGTTTCAGATTTGGATTCCCGATGTTTATCAAGGTGCCCCCACGCCCGTGACGGCCTTTTTGGCAGTCGCCTCCAAGGGCGCGGGTTTTGCCATCTTGCTTACGTTGGTGACCACCACGTTTGCCCCTTACGCGTCACTCACCGTGCCGGTGCTCACCGTCATGGCCGGAGCCACTTTGATTTTTGGCAACATCGCGGCGTTGACCCAACACAACGTCAAACGACTCATCGGGCTATCCGGGGTTTCACACGCAGGTTTCCTTTTGATGGGTGTCGTGGCCGCCATGACCAACCCTTTTGCGCTGGGGGCGGTCTATTTCTATCTGTTTGTTTACCTACTCGCCTCGTTTGCGGTCTTTGGCGTGATGGCACATGTGGCGGGCGAAAATGATGCTGATCAGGAGTTGGATCATTATACCGGTCTCGCCAAGGAGCGTCCGTTTCTTGGCCTGATATTGGCGATTGGTCTCGGCTCACTTGCGGGTATTCCCCCACTGGCTGGTTTTATCGGGAAATTGTTCATTTTCATCGCCGCGTTCCGAGCGGGACTCTACCCACTGTTGGCGATCGCAATCGTCGGGGTCGTGATTTCGATCTACTACTATTTCGGGTGGATCAAGGCCGCCTACTTTGAGACCTGGCGGGCACCGCTGCTCGAAGGTGAAACCGAGGACCGCCCTGCTCACACGGCAGTGCAATGGCCGCTGGGCATAACTTTGGGTGCACTCGCAGTAGCCACGGTGATCCTCGGGGTCTATCAAGGCTGTCTCGGCGAATGGTTTTTGAATCGGTAGCCGGAGCGCACGGCCCACCTCAATCCGCTTGCGGGGTTCAATCAGAGAACGTCCTGGCCGGCCGGCCCTACCCTTGGCTGGAATGAAACAGGACGTTTTGGGTTTGAAGACGTGCGGTAAACCCTGCTTCGTCCTATTCCCATGACACGTTTTCGCCCCTGCATCGATCTTCACGAAGGAAAGGTGAAGCAGATTGTTGGAGGCACCTTGAGTGACGATGTCTCTGCCTTGCAGACGAATTTTGTGAGCGATCAGCCGGCCAGTTATTTTGCCAAACTTTATCTAGCGGACAAATTGACCGGTGGTCATGTCATCAAACTGGGTCCGGATAATGATGAGGCGGCCCGCGCGGCCTTGGCTGCTTATCCCGGGGGATTTCATATCGGTGGAGGGATTAATCTGGTCAATGCTCCCGCTTGGCTAGAGGCCGGGGCGAGCCATGTCATCGTGACTTCGTGGTTGTTCGATGCTGATGCCCGTCTGCTTCCCGAACGATTGGATGCGTTGGTGGCGGAGGTGGGCCAGGAGCGCATCGTGATCGACCTGAGTTGCCGGCTACTGGGCGATACCTGGGTGGTGGCGATGAATCGGTGGCAAACCCTTACCGATCTCCCCATCAATGCTGAAACACTTAAAGCATTAGCCGGTTCTTGCGCGGAATTTCTGATTCATGCCGCTGATGCCGAGGGCAAATGCGAGGGGATCGACACGCGGCTGGTGGAATTCATCGGGAAAAATTCCCCCATTCCGGTGACCTATGCGGGAGGAGTAAATTCCATCGAGGATATCCAGACCGTGCAAACACTGAGCCAGGGCAAAGTCGACCTCACCATCGGGAGTGCGCTCGATATCTTTGGCGGAGACAAAGTCCGCTACGCCGATTGCGTGCAATGGAACCTACGTGAATTGCCCCGTTAATACTGGCGGGTGCCGTCCTGTTGCTCGAAAACACATTCTTATGAAATCCTCCCTCACTGCAAAAGCCCCCCGTTTGATTCAATGCGCCACGCCTTGGAGCATGAGCAATTTTCCCAGTGCCAAGCACGAGTGGTCCATGGAACGTAAAGTCAAAGCGGTGAAGGCTGCCGGCTTCGATGGGTTTGCGGGCATTCCCGATGAGAAGATTGCCGGGCTTTGCCAGCAACTAGGCTTGAAGTTAATGGGAGGAATGGATGGTTCCAATGTGGCCAAGGCCAAAAAAGAGATGATCCGTCAACGGGATCTGGGTGCGATTTATCTCAATGTACAGCTGTTGGATCATAACTCTCCGCTGGCCAAGGCGGCAAAGACTGCAGTTCAGTTGGTCAAGGCAGGCGACGAAGTGGGGGTGAAGGTTCACCTTGAAACTCATCGCGATACTTCCACTGAGACGCCGGAGAAATATGAGGAAATTGCCCGCCTTTACAAAAAGCAGACGGGCAAACTGATGCCCACGACGTGGGACCATTCGCATCTGGCCATCGTGAAGCACCTCGTCCCTTCCAATTATGCAGAGCGGCTGCTCGTCTGGCCCAAGTTGATCCAGCATTCGAATATCTTTCATTTACGACCCTTCAACGGCCAGCACTGTCAGGTGCCAGTAACCAATGGTAAAGGTAAACTGACCCCCGAGTTTCTGGATTATCTGGCCTTTGTGGAGGAGCTCTTTGTCTGTTGGCTGCGGGGACCAAAAAGTGGAGGCGCCCTCTGGGTTGTCCCCGAAATGGGCTACAGCCACGGCTATTATCTGAGTGGCCAGCCGCATCCCTGGATCGATGCCCGGGCTGCCCGGATTGAATATACCGGAGCGTGGCATCGTGCACTTAAGCGAAGCGCCAAGTCCAAGTGACCGCGGGGACTGGCATTTGATATTTGTCCGGAAAAATCAGGCTTCGTGCTTGGCGGCTCAGCGGCTTTGCCTGAGAACTGAGGGCGCACTATGAGAATAACCGGTCTTGCCATTGTCCCGCCCCCGACCGCCGCCGATTTACCCAAAGTCACACCTGAATTGTTGGCTTCGGTATTGGCCCGATATTCGCGCAGCAACGATGGGATTGGTGCGATACTTGAGAAGGTTGATTTGGCCAATCCGGATGCCTCGATCGACCGCATCCTTAAATTTGTTGATTATGGGCACGCCTCAATTGGCGGTTTGACCGGCGGTCTGGCTGTGGCTCTCGACGATATCTCAATGTGGCTGGCCTATAAGTTGTTCGAGATTGCGCAGATGGCGGACGGACAGGAGTCGAGCACCCGCTATATCACCATGGATGAGACCAACCTGCCCAGTGCGGCTGAGATTGGTATCCCGGAAGATCTGGCCCTGCGTTGGCGGGCATTGATGGGGAAATCCTTTGCGGCCTATCAAGCCGAGTATGCTCGGCTTGATGCCCTCGGCACCTCGGAACCGGACCGTGTGCGGGTGCCGGAGAATGCCAAACCCGCGGTCATCACCCGGATTCGAAAGAACTATGCTTTGGATCGCGCGCGGTATTTCATCCCGCTGGCCACGCGCACCAATGTCGGGCTCGTGCAGTCTTCACGCATGTGGGCGACCACCGTGAAATACCTCGATTCTCTGGCCCACCCGGAGGCGAGGGCGGCGGCCAAGTTAATCCGGGAGGAATTGATGAAACAGTCTCCGCGTCTGATGCGGCACAGTTTTGCGGACAAGTCTTTCCAAGCGCAGGCAAACCAGGAACTCGAGTGCAGCTTGAAAATGGGGCTGACCCGTTTGTCGACGGCTCACCTGGAGGATAAAGTCTGGGTCAAGGTTGATCGATCAAGCCCACCTTGGTTGCAAGAAGAACAACCCGTGGAGGAGGCATTGCGCCATCGGGCCAATCGATATGGTTATCAAGGCACAGCGACCCGTCGTATGCGGGTCGGGTTTGCGTGGAACAACATGGCGATTGCCGAACTACGCGATCTCAACCGCCATCGCACCGGGCATCGCTACACGCCTTTGATTCAAGCCGGATTTTATCTGCCGGAGGAAATCAAGCATACGAACCATCAGGCTTTGCTCGATGAACAAGCCGAATTGACCCGCGAGTTGATGCAGCGCGGGTCTGCGGCTTATGTATATTCATTGTTACTGGGAGCTCAGACACCTTTTGAGCACAGCACGCATGCCGACAAATTTATTTATGAGGCGGAGTTGCGCACTGGGATGGGGGCACATTTTCGTTATGCCGAGCATCTCAGTGCGGTTTTGCGGGAATTTTGCCTCCAAGTTCCCGAAGCTAAGGACTGGGTGGTGGAAGGAACCGCCGAGCCGGAATAAAACTGAAGTTACCCCCGTTTTGT
>DFDG01000064.1:6415-7834 GCA_002367815.1 Opitutaceae bacterium UBA3033 | reverse complement strand
CGCATAAAAGTAAGGGTTCAGCTTTCTGAAGGGCCGTATACCGCCGTCACGTCCAATCCGGTCGCTCCGGAGAATTTAGCAAATTGCTTTAATACGTTGCCCGGCGAATGAAACCCCGGGAGCACCGTGACTGAATCCCGGAGTCGCAAACCTGCTACTTCATTTCGAAACCCAGTGCCTCAAGTTCGCTAAGATGAAACGGCGCGCTAGCCAGCACATCCTCAAGCATGGCCAACGCATTGGCCCTTTGGGTAACTTTGAATTCCGCGGCACCATCATCCCGATCGTGCACATTTATCACCCACTTGCCGGTGGCTTCATCGGCCCCGATATGAAATAGCGCCCCGTTCAAATAATTGCCCGGTATCCCAGGATGCGGTCCCGCGCCGGGGACCAGAAATAACATATGCATGGGATCATGGACGACTTCAGCGCCGTGCTTGGCCCGATGGTGAGCCGGTTTACCTATGACCATAATGCGACAGGCTTCCGCGCGTTCATGCAAATCGACGGGCAAGGATTTCACATATCGATCGTAGATACTCGCATTGGGTTCCAATTGCTCCTCGGTGATTTTCCCGGCAATAAATTCCGCCAAATTGGCAGCATGAAAGATGGGCAAAGTAGCCAAAGATCGCGCCGTGACATGGCCATCCTTGTGATCAGCGTGCCCGTAAACCTGTTGCGCAGCATAGAGTCGACGCAAAGCGTCCTGATAAGATGGAGTGCTGGCCACTGCCCCGACAGGGCTTAATTCGATCTTATCGAGCACGGAATGGTCAAAGTCTGCTTGGGGATCTTGGGACATGGATATGAATCAGTGAGGTGAATCGGTGGAGTAAGTTGGCGACACTCTCAGATCACCCCGGCCAACGCAATGAGTCTCATGAATGTTCTGACGGTAAATCTGAGGGCCTATGCGCCAAGCCATAGTTAGTAAAGAAGCAGGATATCCGGAACCATCTTTCCTGCACTGTAGCCAAACACTCCAGCAGCACATCACTCTTCCAGAACGTAGTCGAAACGACCCAGGATATTGCAAACGACCCGTGGACAGATGGCCATCATCAATTGCAGCATCGATATCCAGCCGTTGAATGATCGAGGCAGTAATACCCGTCGTGGAGATTCCTGACACAATACCCATACGATTCACGTCCCAATTCCATGGCCCCCCAATCGTAATCGTATTCGTGGTGGTCCAGGCCGTGGAACTTATGGCGCCAACCAAAGTCGAGGGCACAATGCCTGAACCGGCATTGGGTGGCCATGTCCCGTTTTCCAGTGCATAGGTTTCAAACGCTTGGCTGAAAGTGCGCAGATCACTGATAAAGCGGGTGTTTTGGGCACGAATCTGAACGCGTTGGATGGCAGGTATCGCCAGAACTGTCAGCAGGCCAATAATCACTACTACGATCA
>DFDG01000064.1:0-6274 GCA_002367815.1 Opitutaceae bacterium UBA3033 | reverse complement strand
CGATCATGATTTCCACCAAGGTGAAACCATTCTGGTTTCGTTGGCTACATCCTTTGGAAGTCGTGCGCATATTTTTCAATTAGGCCACCGGGTCGAATATGGCACGTCAAAATATGATCCGTGCGTGCCTCTAACTTCATTTTAGCAAGCAGTGAAATCCGTGGAATGAACGGGAAATGCAGTGTCACCCAAGTGGGTATTGCCACCATCCAAATAAAAACCAGACTCTTGAAATGGCCCAACCTTCCCCCACTGCTGTTCACGCGCGTGTGCTTCGGCTTTCGAAAATAAACGGCTGGAGCGTCGCTATCATCTCCGGATTGGGCGCGCTTGTTTCACTATTGTTTGGCGATTTGTTCGGATGTGCAATTGGAGCCTTGGTCCTTTGGGGCGGTATCACTGAAATAAAAGGGAATCACAAATTGCGTCGCAAGGACATCGACGGGATGCGGCTTCTCGCCTCGGGAGCTTCGACGCAGAATTTGCCCTGAGCAACCAGACACCGGAGATGCAACAAATTCTGACGGATGCCGGGGTGGATACCGCGGAGCTCACCACCTTGATCCGATTGATATTTTACGTATTCTACGGTGTGGTAATGGTCGTGACGCTGATTTATCAAGGGGGACTCGCACTCTATTATCGTCGCCGCACCCCATTGGTGCAGGAGGCGTTGCTAAACCTCGAAGCGCCTCCGGTCCAAGTTTGACGTAGAGAAGATAAGAAGAGGGATCGGCTTTCCCTCTCTCGCTTTTACTCCGAAACTTTTGGTCTCTCGCTGAAGCGCATGGAATATAACATAAGCACCGCACCCATGAAGCCAATACCCCCGGCGATATACCACCAGTGGTCACCGAGTTTGCCATAAAACCAAACTCCACTGCTGCCCATCAACCCGGCGGTCGCCCAGACAATACCTCGAAGTCCAAAGTAGCGGCCCCGATAAGCCTTTGGTGCGAGGGTGCTGGCATAACTCATACTGATCGGCAGCGCTAACATTTCGCCGAGGGTAAACAATGTCATGCCAATGAAAAAACCCTGTTGGGTGCGCATCGCACCAAATGAGGCGCAGCCCGCGGCCACCAGAATAATGCCGATGACCAGGACCCGCCGCAGATCAAAGCGGCGAACCCATTGATTAAGCGGAATTTCAAGAAAGATAATCAACACGCCATTGAGGGCCATCACTACGCCGTATTGCGCCGCACTGAGACCGCGACCAGTCGTGGTGATCGCGAGCACGTTGAAGGCCTGCACAAACGCGATTTCCATCAACAAGGTTGAGAGGATGAGAAAGACAAAGGGGCGATTGCGCAGCATATCGGACAGGGCTTCCCGCCAACTTTGCCAGATCACTTTGGGTGAGGTAATCCGACCTGCCACGGTGCGCAATCCATGGGGCAACATCGCGAAGGATAAGCCGGCGAAGACCAAAGTGCTAAAGGCATCACCGTAAAAAATGAGCATCGGTGCCCGGGTGAAAAGCAGGCCAGCCACGGCAGGACCGGCCGCAAACCCCGCATTGATCGCCAAGCGCATCAAGGCAAAGGCAATGGCGCGTTTGTCCTCTGGCACGAGATCGGTGAGCAGAGCATTGGAAGCCGGCCCGTAAAGAAACCCGCAGAAACCGTGCAGAAAGCCCACCACCAGAAATTGCGGCAAGGTGTGGCAATGATAGAGCGCCACAGTCGAGATTGCGCCGCTAATGAGTGCCACGACAATGGTATTACGCCGCCCGATGGCGTCAGACAGGTAGCCACTAACGATCGGTCCAAACATGCCGCCCACACTCATTACCCCCAGCACCAGTGCGACATTGCCCATGCCAATCCCGATTCCGGACAAATAGAGTGCGAGAAAGGGCATGACGAAACTGCCGAATCGGTTGATGAATTGTCCGATAATCAACACATGCACCGAGCGGTCGAGGCCTTTGATGTCACTGATGAGGTTCGTAAGGAATGCGCGCATAAACTCTCCACAGTTCCGACGCGTTATTAATAAGCGAGCCCGGGAATGGGTAACCCTGAAGATATGAACGCGGATAATACGGGATGCTGGGAGATCATCATTTACACTTCTGAACTTTCACCCCCTCTTGATCTTTTCACCCAATGAGTCGTTTAACCTGCTATCGTTGTTTCCGGCCCCAGAAGCACTGTTGGTGTGATTCACTGCAGGCGATGTCTACGCGGACTCGATTCATCTTTTTGATGCACCCAAAGGAGTTTCAACGCGAAAAAGCCAACACCGGCCGGTTGACGCATCTATGTCTGGCAAACAGTGAAATTTTGGTCGGCAAGGAATTTGACGATCACGTGGCGGTCCAGCGGTGCATCGCAGATGATCATTACTACAGCGTGCTGCTTTATCCCGGCACCGATGCGCACAATCTATCAAGTGATGCCCCACTCGCTAAAACGTTAACCGTCAAACCCCTGCAGGTATTCATCCTCGATTCGACTTGGAGCGGCGCCCGCAAGATGTTGCGTTTGAGCCCATCCTTGCAGCGTTTGTCGCGGATCATGTTTACCCCCACGGCTCCGAGCCGCTACTTAATCAAGCAGCAACCCCAAGCCGGATGCTTATCCACTTTGGAGGCGGCCCATGAGTTGTTATTGGTGCTGCAAAAAACCGGTCTCGATAATTATCCCCTGCCCACCCAATTGCTCGAGGTGTTTGATCGCATGCAAAAATTTCAGATTGAGTGTGCCGCCAATCCCGATCTCCGCGGCTATCGCCATCAATCATACAGTGATCCGAGCCTGCGCAAAGCGACCACCGGCCGGAGCAAAGCCCGTCGCCGCTACATCAAGCTACCGTAAGGACAGGATGGTTAAGCAGCCCGTTAAGCTTTCTTCAGTAATTCAATGACAACCGGTGCGAGCAGGTCCGCCACGAGTTTATGTCCAAGGTCGTTGGGATGCTGTTGGCACCGCTCCAATAGGAATTTTCGCGGTGCATCCGCATCCAGGTAAACCTGATTGATATCCACCAACGGAATATTTTCTTCGGCAGCAAGAACACGAAGCGCGGCGCAATATTCATCCAAATGCAGGTGATTGAAACTTTCCGGATCGGCAGAATTATACGGCGGCTTGCTGTAGCGTTCGAGCAAGGCCGGCGACCAATACATGCGATTGGGAGTCATCAAAATTGTCCGAATTCCCTGCGTCTTGAGACGGATGATCATTTGCCGCAAATTTGATATGTAGGTATCCTGGGCGACGCGTGGCCCTGTCGCGGGTGGATCCTGCCATACATCAACCGCGGCATCGTTGAGCCCGAATTGGATCACCACCAACTGTGGCTGTAGTGCCAGCACATCGGATTGAAACCGAGCCATGGCTTGGCTGGTATTGTGGCCGCCTACTCCGCGATTGGCGACGACGTGATTCAGGCCTGCGGCAATGAGTTTTTGCTGAACAAGTTTCGGATAAACTGCTTTTACCTCGCCCGGTCGCCGGGCAGTGGTGGAGTCACCAAACATTACCACAAGTGGAGGTAGCGAAATCTCACCTGCAGATAGCTTGCTGGGGTCGATCTTAATCCGCACGTCGCCATACATGGCCGTGATCCACAATTCGCCAGGGCGGCGTTCGTAAAGATAAGGATACGAAGCACGGATGTATTCAGGCAGCTCCCGCTCTCGGTCATAATCCGCCGCGACTACGATCGGTGCCCCCCAGCTAACACCTTCATCATGGGATATCGCGATGGACATCTCATCACGGGAAACAGGTTCAGCCGGATCGTAGCGCGGTGGCGCATTCCAAAGCAGAGCCACCGTGGCATCGGACAGTTGACCCATCTGGGGACAACATGTGACGCAGGGAATTGTGGTGGTCTGTAAATTCAACCAGGTTAGGCCATCGTCATGTGAAGTGGCTTCATATAGAAAACCGGATTCATTTCTAATCAGCAGATAAAGGTCACCGTTTCGCCGTTCGATCACTGTTCCCTCACAAGACCCGGCGTGATCGTGCTCACCCACCCCGATATCGAGCACGTTGCTGCGTTGCCAAGAGGCACCATCGTCATCCGAAAAAAACATCACGGTGGCATGTCGCCAGGCCGGAATAATTTCCTGACCTACCAGCACGATGCGGCCCGTGCGAGTTTGTATCATCGAATGCACACAGCCGCACCATGGCCGATTTATCAGGATAGGTTCATCCCAAGTGCGACCATGATCATGACTGCGACAAACGTAAACAGGCAGAATCCAATGGGCGAATTCCTCGTCACTCCCTCCCCAGTTATTGCCGAGTCCTCGCTGCAATTCCTGCAGATTGACCCATGCCGCAATCACTGTGCCGGCACGGGTGCACACCAACGTGCGCTCAGTGGAGGGAGCATAAATTCCGGAATCATGAAAGAGCGCAAATGATTCCCAAGACACTCCTTCATCGACACTGCGATGAGCATGTTTTTTATCAAAACACAAAACGGCCCCATCCCCCGTGGTAATGAAGGGACCTTGATGAGCAAACGGAAGGACCGTAGCCTTCGGGTGAAGCAGCATGATTAGCTGAGCAGTTTTTTCAGCGCAGGTTTGGTCAGCCCGAGCCGCTTGGCTGTTGCCGCCTCATCATGGCCCAATGCCGTGAAGGTGCGTTGAGCCAGCCCCTTTTGCACTACCGGCAGCATCAACTCGTCGCTTGCAGATAACTCAAGGTGCAGAAAATCCAAAGCGGTCTCCACTGTCAGTTCTGGAGCGGTCAAACTCTTGATTGCCACGGGAGCTGCCCCCCCGGCATCCAAAACCGAACCACCCAGATCGGCCGGCAAATCCTTGACCAGAATCGCGTCGCCCTGAGCGATAACCGCACTGCGATAAATCACGTTTTCCAATTCCCGCACATTGCCCGGCCAGTTGTGTTTTGCGAAAAGAGCGTGCACTTCCGGGGATACTTTGCTGACCCGGGTTTTCTTTTCCTTAGCCAGATTTTGCAGACAGAAATCGACGATCTGAGGGATGTCAGATTGACGCTCACGCAGTGGGGGCATCTTGATCCGCACCACATTGAGCCGATAATAGAGGTCCTCGCGAAAGGTCTTGGCTTTGACCATGCCTTCGAGGTCTTTGTTGGTAGCCGCGAGGATGCGGACATCGACTTTCAAAGTGCCGGTGCCGCCCACTCGCTGGATTTCACCTTGCTGCAGGACCCGCAAAATCTTGGTCTGAGTCGCCAGAGCCATGTCGCCAATTTCATCGAGAAAAATCGTCCCACCGTCACATAGTTCGAATTTGCCGGTGCGTTGCACGGTTGCCCCAGTAAAAGAACCTTTTTCGTGACCAAACAACTCACTCTCGATCAAATTGTCAGGAATCGCGGCACAATTGACTGCAATGAATGGTTTGTTGGCGCGATGGGAATGTTTCCAAATGGAACGGGCCACCAATTCCTTTCCGGTGCCACTTTCTCCCGTAATCATGACGGTGACGTCACTGGCCGTGACCTGGCCGATCACCTTGAACACTTCCTGCATGACCGGCGCAGAGCCCACAATGCCTTCCCGGTAATCATCGGGATTCACCGTGGGTTTGTAGTCACCCACGGCTTGCATATCCGCCCGCGCCTGCACGCCTTTAGCCGCCAGCGAGAGCACCTTCGCCGGATCAAAGGGCTTCATGATGTAATCGAAGGCCCCGTATTTCATCGCCTCAATGGCGGTTTGCGCGGTCCCAAACGCAGTCATGAGAATAACCAACTGTTTCGGATTGGTTGAGCGGATATGCTGCAGGGCTTCGATGCCGCCCATTCCACCCATCCGAATATCGAGAAAGATCAAATCCGGTGCCGGTCCTTTTTTAACGGCAGCCACGCCGGATTCTCCACTGTCGGCCTCGATCACCTTGTAACCTTGGGTGGTCAGCACCCGGGTCAGGGAATAGCGCACCTCGGCGTCATCGTCGATCAGGAGAATAGTGGTGGAGGTGGGATCGGTCATCGGAAGGTGTGTGCAGGCCTCATGCCAACTTGATACTGGCGAAACTGCAACTTCCGGGTTTGTTGGGGTATCATGCTATCATGGTCAATGCACTTGTTTAAGATCAGAGGAATCCAACTCTCGATCCACGGGACGTTTTTCCTGCTCCTGGCCTATGTCGCTTATAAAGGTTGGCAGGACGAACTATGGACGGGGTTAATCTGGAGTTTGGTCATCGTCGTGGCCTTCTTCGCCTGTGTGGTGCTGCACGAATTGGGGCATTCATTTACCGCGCGACGTTATGGGGTGGGCGTTTCCCGGATATTGCTCATGCCCATCG
>DFDG01000168.1 GCA_002367815.1 Opitutaceae bacterium UBA3033 | reverse complement strand
GCTGCCTTTAATCAGCGTTTCCCTAGGCGTCACAACACCTGCAGCTTCTTCCGGTAAAATTGCACCACTTCATCGGGATCGTCGGTGAAGAGGATGTAGTCAGCCATCCAGGCGGGCGCACGTTTGTCGCTGATCATAAGTTTCACTTGTTTCCGAAGATTGCCCCAGAACTTGGCGTTGAAAAAGACATAGGGCACACGGGGCCGGATACCGAGTTTGAGATTGCAGAGTTCGATACCGATTTCCTCGAGGGTGCCGACTCCTCCTACGTTGAATATGCAAAAATCGGCGGCCTCAAACCACTTTTGACGGAAGTGACGGGAGTTTTCCTGAAAAGTGTTGAAAAAATCCACACCGAGCTCCGGCGGCTGGGCTTCCAGTTCCAAGAAACAAGCGCCGGTGAGCGCACCTTTGTTGCGGGCCTGATCGGTGGCGAGTCGCATCACGCCACCACCACCGCCGGTCAGCACTCCGAGGTTGCCACCGAGAAAGCCGGTGAGCTTGTCCACCAAGGACGAAATACGATCGGTGTCAGCTTGGTTCAACCCGACGGCGGAACCGTAAAATGCGAGGATGGTGCTCTCCTGGAATTTGCGGGACATTTCTTCACGCACGAAGAATCCATGGTCTCTTTTGTAGGTGTGGAGGTAGATGTCTTTGGTCAGTTCGTCATACCAATAGACTTTAATCCCGATGGCATAGAACGTATCGAGCCGAGCGTGCGCATTACTGGAGAGGAAATAACCGTGTGTGCGTGAAGCGTGCCGGAAAATGATGCGCCTGAGCTTCATATCTCCGAGCCGAGTGATCAGCTCCATGTGTTCGAGCAGATCGGGAAAATAATCAACCAGTAGGGTGTCCGCATCACTGGGGGCTCCGTCCAAAGCTTGAATCAAGGTATGACTCCCAACGGGGCAGGCTTTCTCATTTAAAAGAGTGCGCAGTTCCTCGTCGTTGGCCCGGACGAGGACCGTGCGATTTTCCACGGTGGCGCTTTGACCGCGCACGGTGATTTTGGTGCGAGGAGAGGGGGCGCTATTTTCCCGGGCGGGAAATTCATCCAGACATTTGAACATAGTCTGGGCGGTGCCGAGCAGCCGTTGCCGTTTTTTGGTAAGGCGTTTTGCCTCGGGATCAGTGTAGGGTGGGGCGCGAAAGACCTCCACCGATACCATGGGATTAACCACGGGATGATCGCCGGTGTTGTAGATCTCCAACATGATGTTTGTGCCGAAAGTTTTGATGGGATCGAGAAGCACAGCGCTGGTGTGCAGTCCAAAGTTTCCCTCTCCTGGATTAAGCACGACATAGTGCTCCTTGAGATACATGGAGCAGCTCGTGAGGACGCCCGACTGTTGGGGAATGGTCAGCGGGGCGGCATCGCACCTGACTTGGACTTTATCGAGAAATGACCGGCCGGCATAACCACTCACGATATGTTCAAAGTTGAGTTGTTGTAGCCTGGGGTTGAGCGTGTAGCTCAGTGCATGGGGGGTAAAAAACACCCGACCACTGGAATCAATCGAAATGGTATTGGGGAGCTTGAGGGCGTTGCTTTGGATAGCGTCCCAGATTTCGTTGCTGGAAAGTTTTGCTGAGATCGGGGCATAGAACAATCGGCCGATGGGTGTGCCCAAACGCAGGAGTTTTTTCCAATAAGGAGTGTTGGGGAAACTTTGATCATAGATGTAGGCCTCGGCCTTTAGCACCACCCGATGGCCGTCCATGGTTGGAGCACCTTGCAGTCTCATTTCGATGCCAATCCGGGCCAGAGAACTGCGTTCGGTGAAACGAAGATCCGAAAGATAGGACTCGAGAAATTCCAGTTCCTTGGGATTTCTGGGCCAGAAGGCCAGCGTCAGGGACATGGTATGCTTGTCCTTGCTTTTCAGCTTGAGGATTTGGCCGTCCTGGCTCGTCCAAAATTGGTCGGTTTGCATGGTGAGAGACAGAATGTGTTAAACCCACTCTGACACAAGTGGGGAGTAATGGGTTGCTTTTGTGCAAAGCCACTGGCAAATCCCAAATCTTTACGGCACAAAAACCGTGTTTCAGTTTCTCATCCTATTCCATAACCACCATGAAATTCATGATCCCCTTAAAGACCGGCTTCCTTGGCTTGGTCGTTTCGACCGTTCTGCTCGCGCATGAAGTCAAATTAAACATCCCATCAGATGCCGCTGCGAAGACTCCCGCGAGTATCGCTGCAGCCCCGGTCACGAACTTTACCAATGATCAATTGGCAGAGACATTCGGCTGGTTTGTGATGGCTCGGATTGGTATTGCCGATTTGCAATTCACGCCACAGCAGATCCAAGCGTTTGCCCGGGGTGTTTCCCAGGCTGCAGGCGGGAAAGAGCCGCCATACGATTTGGCCGCAATTGGTCCAATGATGGACGAATTTATTGGTGAACGCCAAGAGGCGGCCGTTGAACGAGCCAAATTGAGTAATCTGGCCGCCGCCGCGACGTTCTTTAGCTCACTCAAGAACAGACCCGGTATCGTCGCCCTACCTGATGGCCTGTGCTATGAAATCCAACAACCCGGCACGGGGCCCAATGCCAAGCTGACCGACAGCGTAACTATTAATTACAAAGGTATGTTGCTCAATGGCCAAGTATTCGACAGTTCGGAACAACAGGGGCAACCCCTGACGATTGCGCTAAGTGAGGCACTTCCAGGTTGGGCCGAAGGAATGCAATTCATCAACAAAGGGGGTAAGATAAAACTCTATCTTCCACCGTCTTTGGCCTATGGTGATGAGGGTGCCGGTGGTATTCCGCCAGCTTCATCCCTGATTTTTGAAATCGAATTGCTCGAAATTGTTCCCACTCCGGCAACGCCCGCGGCCAAATAATCTGGTCGATACCGTTTGATTTTTCCAGCGCCTCCCCGACGGGAGGCGCTTTCTTTTTTCAGGACTGCGGCAGGGCCGCGCGCAGCGCGGCGACGAAGCGATCCACCGTATCCGCCGGTGTCGCCCAGGAGCACATCAACCGGTAGCCGTGGTTCCCGATGAAACGGTGAAAGTGCCAGCCTTGGGCCCAAAGCACTTCGACCGTGGCCGCGGGTAGCTCGACGAACACCCCATTGGCCGCCGGTTCCGCGATGAATTTGACCCCCGGCAACGGTCGCAGCGCCGCGGCCAGTCGCCGGGCCATGGCGTTCGCATGAGCGGCGTGGCGGAGCCAGGCACCGGACTCGAGCATGCCGACCCATTGGGCGGAGGCGAAGCGCTGCTTGGAGGCCAGTTGACCGGACTGCTTGACGCGGTAGGCAAAATCCCGGGCGAGCTCCCGATTGAAAAACACGACCGCCTCGGTGGTGTTCATGCCGTTCTTGGTGCCCCCCAAACAGAGCACATCCACGCCAGCCCGCCAAGTGAGGTCGGCCGGTGGGACACCCGTGGCGGCGACCGCGTTCGCGAAGCGTGCGCCATCCATCTGCACCGTCAGACCATGTTGCTTCGCCGTGGCGCAAAGCGCGCGAATCTCAGCGGGGGAATAGACCGTGCCCCACTCGGTGGATTGTGTGAGAGAGAGGGCCCCGGCCTTGGGATGATGCACGTCGGTGCGTTTAAGCACCGCGCGCTCCACCAAGGTGGGGGTCAACTTGCAGTCCGGGGCCGCAAGGGGGATGATCTTGGCGCCACCGGTGAACAATTCGGGGGCGCCACACTCGTCCACGTCGACATGCGAGTATTCATGACAGAATATCCGGTGATAACTTTGGCAGAGTGCCGAAAGGGCGACCGCGTTGGCCGCCGTGCCGTTGAAGATGAAGAACACTTCACAGTCGGTCTCGAAAAGACCGGTGACCAGTTCCAGTGCGCGTCGGGTCCACTCGTCCTTACCGTAGGAGGGAGCGTGCCCGGCATTGGCGGTGGTGAGGGCGGCCAGTGCCTCCGGGGCCATCCCGGCGGTGTTGTCACTGGCGAAGGTAAAATCCTGGATGATGTCGGGCATGACCCATGGAGCATAAAAGCTGGCGCGAGGCCAAGGTGTTTTCGTGTTTGGCAAGCGCCGGCCGACCCCGTTGCCTGTAAGGGCAAGATGAACGCAGCAGATGTTAATCTCTACTTGGTTGGATTCATGGGCACCGGTAAAAGCACGGTGGCCCGGCTGGCGGCGCGTCGACTTGGATTCCGGGCCATCGACAGTGATCACGAAATTGAGCGCCAACAAAACCGATCGATCGCGGAGATCTTTGCCCAGGAGGGCGAGGCGGCCTTTCGGGCCATGGAGGTGGCCTTTATTGAAAAGGGGCATCCTCCGGAACGCACCATCATCGCTTGTGGCGGAGGATTGGTGGTCCAACCGGGCGTTTTGGAACGGTTATGCGCGAAGGGCGTCGTCATATGTCTGCATGCCTCGTTTGCTACCGTGCTGGAGCGGACCCAGCGAAATCGGGATCGACCCTTGTTGGATGTGGATAATCCCATGGAAAGAATTCGTGCCCTATATGCTGAACGTGAACCGATCTACAAACGTGCCGGCACGGTGATTCTGACTGATGCGCGTCCACTCACTGAAGTTGGTTCCCATGTGGTTCGAACTTGGAAACGGGAGGCAGCTGACTTTGTCAGGGATCTCGATCGTTCGGTTTGATAAATGGACCCACGTCAACAGATCCTGCGCGAGCGATTGATTGAGCTCGGTTTCGACGATATGCGGGTGGCAAGGGTGCACGATTTGCCGGGGGATCGATTGCAAGCGTGGCTGGGTGCCGGCATGCACGGTGAAATGGGTTGGATGGAACGCACGGTTGAAAAACGCCTTCATCCCAACCGCGTGTTACCGGAGGCAAAATCCATCATTATGCTGGGGGTTAACTATTGGTCGGGTGAGGCAACTCCCGCTGGATCGAAATGGGCGCGCTATGCACAATACGAAGACTACCACGACACCATAAAATCTGCTCTCGAGCAGGCGGGTCGTTGGTTGGAAGAGTTGTTCAAAGTGGGTCCAACGGAATACCGCTATTATGTGGATACGGGGCCGGTAATCGAGCGGGGTTGGGCGGCGAAAGCGGGATTGGGTTTTGTGGGAAAAAACGCGATGCTGATATCGAAACGCCACGGCAATTGGCTGTTTCTCGCATCGATGCTTACGACAATTGATTTGGAGCCTGACGCTCCGGTGCGATCACAGAAAACAGAATTTGCCGATGTGGGTTTACTTTGTGGCAAGTGCACCCGTTGTCTCGACGCCTGCCCGACCCAGGCGTTTGCCTCTCCGGGGGTGGTGGACGCACGGCGATGTATTTCTTATCAAACCATAGAAAACAAAGGAGTCATTCCCCGTGAACTGAGATCAGGCATTGGGATGCATATCTATGGTTGTGACATCTGCCTCGAAGTCTGCCCTTGGAACCGATTTGCCAGTGCGGGTCGGCAATTGCTCCTTTCTGCTCGAAAAGATATCCCTGGAATTTCGTTGCTGGAAATATTGAACCTTACCCCGGTTACGTTTGCGGCGATATTTCGCAAAACTCCGATCAAGCGACTGAAGCTGGCCGGTATTTTACGCAATGCGTGTGTGGTCGCAGGAAACAGTGGGGATGGGTCCTTGCTTCCCACGTTGGTTAATCTTGCCACCCATGAGTTATCCTTGGTGAGAGTGCACGCGGTTTGGGCGGCTATTCGATTGGGCGGCCTCGGATTGTTGAGCGTTTCACGAGAGCAGGAAACCGATCAAACTGTGCTGGAGGAATATGCCCTGGCCGAATGAAACGAAAACACGGGAAGCCAGCTTCAACGGAAAAAAACCGCGTTCATGCGCTCAACGAATATTGGAGGTGGGCGAACCGGTTTGCCCTGCAAATCCACGAAAGCATGACTGCTTTCCCCGGTGGCGAGTAATTCGTGGCCCCGGCGAACTTCGTAGCTGAGTCGGATCCGCAACAAGGGTTTTTCCTTTAGCACAGTGATGATGGTCAAGGTATCATCGTATACTGCTGGGCGATGATATTTGGCCGATATTTCCAGAACCGGTAGCCGGTAGCCTTGGGCTTCCAATTCGCGATATGGCAGGCCTTGTTCCTTAAGCAAAGTGGTGCGGCCAATTTCAAACCAAGGCATAAAATTTGCATGGTAAACGACGCCCATCATATCGGTTTCAGCGTATCGAACGGTGACTTGGCTCCGCGAAGTAATCATGGCGATGAATTTGAATGGATTGTGTCAATTAGCAATTCGGCGGATCGTTGCCAACTATTGTGGCGGGCCCAAGTTCGACCGGCCGTGCCCAAACGATTTCTCAATTCAGGATCAGAAATGAGTTTACTAAAAGCTTTGGTCAGTTCGGACGGTTGATCTGGCTTAATGAGCAGCCCTGTTTGACCGTCTTTCACCGCCTCGCTGACTCCGCCTATGTTATGGGCAATCACAGGCAGCCCATGGGCGGATGCTTCCAGATAAACCAGTCCAAACCCCTCGATACTTGATTTGTGTTCGATACTGGTAAGAGCGAAAATATCGGCTTGATCATAAATCGAACTGATTTGGTCATCAGCTAGTTCACCCAAAAACTTTACATTTAGACCGGCACGGTCAGCACACTGTTTTAGCCGTTCTGGATAGTCGCCTTTTTTGGCCGTGCCCACGAGCCAATATTCGATGTTGCTCCTCACCGCGGGAGGCAGTTCGGCCAAGGCTGCCATTGTCTGTAATTGACCTTTGCGGGGATGAAGACGACCCACGGTAAGAATAACTATTCGGTCAGATTTGGATTTTGTGGTCGCTTGTGATGCAAAGAAACTAGCCCGTAGAGCTCCGGGCACGATGGCAGTTTTTCTGCTGGCTTCCGGAAATTTTTTCGACAGGAGGTTACGCGTATAGTCCGTCAAAGTCGTGATGGCTTCGGCATGTCGGATCAGGCGCCGAGCCAGTGGTCGAATTATTGGATTACGATGAAATTTCAAGACTTCCGAACCGTGAAAAGTCAGCAGGATGTGCTTGGGACGGAAGGCCGAGAAAAACTGCAGCCACATCAAAGTGAACATGGGCCCTGGTTCGGTCAGGTATACGGTCGCATTCCTTAACTGCCGCCGATGGATAATCAGCTCTTTGGCCAGCTTTACTTGGCAGCTCAAGTCATGCGAACCGGTCAGGCGCAATCGCTTCACCTTAAATTTCCATGCTTTTTCCAACACGTCGTTTGGGATGGATTGAGCCCACACTACGACATCCTGTCCCAAATTTGCAGCTGCACTGGCAATTTCCTCCACGTAAGTTGCGATCCCTCCGCGATGGGGAAAAAACTCATGAGTGATGATAATGAGTGGGGTTGGGCGCATGAAATGGCACTGGATGAGGGCAGGAAATCAAAGCCCAGTGGAGGCTTATATCGCTGGTCGAGCAAGCGTCCGGTATAAACTCCATGTTAAATAGTGGTCAAAACTATGGCTCTTGACCCTGAAAATCGACTCATACGTCCCTAGCGGACGTCTAAAAAATGGATTTACATTAGGGAAGCCCATAACATAAGAGAAGCCGTAATGTCTGAAGCACTTCAACCCAAGTCGGCCACCAGCAAGCCTTTCACTCAAGAGGCCAAGTCTTTTACGCCTGAAGGCGAAGCTGCGTTGCGCGAGTCGCTAAAGCGCTGTTCCCCTTCGACTTTCGAGGCGGCGGTGCAATTTCAGAAGACTGGAAACCCAGAGCATTTACCTGCCGTCGTTATCGGTGTAATCGAACGTTTTGTTGAACCTGACCTTCGGGTGAAACTGAAAGATGCCGACGACGATCTACGACTCATAGAGGATCTGGGTGTCGATTCCCTCACCATGATGGAGATAGTTATCCTCGTGGAAGAAGTGCTCAGTATGACTATAAACAACGAAGAGCTGCGCAATTTGCGGACGGTGGGAGACGTAAAAACATTCATTGATTGCAAAGTTCGCGGCCTGCCTTTGCCGCAACCCACCAAGTTTCTTCCGATTGAACATATTGCGGCAGTGATGCCGATTCAGCCTCCTTTCCTGTTTCTCAATGAGGGTTCAGTGAGTTCGAGTGGCGCCAACGCCAAATACAAAATTACTGGCCAAGAGTTTTTCCTCCAAGGCCACTTCAAGGATAATCCGGTGATGCCAGCTTCGATCATGCTTGAAGCACTGGGACAGTTGGCGGTGCTATTTTTGCTGGAAGGCATGACCGCTGAGCCTGGGAAGATGGTTAACCCGAGCACAATTTTCTTTACCGGTTGCGAGGGGGTTCGAGCGCACCGAGTTTGCCGCCCGGGCGATATCCTTACTCTTTCCATTAAACCGAAACGCGCTAAAATGCCTTTGGCTACCTTTGAAGGGGCTATCCGGGTTGGACAGGAGAAGGCCGCAATTGTGGAGGAGATAACATTGACCTTCGGTTTCATGGAAATACCGGCGCAACCAGCCGATCCTTCGTTAAATGGTTCGAGTGCCGCGAAGGCCAAGGTCCCGGGTGAGACCGTGTCCATGCGGGCTGCGGTTAACTCCTGATCTGGCCG
>DFDG01000201.1 GCA_002367815.1 Opitutaceae bacterium UBA3033 | reverse complement strand
GTTTGTGGTATGCGCGGGGTTCGCACAGGGACGGCATCAAGCCACACGGGTCCAGCGGGGTGCTCGGCTTCAGCCAAGGGTTGTTGGGCTTTGATCCATCCAAAGTTGATGGTGTTCCTATCGAACTTCAGCCCGGTGATGCGGTGGCGCACTCGAGCGCCACGATTCATTGGAGCGGCGTAAACTCAACCAACCGAACGCGCCGCGCCGTGGCGACTTTCTGCTACGGAGCATCGACGGTTCGCGACGAAGATGCCTATGCTCGCTACAAGGCGAGCTTGGCAGAGCAGTTGGCGAAGCGGGGGATTGAATCCACGGTGAAGTGAGGCGCGATCGGAGGGTCCGTCTCCGGACGGACCTCAGGTGGCCAATAGTCAATCGATCATTCAAATAATTCCAAGGCGGGATCAGGCGATCCCTCCCTACAATTCATACCTTCACCATCTCGGCGGTGAGCAGTTTGCCGCCGGGAGCCAGGGCTCCGGTCGCAAAGAAGTGTTCCGATGCGCGGGTGATTTCACGCACGACGGCGGTCATGGGCCAGGCATAGGCGGGTGGTGGGGGATAGAGCAGAGTGGATTGCGCCGAGTGCAGGAGCGCGACGACCTCCGCTTGTTGAGGAACCTTGATGCCGTGCTGGAGCAAGGCCGTGACGACCATACCGACGGGCACGGGCGAAAGGACCAGTATGCCCATGCACGGTTTGATTTGGGTGGTGACTCTCCGCATGGAATTCAGCAGGGATGTCAGATCGAGTTCGGTGGCGATGAGCTGCGAGTTCACAGGTGACTTGGTCCATTCGGTGCAGGCGGCGCGAAAGGCGGCCTGAGCGCTGCGCATGCCTGCCGCCGCCGATTTAACGTGGACGAGTTTCAATTGGGTGCGGCCTTGGCGCAGCAAACGGAAGGTTGCATGACGGACGGCACCGGCTTGGTCGGTGTTGACGTAGGGCAGGGCGAGACCGGCGCAAACCTCGCCGATGACCAAGGCGGGTTTTCCTGTTTCGGCAAAGAGGCGCTGGTAGGCGGCGGGTAGTGAACCGAGCAGGAGGAGTTCGTTGCGATTGGCGGCCTGTCGGGCGATTTCACGCAGACGGACGGGCGTGCAGATTTCCGATTTCAGCTCGATGCCCCGCACACGCAGACGTTCGTGCAACAGATCAAATGTAATATGATGCGTGTGGAGGTTGTGCCGGTAAGTGCCGTCGATCAACCAGCGCACCCGGCGCGGGGCATTCGTATTGGTTGGGGCTTTGCCGACCGCGTCAGGATTGAGCCGGGCTCCGCGGGGAAGGAGCGTGAGCAGTCCTTCTCTTTCGAGAATTTGCAGCGCGGTATTCAACGTGCGGCGGCTCACCCCGAGTTGCTGACTCCAAGGGCGCATGCCGGGCAAGGGCGTGGCGAGGGTTCCGCTGCGGATCGACTGGCGAATATACTCGGCAAGCTGGTTAGGCTTGGAGTGGAGCCGCATGAGTCCATCACCCGACGGGACGGGGATGGATCTTGCCGGATTTGTCGCCGATGAGGCATTGGCTGCTTTTTTGGGTCCGGCGGGTCTCATTTGGAGGACAAAACATCGGGGAAGCTTCCCGTGAGGGCAAGTAGAGTTGCAACGGCCAACCTGTCCCGCAGTGTGTCATCCTGAGGGTGGTTAGGCACAGCGATATGTGGACAAGCTGGCTCCAACGGGGAACAGGGAACCTGCCGAATTGGTCCGTGATATGCATAGCCCCATTACTATGGATTCCAACAAACTCACCACAATGTCACGTCAGGCGATTACCGATGCGCAGGCTTTGGCGCGTCGCCGCACGCACAACGAGGTGGATACATGGCATATTTTCTCCGCTCTCTTGGCCCAGGAAAATGGCATCGTGCCGGGGATTATTGATAAACTCAATATCACGACCAGTGCCGTGCAATTGGCGGTTGAGCGTGAGCTTGATCGGTTGCCGAAGGTTACGGGCAATGTCGACACATCGAAAGTCTACGTGACGCAGGCCGTGCAGGAAGTGCTGACCAAGGCGGAGGATGAAGCGACCACGCTCAAGGATGAGTATGTCTCCGTCGAACATCTGTTTCTCGGTTTGCTCGAAGTTGGCAAACCCGAGGCATTCAAAAAATTCTGCAAGAGCTTCGGTTTCGATCGCTCAAAGGTGCTCAAGGTGTTGCAGGAGATTCGCGGCGCACAACGTGTGACGACCGACAATCCGGAAGCAACTTATCAGTCGTTGGAAAAATATGGCATCGACCTCGTGGCGCTGGCGCGCAAGGGCAAGATGGACCCGGTCATCGGACGCGATGAGGAGATTCGCCGCACCATCCGCATTCTTTCGCGCAAAACAAAGAACAATCCCGTCCTCATCGGGGAACCCGGCGTGGGCAAGACTGCTATCGTCGAAGGTCTCGCGCAACGCATCCTGCGTGGTGATGTGCCTGAGGGGTTGAAGGACAAAACCATCTTCTCTCTCGATATGGGCGCACTCGTGGCCGGGGCGAAATACCGCGGTGAATTCGAGGAACGGCTCAAAGCCGTGCTGGCCGAGGTCAAGCAAGCCGAGGGCCGCATCATTCTGTTCATTGATGAACTGCACACCATCGTCGGCGCCGGCAAGGTCGATGGCGCGATGGATGCGGGCAACATGCTCAAGCCCATGCTCGCGCGCGGTGAGCTGCACTGTATCGGCGCGACTACGCTCGACGAATATCGCAAGCACATCGAAAAAGATGCGGCCCTCGAGCGACGCTTCCAACCCGTGCTCGTTGATCAACCCACCGTGGAGGATGCGATCTCGATCCTGCGCGGGCTCCGCGAACGTTTCGAGCTGCATCATGGCGTGCGCATCCAGGATAACGCGCTGGTGAGCGCAGTGACGCTTTCCAATCGCTACATCAGCGACCGGTTTTTGCCGGACAAGGCCATCGATTTGATGGACGAAGCCAGTGCGATGATTCGCACCGAGATGGATTCCATGCCGCAAGAGCTGGATGAACTTTCGCGCAAGGCATTGCGCCTCGAAATCGAGGAGACCGCTCTTGCCAAGGAAAAGGACGCGGCGAGCAAGCTGCGCCTGACAACCCTCCGGAAGGAATTGGCCGAGGCCAAAGAAAAGGCCGACATCATCAAGCGACATTGGGAAAAGGAAAAGGCAGCCATCGACAAGGTGCGCAAGATTCGTGAGGAACTCGAGGCCACCCGTCTCGAGATGGAAAAAGCGGAACGCGCCTACGATCTCAACAAGGTGGCGGAACTGCGCCATGGGAAGATTCCCCAACTCGAGGCCGAGTTGAAGAAGAGTGAGAAACACGGCGAGACGACCACCCTCTTTAAGGAGGAAGTTTCCGAAGAGGAAATTGCACAGGTCGTTTCTCAATGGAGCGGCGTGCCGGTGTCCCGTTTGGTCGAAGGCGAGAAGGAGAAACTCCTGCGACTCGAGGATGTGCTACACGAACGGGTAATCGGACAGGACGAGGCGGTGACCCTGGTTACTGAATCCATTCTGCGTGCCCGCAGTGGTATCAAGGATCCGCGACGTCCGGTCGGCAGTTTTCTGTTTCTCGGTCCGACGGGAGTCGGCAGGACGGAACTCGCGAAGACCTTGGCCGAAACTCTTTTTGATTCGGAAGGGTCGATGGTGCGCATCGACATGTCGGAATACATGGAGAAGCACAGTGTTTCGCGCCTGCTCGGCGCGCCCCCCGGTTATGTCGGCTACGACGAGGGCGGGCAGTTGACCGAGGCCGTGCGGCGCAAGCCTTTCGCGGTAGTGCTGTTCGACGAAATCGAAAAGGCGCATCCCGATGTGTTCAACGTGCTCCTGCAGGTGCTCGACGACGGTCGCATCACCGATAGTCAGGGTCGCACGGTCGATTTCAAGAACACGATCATCATCATGACTTCCAATCTCGGTTCACGCTTCCTACTCGAAGGCGTGACCGGGGATACGATTTCCGAAAACGTGCGCGAGAGCGTGATGGCGGAGCTGCGCAAAGCGTTCCGACCCGAGTTCCTCAACCGCGTGGACGAGACAATTCTGTTCAAACCACTGACGCTGGACTAGATCACCGTGATCGTGGATCTGCTGCTGGTCGATCTGAACAAGCGTCTGGTCGACCGCCGCGTGACCGTGGTGCTCGACAAGCAGGCCAAGGAATGGGCAGCGCTGAAGGGTTACGACCCGGTATTTGGCGCCCGTCCGCTCAAACGTTTCCTACAACGCCAGATCGAGACCAAGCTCGCCCGGGCCCTCATCAGCGGGGAAGTCGCCGACGGCCGTGAAGTGAAGTTCACGGTCAAGGATGAAGCTCTGGTGATGGTGTAATCTGTCAGGCAATTAGCCGCCACCGTACGGTCGCATGTAGCCGGAGCCGGTCTGTCCGCCGAAGTTTCAGCGAAGTAGGGTGGCCGCGGAGGCTTGATCCCGCATTCGGACCGGGGTCACCGACCCCAGCTACACGCGCATGAATATCTGTTCGATCTTCCGGCCATAGACAAAATGTGAGTCGGATAACTGCATATCCGGAAACTTCCTTGTAAGGCAGGGGGGCGATCTTGTTACTGTGGATTGTGCACGCAGAAAACAGTTTCGGGCTGGGGGCCGGTGAAGTCCGCCGCCGTCAAATCATCATCAAGGCCATTTTGGTCGGATTGGTGGCCGGGCTGTTGGGTTCGTTGTTCCGTTTAGCGGTGGAAGGGGTGGAGCAGATGCGGATTCACGTGGTGAAGAATTTTGATGGCTGGATCAGCCTGCCGGTGGCTTTGGGTTTGGGCGGCATCGGGGGTGGACTGGCGGTGTGGTTGGTGTGGCGTTATGCCCCGCATGCGGCCGGCAGTGGTATTCCCAATTTGCGCACGGTGCTGCGCGGCGAGGCGGAACCGGAATGGAAAAAACTGCTCCCGGTTAAATTTATTTCCGGAGTGTTGGGCATTGGTGGAGGTTTGGCCTTGGGGCGGGAAGGCCCCACGGTGCAAATGGGAGCGGCGAGTGGGTTCATGGTCTCAGAATGGTTCAAGGTGAAGGCGGGTGAAGGTGAACGCCGGGCCTTGATGAGCGCCGGGGCGGGAGCCGGATTGGCGGCGGCGTTCAATGCCCCCTTGTCGGGCCTGATCTTTGTGCTGGAGGAGCTGCATGGCAGTTTTACCCCGGTGATGTTTGTGGCCGCCTTTTTGGCTTCCGTGACGGCCGATGTGGTCTCGCGATTTTTAGTGGGTGAGTCGCCGGTGTTTCATTTTATCGGTCTTACGACGCCGGGGGTGGCTTCACTGCCATGGGCGGCTGTGCTGGGTTTGGCCATGGGTGGGGTGGGGGTGTTCTTTAACCGCGGATTGCTTGCGACGATTGGACTGCGGGAACGGTTGTTGAAATGGCCGGCGTTTGCCGTGGGGGCAGCAGCCGGACTTTTTGTCGGTTTTGTCGGTTGGACCGTGCCGGGTCTGGCGGGCTCCGGTGGCGAATTGGTGCAACTGGCCTTGTCCGGTTCCATCGCCGTGGGGTTGCTGCCGATCTATCTGATCGCCCGTTTTGCGCTTACGATGGTGAGTTACAGTTCGGGTGCGGCGGGTGGTATTTTTGCGCCTCTACTCGTGCTCGGGGCATTGGGTGGATTGTGGTTCGGGGCCGGAGTTGAACAGGTCATGGGCGTGGCGGGGATGAGCCCGCAGGTGTTTTGTGTGCTCGGCATGGGCGCACTGTTCACCGCGATTGTGCGCGCACCGCTCACGGGGATTATTTTGATGATCGAATTGACCGGCACGTATGGATTCATGCTGCCTTTGCTGGTGAGTTGTCTGTGTGCCTATGGCGTGGCGGAAGCGATGGGCAATACGCCGATCTATGAAGCCTTGCGCCAACGCAGTATGAAAACCGTTATAAAAGCGCAGGAAAATGCGGACAAAAAGAAGGCGGCAAAAATGTTGGCCGAAGAGACTGGTGGGGGCACGGACGGAAGAGGCTGAGTTGACGTCGTCGGTTGAAGCGGTTGAGTAATCGACATGCCTGCCGCTGTTCCCATTCGCTACTACGATCGTTACAAGAAATCCGTGGAGACGGAACAGGTCTTCGGAGAAAAGTGGCTGCGATTTGCCTACGAGAACAGGCTGGGGCAGCTGGGGGTTTCGCTGATGGCCAAACGGCGGTTATGCTCTTCGCTCTATGGCTGGCAAATGAACAAGCGCGTGAGTGCGCTGAAGATTTTACCGTTCATCATCGACTACAACATGGACGTCGATGAATTCGTGAAATCGCCGTTTGATTTTCGCAACTTCAACGAGTTTTTCTTTCGGGCGCTCAAGCCGGAGTGCCGTCCGATCGATGAGGGCGAACAGACGGCGATCATGCCGGCAGACGGGCGTCATTTGGTGTTTCCTGATGTGGATGCCGCCAAGGGATTTTATGTTAAGGGTGCCAAGTTTACCCTGAGCGAATTACTCGGTGATGCAGAACTGGGCGAAAAGTTTGCCGGTGGGGCGATGTTGATCTCCCGCCTGTGTCCCGTGGATTATCATCGCTTTCATTTTCCCGTGAACGGGCAACCGAACACACCCGCCTTGATCGAAGGTTGGCTTTACTCGGTGAGCCCGATCGCACTGCGTAAAAACATCCGCTATCTGGTGGAGAACAAGCGCATGTTGACGCTGATCGAATCACCGGAGTTTGGCCCGGTGGCGATGCTCGAGGTGGGCGCGACCAATGTCGGCAGCATCAAGCAGACTTACGTGGAGGGCAGGTCGCTGGCCAAGGGAGTGGAAAAGGGCTTGTTCAAATTTGGTGGGTCCTGCGTGATTACTTTGTTTCAGCGCGGCCGGATTCGCTTTGATGATGATCTGGTAGCGCAGAGCGCGGACTTTGTGGAAACTTACGCCCGGATGGGCGACCGACTGGGAGAAGCCACCACCTGAAAACTTATGAAGATCGATCGACGCAAGTTCTTGCAAAGCTCCCTCGTGGCTGGCGCAGCGCTGGCGACGGCGCAGTCAACTTCGATGGCCACTTCCGGTAAAAAGGAATTCTCCGGCATGACTGAAGATTTCCCCTAGATGGAGGCGACGATCGATCAATTGCAACAGGCCATGGCGGCAGGGGAGGTAACAGCGGAAGCATTGACGCAAGCCTACTTGGATCGCATCGCCGCGATCGATCAGGCCGGACCGAAATTAAACGCTGTGATCGAGCTCAACCCCGATGCCTTGGCGATCGCGCGTGCGTCTGATAGGGAACGCGCCACCGGAAAAACTCGCGGGCCGATGCACGGGATACCGGTGCTGGTGAAGGACAATCTGGATTCGGCGGATCGCATGCATACGACCGCCGGTTCTTTAGCTTTGATGAATAGTAAACCGATGGCGGACTCGACGGTCGTGGCGCAATTGCGCCAGGCCGGTGCAGTTATATTGGGCAAAACGAATCTCAGTGAATGGGCCAATTTGCGGTCTTCCCATTCGATCAGTGGGTGGAGTGGCCGGGGAGGGCAGACGCGGAATCCCCATGCCTTGGATCGCAACACCTCCGGATCAAGTTCCGGCACGGGCGCGGCGGTATCAGCGAATCTTTGCGTGGTGGGCATCGGCACGGAGACGGATGGTTCGATCGTTTCTCCCTCGGCGGTCTGTGGCATTGTGGGCATGAAGCCCACCGTGGGATTGGTCAGCCGAGCGGGTATCATTCCCATTTCATCCAGTCAGGATACCGCTGGACCCATGGCGCGCACAGTGCGTGATGCGGCGCATCTACTCTCGGTCATCGCGGGAACCGACCCACGCGACGGAGCGACAATTTCGGATCGGCCGGATAATTTGCCCACTGACTATACCATCGGTTTGGAACAACCTGCGCTCAAAGGCGCACGCCTCGGCGTTTTGCGTGATGTGTTTGGCTCGTATCCGAAACTCGATGTGGTATTGGAGGAAGCGTTGACGGTGCTGCGTTCTGCCGGAGCCGAGATTATCGATCGGGTGAGCATGCCCTCGATGATGGAGATGGGCACTGCCGAGCTCGAAGTGATGCTTTACGAATACAAAGTCGGCTTGAATGCGTATTTCGCCTCACTGGGACCTGACGCTCCCGTGAAATCACTGGCCGAGTTGATTGAGTTTAATCGGGTTAACAAAGATAAGGAGTTGCAGTATTTCGGGCAGGAATATCTGGAGCAGGCGGAAGCCAAGGGCCCTTTGACCGAGCAAGCCTACCTTGATGCCCGGACGAAGTGTCGGCAGTTTTCCCGCACGGAAGGTATCGATCAGGCCTTGGCTGAGCATCAGCTCGATGCGTTGGTGATGATCACCAATGGGCCGGCCTGGATCATCGATCCGATCAATGGCGACAGTTATACCGGAGGCAGCTCCAGTTGGGCCGCTGTGTCGGGTTATCCTTCAATTACGGTGCCGGCGGGCAATGTGTCGGGACTGCCGATCGGCATATCCATCGTCGGTCCGGCATGGAGTGAAGCACGGTTGCTGCAATTAGCGGCGGACTTTGAGCGGCATAATGTTCCACGACTGTTGCCTCGGTTCCGACCGACCATAACCACATAGATTTTCCACAACGCGCTTGCCCCTGTCGCCCCATTGGGCAGTGTTCGCGGATTATCCCTCTCCCGCCCGGGTGGTGGAATGGCAGACACGCCGGTCTTAGAAGCCGGTGCCGTAAGGCGTGAAGGTTCGAGTCCTTTCCCGGGCACCATT
>DFDG01000156.1 GCA_002367815.1 Opitutaceae bacterium UBA3033 | reverse complement strand
TCTGAGACGAGCGAGTCTCGTGGTGCGTATTGCCCGTTCGCCTATGGCTACTCAAACTATTCGCGACTGGGTTACGGCTCGCACCTCCTTCAAGCAGGGGGCTTGGTGACCCATCAAGGGAAGCGCTTGCGCTCGACGCTCGGCGGAGCTGGCGTCGCGGTTTCGTCAAAGACAAAGCATCCGCGTGCCTGCATGGACTACGCAGAGTTTACTGCCTCGCCCGCCATTCAGAAAGGCGTCTATTTCAAATCCGGAGGGCAACCCGGTCATCGGGGAGCATGGACGGATGATGCTGTCAATGCCGCCAGCTCCAACTTCTTTCGTGACACGCTGCAAACTCTCGATGAGTCCCTCCTGCGCGGGAAGTTTCCTGGCTACATGGCGTTTCAGGATCTCTCGACACCGCTCGCCCACGACTGCGTGGCGGGAAAATCAAAGCCCGTCGAAGCCGCCCGCGAAATCAACCGCTTCTACCGGCAGTGCTGGAAAGGACAAATCTAATTTTATATGTTCCATTCCATTGCTTTTGATGAATATCAACTCAACGACACGCGGGAGACCATAGGCCGCACGATCACCGAGACCGACATTGTGATCCATGCTGGACAGACGGGAGATTTTTTTCCGCACCACATGGATGCCGAATGGTGCAAGACTCAAGACTTCGGCCAACGCATTGCTCATGGCACATTAATCTTCAGCGTTGCCGTGGGAATGACTGCGACCGTCATAAACCCGCTGGCCTTCAGCTACGGCTATGATCGATTGCGTTTCATCAAGCCTGTTTTTATCGGGGACACCATTCGGGTGAAGATCACCATTGTCGATAAGAAAGAACACAAGAAACCCGATTTCGGAGTTGTGAGCGAAAGGCTGGAAGTGTTCAACCAGAAAAATGAAACCATCCTCGCCTGCGAGCATCTGTTGCTCGTGCGGAAGAAATCATGAAACCACTCCAAGACCTGATCGTCCTCGACTTCAGCCAATTTCTAGCAGGTCCTGCCGCTGCGATGCGGCTTGCGGATCTGGGTGCCCGCGTGATCAAAATCGAACGCCCGATCGGCGGCGATATTTGCCGCCAGCTCTACATCTCAAACCTTGGAGTCGAAGGCGACAGCACGCTCTTCCATTCGATCAACCGCAACAAAGAAGGCTTTGCGGCAGATTTGAAGAATCCCCGGGATCTGGCCCTGGTTCGCCAACTGATCGCGAAAGCCGATGTGCTGATCGAGAACTTCCGTCCGGGAGTGATGGAAAAGCTTGGGCTGGATTTTGCCTCGGTCACAGAACTCAACCCGCGCTTGGTTTATGGCACCGTAACCGGATATGGATCCAATGGCCCCTGGGTTGGTAAACCGGGTCAGGATTTGCTCGTGCAATCGATGTCCGGCTTGGCCTGGCTCTCCGGGAACGACGGCGAACCGCCTGTGCCCATGGGCATCGCCGTGGCCGACCTCACCGCGAGCGCGCATCTCGTGGAAGGCATCCTCGCCTGCCTGGTCCGGCGCGGGGTCACGGGAGCCGGAGGCCGGGTCGAGGTGAGCCTCCTGGAGTCGATCCTGGACCTGCAGTTTGAGGTGATCACCACGCACCTCAACGATGGCGGCGAACCACCCCGCCGAGGCGCGGTCAGCAACGGGCACGCCTACCTCGGCGCCCCCTACGGAATCTACGCGACAGCCGATGGACACCTCGCTCTGGCCATGGGAGCCGTTCCGCCACTCGGGGAACTTCTTGGCTGCCCCGCGCTCATCGAGTTCACCGACAAGAAGACTTGGTTCACGCGGCGCGACGAAATCAAAGGCATCCTGCGCGACCATCTGAAAACCCATGCCACCTCGCATTGGCTCGGGATTCTAGAACCGGCGGATATCTGGTGCGCAGAGGTCATGTCGTGGAAGAAGCTGCGCCAGACCAAAGGCTACTTGGCGCTCGATATGGAGCAAACTGTCACCTGCCCGCAGGGCACACCAATGCCCACCCTGCGTTGCCCGATCCGCATCGACGGCGAGATTTACAAATCCGCCAAAGGGGCGCCGGCCATCGGGCAGCACACCGCAAACCTCTCCGCGGAGTTTCAACTTTTGTGATCACTGCCAATCCCATTCTCGGTGTCCTCCTACATGCGGTGGGAGCCTGTTCCGCAGCGCTTTGTTACACGCCGCAAAAAGCGACCCGCCGCTGGTCGTGGCAGACCTACTGGCTGGCCCAGGCGACCGTGTGCTGGCTCGTTCTGCCGCTGGTCGGCGCCTGGCTGACCATCCCGGACCTCGTGCAGGTGTTGAAGGAATCTCCAGCCTCCGCGATGCGGAATGCGTTTCTTCTTGGTGCATGTTACGGCATCGGGGGCACCGCGTTTGGGCTTGCTATCAAGCATCTCGGGTTTTCGTTAACCTACGCGATTGCCATTGGCATTTCCTGCGTGTTGGGCACGTTGCTGCCCCCTTTGGTCTCCGGTCAACTCGCAGCCGTCTTTGGCCGCACCGGCTCGGGCTGGGTGCTCGCAGGGATAGGAATCGGCGTCGTCGGCATCCTGCTCTCGGGTCTCGCCGGTCGCCTCAAGGAGCTGGACCTGGATGGACAAAACAGCGGGTTCAACCTCAAAATCGGGTTGCCGTTGTGCCTGCTTGCAGGCGTTCTTTCGGCAGTTTACGGCTTTTCCCTTGCTGCCGGCGAACCGATTGCCGAAGTGGCTGACAACCATGGAGCCGGGGTTTTTCAAGGCAATATCGTTTACATTTTTTCCAACAGCGGAGCGTTCCTGACGACCGGTCTTTACTGCCTCTGGCTGCATTTCCGGCACCGGACATTCGGGGAATACGTCGAGCTGCCGGCCGGCCCGGAACGCCGGGCCCTGCCCGTCAATTTCGCCCTTGCCGTCCTCACCGGCTGCCTCTGGTATGGCCAGTTCTTTTTCTACGGGCTCGGTCACGTTCGCATGGGAGACTTCAAGTTTTCCAGCTGGGGTATCCACATGATCATGCTTGTCCTCTTCAGCAGCCTCACCGGGCTCGTGCTCCGGGAATGGCAAGGGTGCCGCGGCCGCACGCGGTCGTCCCTTGCGGCCGCTCTTCTGGTTCTCATCGTTGCGGTGCTATCCCTCGCTTATGGAACCTACCTCAGCGAGGCCGTCGTCGCCCATTGATCTCTTACCATGAAAAATCCAAACCCCGACCCTGCAAAACACAAAGACATCCCCATCTGGAACGCTGAAGACTGGCTCTACGAGGACATCGTCATCGGACGGCGCATCCGCTCGATCCGCCGCACGCTGAGCGAGGGGGAAAGCATGCAGTTCAACGCGCTTGTGCTCGACATGCACCCCTATGTGGCCGACGAGATCTTCGCGAAGGAGAAGGGGGTCTTCGGACGTCGCCTCATTGCGGGGGCCATGGTCTTCAGCGTGGGGCTCGGCCTTGTGGCAACAAACTGCGTCAACGCCTTCAGCTATGGCTACGACAAGCTCCGGTTCATCAAACCGGTCTTCATCGGCGATACGATTTATACGATCAAGACCGATTTGGAGAAGTCCCCCAAATACCCGGAGATGGGCCTCTATCGGGCAAGCTACGAGGTTTTCAAGAATGCAGGGGAACTTGTGCTTTACTGCGAGCATCTGCAGACGGTGAAATACCGCGACCCGAAAGGTTCTGGTGCCCCGGCGAAGATCGCCTGAACATACAATCTATGAAAACACGTTACGGATCCGTCATCGGGCTTCGCCCGGAAAAGCTCGAAAAATACAAGCGACTGCACGCGGCCGCCTGGCCGGAAATCCTTGAGAAGATCAAAGACTGCCACATCCACAACTACTCCATCTTTCTGCGAAAACTTCCAGATGGAAACCACTATCTGTTCAGCTACTTTGAATACACTGGGGCGGACATCGAAGCGGACTCCGCCCGCATGGCGGCAGACCCCAAGACGCAGGAATGGTGGGCGCTCTGCAAGCCGTGTCAGGAACCGCTCCCCGACCGCGCCGAGGGCGAATGGTGGGCGGACATGGAGGAGGTTTTTCATGCCGACTAGCCTCTTGCCCGATGATGGACACACGACGTTGATGGAACCGCCGAAGATGCTTTCCCGGGCCCCGGCAGGCAGCGTGGTGATCTGCCAACCCAACGACGACACGCTCGCGCACATGGGCGAACTGTCGGCGGAAACCTTTGTTTACAAGGGTGTGCGTGGCTACCTCTGCGATGGAGGGTGTCGGGATACTGTGCGAATTTTGGAAACGGGTCTCCGTGTCTGGTTCCGTTATCACACACCGCGTGATGTCGTCGGGCGCTGGGTTCCTGATGGCTTCGGGGAACCGATTGTGATTGGCGGCGTTAGCATTCGCACGGGCGATTATCTCATGGCCGACCGCGACGGCGCACTGGTGATCCCGCAAGAGATCATCGCCGAGGTCACCGACAAGGTGGAGGAGGTCTTGAGAACGGAAAACAAAGTGCGCACCGCGATTCTGCAAGGAGTCGATCCGGTGGAAGCGTATTTGAAGCACCGCAAGTTCTGATCCATCCTCATGATCGACACACATATCCACCTCCTCGAGCCAGACCGCTTCACCTACGAATGGACAAAGGGTTTACCCGCCCTCTCTGGGCGATTCGATCTCTCGGACTACCAAAACGCCTCGCATGACTCCGGCATCCAAGCCGGGGTTTTTATGGAGGTCGATTGCGAAGAATCCGCCGACGAGGCCCGCTATTTTTGCGCCCTTGCAGAACAGCCCGGCTCGTTCATCCAAGCCGTCGTGGCAGCGGCTCGGCCCGAGTCGCCAGATTTCGAGCGGAGCCTCGAGGCGATCGCCCATCCCCGCCTCACCGGCATCCGCCGCGTCCTCCACACCCAGCCCGACGAACTCTCCCAAACCTCCCGCT